>CAZVWL010000071.1:0-12395 GCA_964630845.1 uncultured Fibrobacteraceae bacterium
GCCGAGGATGGCAGCCATGCGACCGCTCGGCAGCCCATGAGCCTGCCGCACCGAGACGAGCGCGACGGTCGTGCGCACCCATTCGGCCGCGATCAGCAGCAGAGCGCCCTGCAGCAGGTAGGCCGCCCATCGGCGGGGTACGGCCACGAGCGCGATCAAAGCGACGCTCAGCACGACCAACCCATCCTGGTCGGCGCGCAGGAAGTGGGCGCCCGCCAGCAGCAGGCTGAGCACCGTGGGGACGAGCAGCACCGCGGTCATCACGCACCTCGCCTTCTTAGACGCAAGATGCGCTCATGCCGAATCTAGCGCCTTGACCGATGTCAAGGTTTCAGTGGTACGAGATGAACGCCGCCTGACCACCGCCGCGCTTGCGCAACAGGTAGTGGCTGACCAGCCACTCGCTGCCCTCGCGGTAGTTCCACAGCTCGGCGCAGGCCAGGAAGAACAGCCGCCAGCGCACGAGCCAGCGGCGCGCCTGGCCCTGGCCATAGGTCGCCGCCAGCACGGGCATGATCGCGGCCCGGCGCGTGTCGAGGTTGCGCAGCCACGCCTCGGCGGTGCGGCCGTAGTGCGTGCCGTCCAGACGCCAGTGGCGGACGATCTCGAGGTCGCGCTGGAAATGGTACAGCAACGTGTCGCTGGGCATCAGGCCGCCGGTGAAGAAGTGGCGCGCCATCCAGTCGTCCGGACCTTCGACCTCGTACGGATAGGCGACTTCGCGGTGGGTGAAGATGTGCACGAAGCAGAGCCCGTCGTCGGCGAGCAGGTCGGCCAGACGGCCCAGCAGCGTCTCGTAGTTGCGCATGTGCTCGAGCATCTCGACCGAGACGATGCGGTCGAACGGCCCCTCGAGCGGCAGGGCCCGGGCGTCGCCGGTCACGACCCGCAGGCGGTCCTGCAGACCGCGCTCGGCGGCCCGCGCCTCGATGAACGCGCGCTGCGAGGCGCTGTTGCTGAAGGCGGTGACCCGCAGCGTCGGGAAACGCTCGAGGGCATGCAGGGTGAAGGCCCCCCAGCCGCAGCCGAGGTCCAGCACGTGCTGGCCGTCGCGTAGCTGCGCGCGGTCACAGGTCAGCTCGAGCATCGCATCCTCGGCCTGGTCGAGCGTCTCGACGCCGGCCGGCCAGTAACCGCTGGAGTACTTGCACCGCCGGCCGAGCACCTGCGTGAAGAAGGCGGCCGGCACCTCGTAGTGCTGCTCGTTGGCGCGGTCGGTGTGCAGGGCGACCGGGCTTCGGCGCAGGTCGGCCACGAGCGCCATCAGGCGCCTGTGGCGCTGCTCCAGCGACCCGGCGTACTCGCGCCGCAGGCGGGCGGCGAGGCGGCGGCGGATGCCCCGGCGCACCAGGGGGCGCGGGACGAGGTTCTTCTCGAGCAGGGTCTCGTACCACATCACGATCTCTCCTTGCGCGGCGGCCAGGGCACCAGCGCGCTGGTTGTTTGCTGGTAACGACGGTACGCCTCGCCGCGGCTGCGCAGGGCCTGGGCCTCGGTGGGCGGGATGCCGGTGATCTTGACGATGAACAGGAGCATGAGCAGGGGCGACGAGAGTCCGAGCCAGCCTGCCGGCGCCGGCAGCGCCGGCAACGCGAAGGCGATCCAGACGAGCCACTCGCCGAAGTAGTTCGGGTGCCGCGAGTAGCGCCAGAGGCCGCGTCGGCAGACCTCGCCGCGATTGGCGGGGTCGCTCTTGAAGCGGGCGAGCTGGCGGTCGGCCACGCCTTCCAGGGACAGGCCGCCCAGCCAGAGCGCGAGGGCGGCGAGGTCGAGCCAGTGGGGATCCGGCCGCCGGACAGCCAGCAGGAACGGCAGCGAGAGCACGGCGGCGAGCAGCGCCTGGGCCTGGTAGAAGAGCAAGAGGCGGGGCTGGAAGCGCGGGCCCCAGCGGCGTCGCAGCGCCACGTAGCGGCCTTCTTGGGGATGGCCGACCACGCGGTCGCGCGCCGGGTGCCAGGCCAGGCGCAGGCCCCAGCCGCCAGCCATGACGGCCACGAGCAGCCGGGGCAGCCAGTGGCCGGATCCGAGCAGGCCGTAGGCCACGCCCATCGCCCCCAGGCTGGCCGCCCAGCCGACGTCGACGATGGCGGCGTTGCCGGTGCGGCGCTGCACGAGCCACAGCACGGTCATGAGCGCCGCGGCGCCGACGAACATCCAGCCGATCACAGCGGCCACCGGCGGTGCGAGGGTCGGTTGGCAGCCGCCAGCACGTCGGCGGGCGGCGCGGCGGCCCCGGCGCGGCCGAACAGGAGCTGCGCGCTCATGATGCGGCGCTCGCGGAAGCCGCCCTCGCAATAAGCCAGGTAGAAACGCCAGAGGCGCCGGAACCGGCGGTCGAAGCCAAGGGTCTCGATGGGCAGGGCTGCGGCGTCGGCGCGCTCGCGCCAGTGGCGCAGGGTCTCGGCGTAGTGGGGCGTCAGGTCGTGGTCGTCCAGCGGGCGCAGGTCGCTGCCGGCAGCCGTGACCGCCTGCGTGATGGCCCGGCGCGACGGGATGTCCGTGCCGGGGAAGATGTGCTCCTTGATGACGTCGACGGTGCGGCGGGCGCGGTCGTACAGGTCGTCGCGGATCAGGATGGCCTGCAGCAGCATGGTGCCGCCCGGGCGCAGCCGCTCGGTGCACACGCGGAAGAACTTCGGCAGGTAGCGATGGCCGACGGCCTCGATCATCTCGATGGAGACGAGCTTGTCGTAGGTGCCCTCGAGGTCGCGATAGTCGCGTTGCAGCAGGGTGACGCGATCCTGCAGGCCCGCGGCGGCGATGCGTCGGGCGGCCTCGTCGTGCTGGGCGGCGGAGATCGTGGTCGTGGTCACGCGGCAACCGTGGTGGTGCGCGGCGTAGATCGCGAAGCCGCCCCAGCCGGTGCCGATCTCCAGCACGTGGTCGCCAGGGCCGAGATCAAGAAGGCGGCAGATGCGCTCGTACTTGGCGAGGCTCGCGTTGCGCAGGCTCGCCTGCGGGTGCGGGAAGATGCCCGCCGAGTAGGTGAGCGTCGGGTCCAGCCAGAGGGCGAAGAACTCGTTGCTCAGATCGTAGTGCGCGGCGATGTTGCGGCGGCTGCCGGATCGGGAATTCGCGTGGCGCAGGTGGCCGAGCCAGCGCAGCGGGCCGGACGCCACCGCCATCGCGGCGCGCAGCCGCTCGCTCGTTGCGGCGTTGCGCGCCAAGATGCGCACCAGGGCAGGCAGGTCATCGCAGTCCCAGGCCCCGTCGGCGTAGGCGACCGCCGCGCCGCTGGAGCCGCCCGCAAGCACGGCCGACCAGAAGGACGGATGGCGCACGACGATCTCGGCCTGCAGTTCGGCCGGTGCGGCCGCATCGCCGAACACGTGCAGGCGGCCACGGTCACGCACGCGCAGGCAGCCCTCGGCGATGCGGCCGAGCACGGCGCCCACGAGGGGACGGGCGAGGTCGAGGCGCCACGACGCGCGCGGCGCGGTGCGGGCGAGGGTGTTCATGACTGGCTCTCCGGATGCGGGATGAACGGCACGCGCTTCAGCCAGAGGCGCAGCGCTTGCCAGTGGATGGCGGCGATCACGCGGGCGGTCATCAGCGGGTACCGGATCAGCACGGCCGACATCGCCCGCGGCGTCAGCTCGCGCCGGCGCAGCGCCAGCGTCGCGTCCAGCACGCGGCCGCCGCGCTCGAGGTTGTTCATGTGCACGACGAGGCTCTCTCCGGGCTCGCGAAAGAGCCAGTCGTAACGTTGCTCCATGCCGAAGAACGGCGAGACGTGCAGTTGCTTGGCGAGGTCGAAGCGCCAGACCCGACCGCGGCGGCCGGCCCGCGCGTCCAGCACGTAGGCGTGGCGCTCGTGCCACGGGGTGTTGGTGACCTCGGCCACGATCGCATCGAGGGCGCCCGCCTCGTCGAAGCAGTAGTAGAAGCTGACGGGGTTGAAGCAGACGCCCCAGGTGCGCAGGTGCGTCAGCAGGCGCACCGGGCCGGCCGGACGGCGGCCGAGCGCGGCGTGCACACGGTCGCGCACCTCGTCGACCAGCGGTCGGGCGGGGTCGCCGAGGTAGTCGGCGCGCCGGAAGCTCACCACGGCCGCACCCTCGCGGCGCCACAGGGGGTGGCGGTCGAACACGGCGTCGAGTTCGGCGAGGTCGAGGTACACCATGAACAGGCGGTAGCGGAACTCGTGGCCCGCCGGCGCGTGGCGGCGGTGGCGCACCCAGCCGGTGTACAGCGCGCTGTGCATCACAGCCGCTCCCCGAATCGGGCCGCCACGGCCAGGGCGCTCACCACGCCGTCCTCGTGGAAGCCCCAGCCCCAGTAGGCGCCGCAGTAGCTGGTCTGCGGGTGGGCGTTGAGGGCGTCGCGCTGCCGCTGGGCGGCGACGGCCGCGGTCGTGAACTGCGGGTGGGCGTAGGTCCAGCGGCCGAGGATGCGGGCGGGGTCGAGGCGCGCGGTCTCGTTGAGCGAGACGCAGTACGGCAGGCGCGCGTCGAGCGATTGCAGCCGGTTCATGTGGTAGGTGACGGCGGCGCCGTCGCCCCCGGCCAGGTGGTAGTTCCAGCTCGCCCAGGCCTTGCGACGGCGCGGCAACACGGCGGCCGCGTCGGTGTGCAGGACCACGTCGTTGTCGCGGTAGGTGATCGCGCCGAGCACCTCGCGCTCCAGCGGCGACGGGTCGGCCAGCAGGCGCAGGGCCTGGTCGCTGTGGCAGGCCAGCACGACGTGATCGAACCGCTCGACCTCGCCGCCGGCGACCGTCACCGCCACCCCCTGGTCCCCGCGCTCGACGCGCACGACCGGGGTGGCCAGGCGGATCTCGTGGCGCCAGCCCCGCACCAGGGCCTCGACGTAGGTCCGCGACCCCCCACGCACCACGCGCCAGGTCGGGCGCCCCTTGATCTGCAGCATGTGGTGGTTGGCCAGGAACGCGGCGAAGTGGCGGGCGGGGAACGCGCGCACGTCGTCCAGCGGCATGGACCACAAGGCCGCGCCCATCGGCAGGATGTGCTGCTCCTGGAACGCGCGGCCATAGCGGCGCGCGTCGAGCCACTGGCCGAGGGTGAGCGACGGGTCGGCCTCGAGCAGGCCGCGCGCCTCGCGCAGGAAACGCAGCAGGTCGGCCACGAGGCCCCAGAAGCGGGGTCGTAGCAGGTTGCGACGCTGGGCGAAGAGGGTATCGAGGCTCGAGCCGCGGTACTCGATGCCGTCGCGATCGTCGCGCACCGAGAAGCTCATGTCGCTGGGCTGGGACGCCACGCCCAGCTGTTCGAGCAGGCGGCAGAAGCCTGGGTAGTTGGCCTCGTTGAAGACGATGAACCCGGTGTCGATGGCCACGGCACGGCCGTCTTCCTCGACGTCGACCGTATGCACGTGACCACCAAGGCGGGCCGACGACTCCAGCAGCACCACCTCGTGCCGCCGGCGCAGCAACCACGCCGCCACGAGGCCGGACACGCCGGCCCCGATCACGGCGATGCGCTTGCTGGTGGCAGTGGTCATTCGCGGCATCTCCTGCAGTATCTAGTTAATGTCCTGGACAAATACTATACAGTAACGCCAATCATGTCAAGCGCTAGATACTGATTTTCAAATCCATCGATTCAGGAGATCATCAGGCGGGGTCGACCTCGCCGGCCAGCATCGCCCGCGCCCGCCGGGGCAGGCCGCGCAGCTCGCGCACCACGCCCAGGCGCTCGAGCAACCAGAGGCCGTACCAGGTCGCGTCGACCTCGTACCAGCGGAAGCCCTGGCGCACGGTGCCGGGGAACATGTGGTGGTTGTTGTGCCAGCCCTCGCCCAGGGTGATCAGGGCGAGCAGCCAGTTGTTGCGGCTGTCGTCGGGGGTGTCGAAGCGGCGGCGGCCGAAGCGGTGGCTCAGCGAGTTGATCGTGTAGGTGCCGTGGTAGAGCAGCACGGTCGACCAGCAGAAGCCGACGACGAGCATCTGCCAGCGGTCGGCGCCGAGGTCGGGCGCGCGGTGCTCCAGCAGCCACCCGAGCGCGAAGACGGCCGCGCCCAGGGCCAGCGGCGCCAGCATGTGCCAGCGGTCGAGCCAGCGCAGCTCCGGGTAGCGCCAGAGGTCCTTGATGCGGTCGGGATCGGTGGGCCGGGCCTCGGGTCGCCAGATCCAGCCCACGTGGGCGTGCCACAGACCGTGCTGGCGTGGCGAGTGCAGGTCGTCGGGTTCGTCGCTGCGCGCGTGGTGGTGCCGGTGGTGGCTGGCCCACCACAAGGGCCCGCGCTGGCCGCTGCTGGCGCCCAGCAGGGCGAAGAGGAACTGGACCGGGCGCGAGGTCTTGAACGCGCGGTGGCTGAAGTAACGATGGTAGAAGCCGGTGATCGCGAACATGCGCACGAGGTAGAGGCCGAGCGCGACGCCGACCGCCGCCGGGCTCGCGCCGGTGGCGAACACGGCCAGGCAGGCCAGGTGCAGGGCCAGGTACGCGAGGAATCCGGGTTGGCGCCAGAGGGTCGTGGTCACGGCTCGAACTCCGAGGCGGCGGCGGGTCGGGTCCCGCGGACAAGGAACAGGAATTCGTGCCACCGGCAACCGCGCCCTTGAATTCTGCTGCCGAAGGCAGACATTACCGATAGATGCCGGCCACGTCAGACAGGAGCATGCCATGGACGTCGTCCTGCTCTCCCGCATCCAGTTCGCCCTCACGATCGGCTTCCACTATATCTACCCGCCCTTGAGCATCGGCCTGGGCCTCCTGCTGGTCATCATGGAGGGCCTGTACCTCAAGACGGGCCTGCCGATCTACCATCAGATGACCCGGTTCTGGGTGCGCATCTTCGGCCTGATCTTCGCGTTCGGCGTGGGCTCGGGCATCGTGATGGAGTTCCAGTTCGGCACCAACTGGGCGCAGTACTCGCGCTACGTGGGCGACATTTTCGGCAGCCCGCTGGCCGCCGAGGGCATCTTCGCCTTCTTCCTGGAGTCCGGCTTCCTGGCGCTGCTGCTCTTCGGCTGGGACCGCATCGGCAAGGGCATGCACTTCTTCGCCACCTGCATGGTGTGCCTCGGCGCGCATTTCAGCGCGATCTGGATCATCGTGGCCAACAGCTGGATGCAGACCCCGGCGGGCTACCACATCGTCGAGACGCCGGTGGGACCGCGCGCGGAGCTCACGAGCTTCTGGGAAGCGGTGCTCAACCCGTCGACCGTCGACCGCTTGTGGCACACCGTGATGGGTTGCTGGCAGGCGGGCGCCTTCTTCGTGATCTCGGTCAGCGCGTACTACCTGCTGCGGCGGCAGCACCTGGCGTTCGCGCGGTCGTCGATGAAGATCGGCTTCGGGCTGGCGATGGTCGCCTCGCTGGCGCAGCTCGTTTCCGGGCACGACAGCGCCGTGACGGTCGCCGAGCACCAACCCGCCAAGCTCGCCGCCTTCGAGGGCATCTACGAGACGGGCAAGCGCGCCGACTTGACGGTGGTCGGCTGGGTGGACGAGGCGAACCAGACCGTGCACGGCATCAAGATCCCCGGCCTCTTGAGCTGGCTGATCGGCCAGGACGTCGAGACGGAGGTGCGCGGCCTCAACGAGTGGCCGCCGTCGGACCGGCCGCCGGTGCAGATCACGTTCCAGCTCTACCACCTGATGGTCGCCATCGGCATGACGCTCATCCTGCTGGCCTGGAGCGGCGGCCTGCTCGCCTGGCGGGGCCTGCTGTTCGAGCGGCGCTGGCTGCTATGGATCTTCGTGTTCTCGGTGCTGCTGCCGCAGGTCTCGAACCAGGTGGGCTGGGCGGCGGCCGAGATCGGCCGGCAGCCGTGGATCGTCTACGGGCTGATGCGCACGGCCGAGGGCGTCAGCGACACCGTGTCGGCCGGCAATGTGCTCTTCTCCCTGATCCTCTTCACGCTGATCTACATCGCGTTGCTGGTGGTCTTCCTCGTGCTCCTGGACCAGAAGATCAAGCATGGCCCCCAGGCCGACGACATGCCGCGCACCGGGGAGGCCCAGTCATGATGCCCGAGCTGTACAACGTCATCTGGTACGTGCTGGTCGGCGTGCTGTTGACCGGCTACGCGATCCTCGACGGCTTCGACCTCGGCGTCGGCGGCCTGCACCTGCTGGCGCGCGGCGACCGCGACCGCCGCGTCTTCTTGAACGCGATCGGCCCATTCTGGGACGGCAACCAGGTGTGGCTGGTGACCGGCGGCGGCGCCCTCTTCGCCGCTTTCCCCCACGTCTATGCCACCGCCTTCAGCGGCTTCTACGTGGCGTTCATCCTCCTGCTGTTCACGCTGATCTTCCGGGGCGTCTCGATCCACGTGCGCAGCCTGCGCGCCCGGTCTGCCTGGCGCAGCTTCTGGGACTGGGCGTTCTCGGTCTCCAGCCTGCTGGCGTCGCTGCTGATCGGCGTCGCGCTGGGCAACGTGGCCTGGGGCGTTCCCCTGGAGCCGAACTTCCGCTACCAGGGCGACATCGTCCAGCAGATCCACCCCTACACGGTCCTGACCGGCCTGCTCGTGGTCGCCGTGTTCCTGATGCACGGCGCCATCTACCTGGTGCTGAAGACCGAGGGCGACCTGAACGCCCGCGTGCGCACCTGGGTGAGGCCAACGATCATCGCGTTCGTGATCCTCTACGTGATCGTCACCATGGCCACGCTGCTCTACCTGCCGCACATGGCCGACCCGTTCCGGCAGCAGCCGCTGCTCTTCCTGCTGCCGGCCGCCAGCGTGCTGGCGATCGCCAACATCCCCCGCGAGATCCACCTCGGGCGGGAGTTCCGCGCGTTTCTATCCTCGTCGGCGGCGATCCTGCTCCTGCTGGCGCTCTTCGGCGTCGGCATGTTCCCGTCCCTGATCCACGGGCGACCGGACGCCGACCTCAGCCTGACCGCCTTCAACGCCGCCAGCTCGACGAAGACGCTCCAGACGATGCTGATCATGGCCGCGATCGGCATGCCGCTGGTGATCGCCTACACCTTCCACATCTACCGGGTGTTCCAGGGAAAGGTGAAGCTGGACTCGATGTCATATTGAACACGCTCTTTCGCGGAGCGCCTGGATATGGTATCGTCACCGGCAAGGGGGTGCGCCATGTCCAGATTGGTCATCGAAACCCTCATCGCCCGCCAGCTGCACCATTACAACCACCTGCGCGCGTTGCTGCGTGAGCGTCCGCAGGCACCGCCACCGCCGCCACGACCTGTCGTGACCATCAGCCGCGTCGAAGGCTGCGACGCCACGGCGTTGGCCGCGACGCTCGCCGCGCGCCTCGGGGTCCAGGTCTGGGACCGCGAGCTGGTCGACCGCATCGCCCTCGACACGGGCCTGCGGCGCGACTTCATCGCCCAGCTCGACGAAGGCCTGATCAACGGCGTGGAGGCCTGGGTCCGGGGTCTGATCGGCGGCCGGCTGTTCCTGCGCGACGACTACGCCCTGGCGCTGGCCCGCACGGTCAAGACCCTGGCCGAGACGGGCGGCGCGGTCTTCGTGGGCCGCGGCGCCGGCTTCATCCTGGGCGACCGCGCCGATCTGCGGTTGCGGCTGGTCACGGGCGCGCGCCGTCGCGGCGATCAGGCCCGCGCGGCGTTCGTGATGGACTACTTCAAGGCCGACGTCCACGACCCCGCCCACTACGACCTCGTGCTGAATGCCGATCGCGTGCCGGTCGGGGTCATGGTCGAGGTCTGCGAATGCCTGGTGCGGGCGCGGCGGCTGCGGAAGCTTGCGGCGGCGGAGTCCTGAAACGACGAACGCGCCAGCCGGGCTGCGGTTGCCCGCAACCCGGCCGTCCACCGTATCGTCGACCCTAAACTAGCGGTTCTGCGCCATGTACAGGATGAAGTCCACCAGCTTGCACGAGTAGCCCCACTCGTTGTCGTACCAGGACACGACCTTGGCGAACGTGGGGTTCAGCATGATGCCGGCGCCCGCGTCGAAGATCGAGGTGCGCGCGTCGTGGTTGAAGTCCGAGGAAACGACCTCGTCCTCGGTATAGCCCAGGATCCCCTTCAGCTCGCCTTCCGACGCGGCCTTCATCGCGGCCTTGATCGCCTCGTAGGCCGAGGCGGCGTCGGCGCCGGGCGCCTTCTCGAGGCGGACGGTGAGGTCGACCACCGAGACGTTCAACGTGGGCACCCGGAACGCCATGCCCGTCAGCTTGCCGTTCAGGGCGGGGATCACCTTGCCGACCGCCTTGGCGGCGCCCGTCGAGGAGGGGATGATGTTGCCGGCGGCGGCGCGGCCGCCGCGGAAGTCCTTCTTGCCGCCGGGGCCGTCGACGGTCTTCTGCGTGGCGGTGGTCGCGTGCACGGTGGTCATCAGCCCCTCGGCGATGCCCCAGTGGTCGTGCAGCACCTTGGCCACCGGCGCCAGGCAGTTCGTCGTGCAGGACGCGCACGAGACGTACTGTTCGCCCTTGTAGCTCTTGTGGTTGACGCCCATGACGAACATCGGCGTGTCGTCCTTCGAGGGCGCCGACATGACGACGCACCTGGCGCCCGCCTGCAGGTGCCCCTCGGCGCCGGCCTTGTCCAGGAACAGCCCCGTCGACTCGCAGATGTACTCGGCGCCGACCTCGCCCCACTTCAGGTTGGCAGGGTTCTTCTCCGCGGTCAGGCGGATGCGCTTGCCGTTGACCGACAGGAAGCCGTCACCCGCTTCGACGGTGCCGTCGAACGGGCCGTGCACGGTGTCGTACTTCAGCATGTACGCGAGCTGCTTCGCGTCGAAGAGGTCGTTGATGCCGACCACCTCGACCTTGGGGTTGGCTGCCGCCGCGCGGAACACCAGCCGGCCGATGCGGCCGAACCCGTTGATCCCGATCTTCATCGCCATCGCTGCTCCTTCGGTTGAATACGTCTGCGGCGCCCGCCTCGGCCCGCGACCACCTCACAAACCTATCACACGCCTGCCTGACGCGCCACCTTGCGCGACCAGGCCACGACCAGCCAGCACAGCACGACCAGCGCACCGAGCGCCAGTCCCTCGCCCAGCGGTCCCTCGACGGCGTGGTCGGACAGGACATGGAACGACGCCATGCGCTCGGCCCCGAAACCCACGCCGAGGGCCGCGTTCACCACGCCCCAGAGCGCGCCGCCGGCGATCAGGCCCGACGCGATCAGGATGCCCTGCTGGTGGCGCGCTTCGGCCATGGCCACGTCCTCGCCCGCCCGCTTGCGTTGCACCACCCACGACAGGATGCCGCCGAGCAGCACCGGCGTGTTGATCTCCATCGGCAGGTACATGCCGAGGGCGAACGCGAGGGCGGGCACGCCGGTCACCCGCAGCACCAGCGCGAAGGCCACGCCGAGGGCGAACAGGTACCACTGCAGCGGCTGCTCCGTGGCGCCGAAGATGCCGACCAGGATCTCCTTCATGGCCGAGGCCTGCGGCGCCGGCAGGCTGCGGCTGCCGAAGCCGTCGCCCGACTGCGCGAGCAGCCACATCGCCAGGCCGCAGAAGACCGCCGCCACCAGCGTGCCGACGAACTTCAGCGCGAGCTGCCGGGACGGCGTCGCCCCCAGCCAGTGGCCCACCTTCAGGTCGCTGGCCAGCGCGCCCGACGCCGCCAGCGCCGTGCACACCACGCCGCCGACCATCATCGTGGCGAACATGCCCTGGCCGCCGGTCAACCCCATGCGCGACAGCACGAGGCCGGTGATGATCAACGTCAGCATGGTCATGCCGGACACGGGATTGGTGCCGACGATGGCGATCGCCCGGGCCGAGACCGGCGCGAACAGGAACGCGATCACGATCACCAGCACCGTGGCCGCGATCGCGTAGCCGACCGCGCCCGTAAGTCCGATGCCCAGGCTGAAGAAGAGCACCGCGCAGATCGCGAAGATCAACACGCCGACGCCCGTGACCGACCCCGCCAGGCTGCGATCGGTGCGCGGCACCTGCGTGCGGGCCCGGTGATCCTGGCTGCGCATGCCCTTGAGGTTGGCCCCGATCGAGCGGATCATCGACGGCAAGGACTGCAGGATGCCCATCAGGCCGGCGCCGGCGATGCCGCCCACGCCGATGATGCGCACGTAGTACTTGAAGACCTCGTTGATCGACATCTCGCCGATCGGCACCGTCCCGGGCGCCAGCACCTCGGGCACGTGCTTGCCGATCGCGTAGACGATCGGCACCAGCAGCCACGAGGCCATGAACGACCCCGCGCAGATGATCGCCGCGTACCGCACGCCGATGATGTAGCCCACCCCGACGATGGCTGCGTTGTTCAGCAGGGAAAGCTTCAGGAAGTGTCCCTCCATGAACTCGCCGATCCACACCACGCGGAAGTTGATCTCCTCGGCCATCGCCCGCGCCGTCAGCACCAGCCCGTCGTACAGCGCGCCCAGGCCCGCCGCCAGCGCGAGCACGCGCGCCTGGCCGCCGGCCCGTTCGCCCGAGAGCAGGATCTCGGTGGTCGCCGTGCCCTCGGGCCAGGGGAAGTGACCGTGCATCTCGACCATGAAGTGGT
>CAZVWL010000072.1:0-12378 GCA_964630845.1 uncultured Fibrobacteraceae bacterium
GGCCGCGTCGATGCCGAGCTGCGGCAGCAGCTCGACGTAATCGGCCCGGTTCACCAGGCAGACCGTGCGCGCCGCGCCGTGGCGCCGCGCCAGCAGGCAGCTGAGGATGTTCAGCTCCTCGTCGGGTCCGACCGCCACGAAGCCGTCCATCTCGCCGATGCCCTCGTCGGCCAGCGGCGCCGAATCGACCGGATCGATGTTCAGCACTAGCGCATGGTGCAGCTGCTCGCTGGCCAGCCGGCAGCGTTCGGCGTCGGCGTCGACGAGCTTGACCTTGACGCGGGCGGCGGCGAGGTCGCGCGCCAGCTCGATGCCCATCGGCGTGGCGCCCACGATCATCACCCGGTGCAGCGGTTCCTGCTCGGCGTGCACGTAGAAGAGGGAACGGTCGACCAGCCGGCGGGTGCCGGTGAAGTACACCGTGTCGCCGGGCTTCAGCACGGTGTCGCCCCTGGGGATCATGGTCTTGCCGTCGCGCAGGATGACGGCGACCAGGCCGATCGCGCCGCTCAGCTCGGCGTTGAGGTCGCTCAGGGCCTTGCCCGCCGCGACGCTGTCCTGTTCGACCCTCGCCGCCACCACCAGCACGCGCCCCCCCGCGAACAGGTAGGCCTCGGTCGCGCCGGCGCGGAACAGGATCTCCCGGATGCGGTTGGCCGCCTCGTGGTCCGGGTTGATCGCCAGGTCGATCTCCGGGAAGACCGTGCGCCCGCCCAGGTAGTAGCCCTCGTCACGCACGCGGGCCGCGCGCACGCGGGCGCCCAGCTTGCTCGCCGTCAGCGCCGCGATGATGTTGATCTCGTCGCGGTTGGTGACCGACGCGAACAGGTCGCAGTCCTTCATGCCGATCTGCTCGAGCGCGGCGGGGGCCACGCCGCTGCCCAGCACGCAGCGGCAATCGACCTCGTCCTGGGCCTTGGCCAGGACGGCCGGATCGCACTCGACGAGCACGACGTCGTTCTCGGCCGCGCTGAGGCTGCGCGCCAGGTCGAGGCCGACCGAGCCCGCGCCGATGATCACGATCTTCACCCGACCTCTCCCCGGTAACCGTTCAGGACAGACACGGTCGTCGTGATGTCGGCGGCCGTCACGTGCAGGTTCGGGATCAGGCGGATGCGGCCGGGGCCGAGGCTCAGCGCGCGGATGCCGTGGCCGGCGAGGTGGGCCAGCAGACCGCCTGCCGTGCCCGGCGCGGCGACGTCGACCATGACGATGTTCGTCTCCACCGGATGGGTCACGCGAAGCAGCGGGCCGGCCAGCTCGTCGGCGAGGCGGCGCGCGTGGGCGTGGTCCTCGGCGAGGCGCGCGAGGTTGTGCTGGACCGCGTGCAGGCACGCGGCGGCCAGCAGTCCGGACTGGCGCATGCCGCCGCCCAGACGTTTGCGCAGGCGCCGGGCGCGGTCGATGGTCGCGAGGTCGCCGGCGAGGCAGGAGCCGACCGGCGCGCCGAGTCCCTTGCTGAAGCAGACCGAGACCGTGTGGAACGGCGCACAGAGCGTGGACAGCGGCGAACCACCGGCGACGTGGGCGTTCCAGAGGCGGGCGCCGTCGAGGTGCAGGCGCAGGCCGCGGGCGCGGGCCTGCTCACCGATGCGCACGACCTCGCCCTGCGGCAGGATGCGGCCGCCCGCCTTGTTGTGCGTGTTCTCCAGGCAGATCAGGCCTGGCTCGGGGAAATGGACGTCCGCGGGCGGCAGCGCGGCCGCGATCTGGTCCCAGGTGAGCGCGCCGCCTTCGCCCACGAGCTGGGCCGTGGTCACGCCCCAGAGCGCGCCCGGCGCGCCGCCTTCGTACTGGTAGATGTGGGCGCCGGCCTCGAGGATCACCTGCTGGCCCGGCCGGGTCTGGGCGCCGAGGGCGAGCTGGTTGGCCATGGTGCCGCTGGGCACGTAGAGGGCGTCGGCTTTGCCGAGCAGGGCGGCCACCTCGGCCTGCAGGCGCAGGACCGTGGGATCATCGCCCAGCACGTCGTCGCCGACCTCGGCCCGGACCATGGCCTCGTACATGGCCGCGGTCGGACGGGTCACCGTATCGCTGCGCAGGTCGATCACGACGGCGTTGGCCGGGTCAATCGCCGGCCACCCGATCCTTCAGCATCTTGGAGACCTTGAAGATCGGCACGCGGCGCGAGGGCACCGGCACGGCATCGCCGGTGCGCGGGTTCCGCGCCATGCGCTCCTTGCGTTCCTTGACCTTGAACGTGCCGAAGCCGCGGATTTCCAGGTGCTGCCCCTGGACCAGGAGGTCGCCGATCTTCTCCAGGAAGAGATCCACGGTCTCGCCCACTTCCTTCTTGGTCAATCCCGTGCGCTGGGCGATGTCCTCCACGATATCGGCCTTGGTCATCCGACGAACCTCCTCGCTCCGGGCATGGCACGGCCACCTCCGGGGGCGGCCAAGGGTTTTCATCGTGGTGCATAAACGCAAACCGGTCAAGGGCTTTGTCGCGCCGGCGGGCGATCGTCGCCGGGGCCTGGCAGGGTCCGCAGACCCCGGCAGGGCAACCGCCGGCGCCCGCCGGGCACATTGCAAGGCCGCCTCGATCGGGCGTGGCAGGACACAACGTGGCGCGCCGTTGCTCATGAGGCCGCGAACGGCCCAAGAACAACCACCGAACTATACAAATTCTTGTTATGCAACGATTTGTGTTGGCCGCCATCGACCCGCAGAACCCGTGGCACCCCGATTGCAATCCCGGGGCCGGAGCCGGCTGCGGGAACGGGAAGCACCGTGCCACAGCAACCGAAGGAGTTCCTGCGGCCGCTCCTCAGCTCGCATCCACGACGTCTGCGGGCACCGAGCGACACCTTGTAAGGAGGACCAACCATGGCCAGCAAGAACCTGAACCTCACCCTCGCGTGCCTGCTCGCTGCGATGCTGATCGTCAGCGGGTGCGGCAACAGCAGCAGCAACCCCACGCAGCCGCCGGTCGACACCACGCCGCCCGTGCTGCCCAGCGGCCTGAACGTCGATTTCGCGCCGCGGCACCAGGTCGCGACCATCACCTGGCAGGCGAACGCCACCGATCTCGACCTCGCCGGCTACCTCGTCTATCGCGGCAGCTACGACCTGTCGCCCGTCGCCCTGGTGGCTGCGCCCCAGGCCGCCACGTCCTACGTGGACGATGACATCGAGGGCCACGGCCGCGTGCTGACGTACTACATCCACGCGGTCGATACGAGCGGCAACGCGAGCGCCGCCGCCACCATCACGCTGACCCTGGAAAACGACGACGATCCGATCCAGGAAGCGCCCACGCAGTTCTAGCAGGGCCACCATGTGGGGGTTGGTCCCCCTGCTGATGCGACGTGCCGGGACCTGACGCCCACCGGCGGCAGGTCCCGGGCGCTGCAGGAACGATGTCAACGGAGGATTCACGATGCGCCGCACGTTCACCATCGTCAGCATCCTGATCCTGCTGCTCGGCCTCGGCGCCTGCAGCGGCGGGGGTCAGACCTCGGCACGGCCGCCGCTGCCCCTGGCGCCCGCGATCGACGCCGCGCCGCCGGCGCCGCCGAGCGGGCTGTCGGCATGCAACGAGGGACGCCGGGTGAAGCTGGCCTGGGACAAGAGCGCGATGCACCCCGCTCCGGTCGGTTACCGGATCCATCGCACCGCGCGCGGGCAGACGATCGCCCTGACGCACAGCCTCGTGGTCGAGGAGCGTTACGTCGACGCCGCGCCGTTCGAGGGCCCGGCCACCTACGCGGTCACCGCCGTCGATCACAACGGCAACGAGAGCGCCGCGGCCTGGCTGGTGCACGATTTCATCGCGGCGGAAACGGCGCTTCCCGACGCACGCTGACCACGCGCCCGCCGGTTGCCCATCAGGCGGGCAACCGGCGCCAGGCCTCCCACACCTCGTCGGCGCCGAGCGTCTCCAGCCAGCCATACTCGTCGCCGCGCGGGTCCGGCTCGCGCCGCGTCGCACGCAACGCCACGACGCGGTCGGTCGGTGGCTTCCAGAGTTCCGGATCGGTGGGGCCGAAGAGCGCGAGCGTGGGCACGCCCAGCGCGCCGGCCACGTGCATGACCCCCGTGTCGTTGCAGAGGAACCGCTCGGCACGCGCCAGCAGGGCCGCGCCGGCGCCGATCGTCAGCCTGGGTCCGACGACGACGGGCGACGACCCGGGCGCCGGCTCGCCGAGCGCCTGCGAGAAGCGCGCGAGCGCGGCGGCGTCGGCTGGACCGTGCAGGACGAGGACCGGATGCTGGGTGCGGGCGGCGCGTCGAGCGAGGTCGGCGAACCGTTCGGCCGGCCAGCAGTTCTGCGCCTTGCCCGCGCCGGGGTGCATCGCCCAGAACGGTCCCGGCGGCAGCAGGCGCGCGGCGAGCTGCGCGGCGGCGGCCTGATCGGCGGCCGAGGGCACCAGGACGGTCGACCGGTCGCTGGTCGTGATGCCGACGGCCTCGAGCGGCGCCAACCCGTGCCGCACCGCGTGGCGGTCCAGGACCGGGCTGGCCGGCAGGCGCAGGCTGTAGGCCCGGGAAACCTCCGAGCCGAAGGCCTCGCCGTCGCCGCCGATCACCCAGCGCGCCCCCGACCAGAGCGCCAGGAACCCGCTCGTGGCCGAGAACGACACGCTGTTGAGCACGATCGCCAGGTCGGCCCTGAACGCGCGCAGCGCGCGCAACCAGGCCGCCAGCGCAGCCGGCTGCCGCCACAGACGCTGCTCGAAGAGCATCAGCTGGTCGAGGTGCGGATTGTGCGCCACCACCTCCCGGTTGACCGGCGCGGTCACCAGCGCGGTGCGGGCCCGAGGCCACGTCTCCCTGATCGCCCGGAAGCACGGCGTGGCGCAGACCATGTCCCCCATCTGGTTGTGCTGGCGCACGATCAGGATGCGGTCGGGCCGCAGCGACAGCAGGTCGCCGGCCACAAGGGGTTCGCGGCGCCAGCGGCGGGCCGCCCAGCCGGTCAGACGCCGTTTGAGCACGCGGTTCATCGGCCGCCCACCGGAGGCTCAAGTCCCCGCGGCCGGTGGCCGATGACCGGTCCATGACCGTCGACGTCCCCGACGGTCCCTGGCAACGGCTCGACCGTCCGGATCGGGAACCCGACCATGCGCACCGTACGCAACATCGTCCTGTTCCTCTGCTGGCTCACCTTCGTGGCCGTGCTCAACTACGAACTGGTGCAGAAGGCGCCCGCCACCCGGCTCGGCGACCTGCCCGGCTCCGAGCTGGCCGACCGCGCCGATCGCAAGATCCGCTTCCGCAAGGTCACCGGGGTCAAGCCGGTCGACCGCGCGCTGCACGAGGGCCACGAAGCGTACCGCTACTATCGCGGCCTGGCGACCGGCAGCCTGCACTGAGCCCGCGACCGGGTCAATAAGGCAGCGACTCCCGCCGACGATCCTCCAGATCCCGCAGGATGTCCAGATACGCCTGGTGGCGCCAGGAAGGCAGGTTGCCGGCGGCGACCGCCTGCTTCACCCCGCAGTCGGGTTCGTCCCGGTGCAGGCAGGTGCGGAAGCGGCAGGTGTCCTGCCAGGCGGCGAGGTCGGGCCAGTAGTCGCGCAGCTCGATCGGGGCGAGGTCCCAGGGATCGAATCCGCGCAGGCCCGGCGAGTCGGCGATGAAGCCACCGCAGGCGAGCGGGAACAGCTCGGTGTGCGTGGTGGTGTGCCGCCCGAGGCCGGTCTTGCCGGTGACCTCGCCGGTGCGCAGGCGCAGCGCGGGGTCGATCGCGTTCAGCAGGCTGCTCTTGCCCACGCCCGAGGCGCCGAGCAGGATCGAGATGCGATGGCGCAGGCGATCGGCAAGCAGGTCGAGGCCGAGGCCGCTGCGCGCCGCCGTGCGCACGACGGCGATGCCGAGACCGGCGTAGTAATCCCAGCGCGGGTCGGCGGCGACGAGCGGGTCGAGGTCCACCTTGTTCAGGCAGAGCACCGACGGCACCCCGTAGCGGGCGGCCGCCACGAGCAGGCGATCGACGAGGCAACCCTGCGGCGCGGGTTCGGCGACCGATTGCACGGCGACGACCTGGTCGAGGTTGGCGATCAGCACCTGCTCGAGCTTGCCGCCGCTGCGCCGCGCGGCCCGGCGCGAAAGCTGGCTGTGGCGCGGCAGCACGGATTCCACGACGCCTTCCGGCTCGGCGGCGGCCGCCGCCGCGGGCAACGGCCGCACCATCACGCGGTCGCCGACCACGACGACGGTCTGCACGGTCTGCGGCCCCTGCTTGAGCCGTCCGCGCAGCTGGCAGAGCAGCACCTCGCCGGCCGCCGCCACGCGGCAGTTGCCGGCCCCGGCCCGGATCACGACGCCCTCGCGAACGCCCGAAGCTCCGCCATCGACCGGATGGTCGCGGACCTGGCCAGAGGGTTCGCCTGACTGGGGCCGCCGGTCCCGGGGCGGCGGCGCGTCGCGGTGTCGATCTCGTGCCATCATCCGTTCTTGCTCTCGGTCAGGGGTTTGCCTAGGTTACGGCTGCAAGCCAGCCAATGGATACACTGACAGTGCAAGGTGGTGCAAGCCCATGGACATTGCCGACGTTCTCCAGCACACGTCGCCGGACCTCTTCCTGCCGGATCTCGAAGCCGGCGACAAGACGGGCGTGCTGGCCGAGCTGGTCGCCAAGCTGGTCGCCGGCAGCAAGACGATGACCCGGCCCGACGCCGTGCTGCAGATGCTCGAGAGCCGCGAGGCGCTCGGCAGCACCGCGGTGGGACCCGGCGTGGCGTTCCCGCACGGTCGGACCCTCGCCGTGCAGAAGCTCACGGTGCTCTGCGCGCGCTCCCGCAAGGGCGTGGATTTCGACTCCGCCGACGGCGAGCCCACCCACCTCTTCTTCGTGCTCATCGCCCCGCCCCAGGACAGCGGTCACAAGTACATCAAGAGCCTGGCCGCCTTGACCGACCGGCTGCAGGACGACGACCTGCGCGACCGCCTGATGGCGGCCGACGACTACGATTCCTTCTGCGCCGTCCTGAAGGGGGAATGACATGCATCCGCAGCTGCAGAAACTGGTGGCGTTGCAGGACATCGAGCAGATGATCGCCGAGGCCCAGGAGCAGGGCGCCACCCTGACGGGCATGGGGTTCGGGCTCGGCGGGCTCGAGGCGCTCAAGGAGAAGGCCGCGCTGCTCGCCGGCGAGATCGAGGTGCGGCACCTGAGCTACTATCGGCGCTTGACGGGTCGCTTCGGCCACGCCGTGGTGCCGGTGGTGGGCAACCTCTGCACCGGTTGCTTCGCCAACATCCCGGCCAGCTTCGTGTCGGTGACCAACGAGAACAAGCTGCAGAAGTGCGAGAACTGCGGCCGCATCCTCTACTGGCCGTAGCCGATCCCGTGACCGTGCCGGCGCCGGCCCGGAGCGGGGTCAGTCCTGATAGATGCCGCTGGCCGTCAGCAGGCCGGCCGCGACTTCCTTGACCCGCGCCTTCTCGCCGCCGTCGTCCTTCACGCCCAGATCGCCGTTGCCCCACTTGTCCTGCGCGAACGGCCCGAGCGCTTCCAACTCGTCCCAGTCGGCGCCGCCGGTCTCCTTCTGGAAGACCAGGCCGCCTTCGGCGAAGTCGACGGTGATGAGGTCGCCCTTGCGGATCTGGTCGCTGCAGATCAGGTGGCTGATGCGGGTGACCAGCTCCTTCTCGACCAGGCGCTTCAACGGACGGGCGCCGTACTGCACGTCGGTGCCCTCCTCGACCAGCCAGGCCTTGGCCCGCGGCGTGACCTCCAGCAGGAAGGGCTCGCTGCAGCGCAGGCTGCGGTGATGGATCTGCGTCAGCAGGATGTCGAGAATCTCGTAGAGGTGGGCTTCCTTCAGGGTCTGGAAGGTGACGATCTCGTCGAAGCGGTTGAGGAACTCGAAGGGGAACACCTTGCGGGCCTCGCGCATCGCGGCGTCCTCGATGTCGCGATCCAGGCGCTCGGCGCTCAGGCCCGGATCGAAGCCGATCGAGTTCTGCGCGAGATGCTGACCCATCGCCGCGCTGCCCACGTTGGTGGTCAGCACGATGATCGACTGCCGGAAATCGACCTCTTCGTTGTTGCCCAGGACGACCACGCCGTCCTCGAGCACCCCCAGCAGCAAGTTCCACAGCTTGGGATGGGCCTTCTCGATCTCGTCGAAGAGCACGATGCTCAGGTTGCGCTCGCTGTCGGGCGGGAACAGCCGCGACAGCTTGCCGCCCGGCTCGGTGATCATGCCCGTCTGGTTCTCGAGCGCCTTGCGATGGTGGCGGTCGATGTTCTCCTGCGCGAGCAGCGGCCGGATCTCGCCGCCCACGTAACCCGGCGGCGACCCCAGCAGCTTGCTGATGTTGTAGTGCGCCGAATACTCCTGGCAGTTGATGCGCGTGAAGGCGCGCCGGTTGCCGAAGATGGTCTCGGCCAGCGCGCGCACGGTCTCGGTCTTGCCCACGCCGGTGGGTCCCATGAACATCATGGTCAAGAGCGGGCTCTCGGGATCGTGGATGCCGGCGATCAGGCGGCTGAAGCTGTCGGCCACCTTCTCCACCGCGCTCGGCTGGCCCACCACCATCTTGCGCATGCGGCTGGAAAAGCGGGCGATCTGCTCGTTCTGCTTGCCGAGTGTGAGGGTCTTCATGCTCCGGCTCCTTGCGCTCCGTCGGCCGCTGGGACGTCCATGTCCTCCGGAAATCCGGGCCCATGGCGCCGCGCGGGGCGGCGGCCACGGTCGGTTCCTGGAGCAAGGATCGGCCGCGGCCGGGCAGGCTTGAGTCCCGGAATTCGCGAAAAAACGGTCCAAAACGATGCAGGGTATCATCTTCCAAAAAAGGCGAGGGCGGCGTCCGGCCCTCCGTACACCGCCCCGATCCCGCCCGCCGTCACCGGCGTGACCGCTCAGGGAAGCTTGCCAGCCTCCAGGTAGCCCGCTTGCGGCCGGCCGCGCACCTCCACCCAGCGGTCGTCGACCCGCGGCCGCACGGTGCCCTCGCGCTGCAGGTACCACTCGAGCGCCTCGGCCGTGCGCACGCTGGTCGGCATCACGGCCTCGGCCGCGATCGTGGTCAGGAAGTCGAAGCCGCTATTGCCCTCGAGCAGGAAGTTGGTCAGGACCGCGCTGTACGTGCGTTCCGGATCCCAGGGCTCGCCGCGCACCTCGAGGGTCACGATGCGGTCCCAGTCGGGTCGGCCGAGGTCGTACTCCATGCGCACGCCCGAGACGTACAGCCCGCTGCTGCTCCCCGTGAGCTTGCTCTCGATGACCCGCCGCAGCATGACGCCGTCCATCTGCACGAGCACCAGTTCGTTGCCGAACGGCAGCACGCTGAACACATCGCCGGCCGTGATCGGCCCGGACGGCAGGTCGGCCCGCACGCCGCCGAGGTTCTGGAAGGCGAAGTCGGCGTCGAAACGCTCGCGCATGGCGTCGGTGATCAGGTTGCCCATCAGGCTGCTGCCCGCCCCGCCGCGCGTCAGGGCCACGGCGGTCTGGCCGACCACGCGGGCCATCTCACGCTCGGTCTCGGCGACGTAAGGCGCGATGACGTCCGTGATCTCCGGGTCCGGCCAATGCTGGTCTTCGAACAGGGTGATGATCGTGCCCTGGTCGTGGCTCGGCTCCCAGCCCACGAGCTGCCGGGTGCGGCGGTCCACGAGCAGGATCGCGTGGCCGAGGCTCGAACCGTTGCCGAAGGTCTCGAAGCAGAGCGTGTGGTTGACCGGGTCGATCCACGGCTTCTGGTAGCCGCGATGGGTGTGGCCGCCGACCGCGAAGTCGATGCCCGGCACCATGTTGACCAGTTCCATGAGGTTGGGCGCGCCACCGGAGTAGTTGGCCCCGAAACGGCCCTGCTCCTCGCCCTCGGTCTCGCTGGCCTCGGCGCCGGCGATGCGTTTCCAGCCCTCGCTGGCGTCGAACGGCAGCCCCTCGTGGATCGCGAGGAAGATGAGGTCGGCGCCCTCGGCGCGCAAGATGTCGCGATACCTGGCGATGGTCTCGGCCATGGGCAGGAACTCGAGCCCCCGGATGTGGTCGGGGAAGCTCATCGACGCGGTGCCCGTGGTGATGATGCCGACCACGCCGATCTTCACGCCCGCCAGATCGAGCATCAGGGTGGGCACGCACCAGGAGACGACCTCGCCGGTCTCGGCCTCCACGAGGTTGGCCGCCACCCAGGGGAAGTTCGAACGCTCGGCGAGCATGCGGGTCACGTCGCGACCGAGGTCGAAATCGTGGTTGCCCGGCACGACGAGGTCGTAGCCGATGGCGTTGAAGTAATCGATCACCGCGCGGCCCTCGGTCTTGTTGCCGATCGGCGTGCCCTGGAAGATGTCGCCGACGTCGACCAGCAGCGCCGGCTCGCCGGCCGCGGCCGCCTGTTCGCGCACGCGCTTGATGTAGGCCGCGGCGCTGGCCGCCCCGCCCAGCGGCGGCGGGAACTCGGGGTTCATGAAACGGGCCGGTTCGGGGGCGATGTGGCCGTGCAGGTCGTTGGTCCACATCAGGTGGATGCGCAGCAGGCCGTCGTCGCCGGCGACGCCCGGCGCGGCCAGGGCGAGCAACGCGCCGGCGGCCACCAGGCCCAGAGCGAGGGCGCGCAGCCCGTGATCGTTCAGCAACCTCATGTCCGGCTCCTTCAGGGGGCGGCGGCGCGCGGCGATCCGCCACCCGGCCGCCGCCACGCGCTCAGAACGCGCGCGACCAGCTCAGGCCCAGGCGCAGCCGCCGGTCATCGACCCGGGCGACCTCCTCGGCGTAGTAACCCTCGGGGTACTCGAAGATATGGGGCAGAACGCTCTGCAGCTTGTTCAGTTCCAGTGACACCGACATCTGACCCAGCAGCACCGGCCAGGCGGCGCCCGCCGAGAAGACCGAGTTGCCGCCGTCGAAGTCGGCGTAGCTGTCGTAGCGGCGGAAGCCGAAGCGCAGGCGCGCCTCGTTGTAGAAGATGTGCTCGACGCCGATGCGCACGTCGATCACGTCCTGCAGGAACTGCCGCTTGACGTCCTCGGACAGGTCGCCCAGGCGGCTGTCCTCCAGCTTCACCCAGTCGGCGTAGACGACGTCGGCGGTGAACACCGTGCGCGGGTCGGTGCGCGGGTAGAACGCGAACCCCATTCGCCAGTGCGCCGGGTAACGCAGGCTCTGGCGCGAATCGAACGTGTCGGGCGTCTCGTCGCCGGCGCTGAACAGGAACTCCTGGTGGTCGCCGTCGACCTCGAGCGCCATCTCGTAGGCCAGGCCGACGGTCAAGCGCTCGCCGAGCCGGCCCTGCACGCCCACGGTGGCGTTCACGCCGCCGAGGTCCCAGTCGTTGCGGGCCTCGAAGCTGTCGTCGCCGTCCTGCAGGTAGCGGTCGCGCAGCAGCCAGCGCTCGTTGCGCTCGCCGAACGCGTAGTGCACGGCCGCGCCCACGGCCAGCCGCCGCTGCGGATCGTGGCCGGCCAGACCGAGGCTCAGCGTGCGCAGCACGCCGGACACCTCGTAGCGGCGCTCCTCGATGATCCGGTCGCGCGGGCTCGAGAACGGGCTCGGGTCGCGGATCTCTTCCTCGAAGTAGTAGCGGTACGGGTAACGCTCGGACAGCGACAGCGACGCAGCGATCGGCAGGTTCGGGTGGCGCATCGCGACGCCGAAGCCGCCGCCCAGCCAGGTCTTCTGGTTGCTGGCGATGCCCATGTCGATGACGGCGTTGCCGAAGGTGTCGAAGACCGGCATGAAGCGGTCCTCCTCGTGGTTGACGAGGAAGAAGCCCAGGTCCAGCCGCACGCCGTCGCCCCAGGCCAGGCCGGCCGGGTTCAAGGTGGCCGAGAAGGCGCCCCGGTAGAGGGCCGCGCCGGTTGCGCCAAGCGCGCTCACCTCGGCCGACAGCCAGGGGCTCTGGCCGCCGTAGACGGACTCGATCTGGGGCACCGCCAGGGCCGGCAGGCCGCCGATCACGGTCAGCATGCCCACCATCAGCACGGCGGCCGCCCGCCGCTTGGTCCGCATCGCTCGCGTGCTCATCAGTCGTCTCTCCTCGTCGGCCGGGCCGTCAGAAGCTGTAATCGATCTGCAGGCGGATGAACAGGTCGTCCCTCGGGACGTAGGTGACGTCGGGCGTGGGCGGGATGGCCTCGCCGAACCGCCGCACGTCGTAGTAGGTGCCAGGCAGCCCGTGGTCCTTGGTGACCTTCAGCTGCATCAGCATGCGCTCGGAGACGCGGCTCTCGATCTGCACCCATTGGCGGAAGCCGAGGTCGTCGAGCAGCACGAACTCCGAGCCCTCGAAGTTCCAGAAGAAGCCGTCATAGACCGACGACGCGACGGACATCCGCAGCCACGGCGTCACGTAGTGCTCGTAGCGGGCCTCCAACGCGTAGGCCGGGCTCGAGGCCGAGCCCACGGCGCTGAGCGCGCCATCGGCGGGGTCGGCCGGCCAGGCCAGACGTTGCCGGGCGACGAAGTTCACGTTCGCCTGCAC
>CAZVWL010000073.1:0-12173 GCA_964630845.1 uncultured Fibrobacteraceae bacterium
GGGGTATTCGCCCCCGAGGCCATCACACGCAGCGAACTCGATTTCTCGCAGGAGGACACGGGCGAGACCATTGACCTGACGCTGCCACGCGCGAACCCCGTGGCCTCGCTGTTCATCGGGGACCTGCCGTCCACGTCGGTCTGGGTGACGGTCTACCGCGCCCATCGCGGCGAGGAATCGCTGGCGGTGACCATCTTCAGCGGCAAGGTGATCCGCGCCCGCTTCGAGGAATCCGAGGCCATCCTCACCGGGGCGAGCCTGATGGCCATGCTCTCGCGCACCGTACCGATCCTGGCTATGCAGACGCCCTGCAACCACGTGCTGTATTCGGCAGCGTGCGGCGCTGACCCGGGCGCGTGTCGCGATCAGGTCTCCGTCACGTCGGTGAGCGGAGCTACCGTCGTCTCCAACGGATTCGCCCTGCGCCCTGACCAGTGGTTCCGCGGTGGCCGCCTCGAATCCGCCACCGGCGAGACCCGCTTCATCGTCGACCACCAGGGCGACACCGTCTCGCTCATCTCGCCGATCCCAGGGTTGTCCTCCCTCGACCAGGTCTGGGCCTACTGGGGCTGCGACCATCTTGAGGTCACCTGCCGAGACAAGTTCAACAACCTCGTGAATCACCTGGGCTGGTCGCGCCTGCCGGGCCGGAATCCCTTCTCCGGGAGGATCGACTGATGGCCTTCTGGGTGATGGCGCTGGTCTATATCGTCGGCACGGTCCTGTACGAGGTTCTGCGCCCCAAGCCGCAGTTCGACGCGCCGACGCCGTCCAGCCTGGGTGACTTCCAGTTCCCCACGGTCGGTGAAGGCCGGACCATCCCCGTGGTCTGGGGCACGTGCAAGCTGGCCGGCCCCATGGTCACGTGGTATGGCGACCTGCGCATCCAGGCCATCAAGGAGAAGGTCAAGACTGGCTTGTTCTCCTCGAAGGAGATCACCACCGGCTACAAGTACTACCTCGGCATCCAGCTAGTGCTGTGCAGCGGCGAGATCGACGAGGTTCTGCAGATCCGGTTCGACGACAGGCGTCCCCCGGCCGGATACGCACATGTGCCGGACCTCACCCAGATCAGCATCAACGCGCCCGGCTTCTTCGGTGGCGAGGACTCCGAAGGCGGAGTCAAAGGCAGCGTCTACGTCTACCGCGGGACGGCCACCCAGCCGGCGGACTCCTACCTCGAGGCGCGGATCGGCGAGAGCCTCCCCGCCTGGCGGCGGGTCTGCTACGCGGTATTCCGGCGCGTCTACCTAGGGACGAGTCCCTACATCAAAGCGGTCTCCTTCGTGGTCCGACGTTGCCCCAATGGCCTCGGTTTGACGGGCGGAGCCCATAACATCGACGGCGACGCCAATCCCGCGGCCATGATCTACGACATCCTGATCTCGCCGCCTTCGGAGAACGGCCTCGGCCTTCCGGTCGGATTCCTGGACACGGATGCCTTCCGCTCGGTGGGCCAGACGTTGGCCGACGAAGGCCTCGGGCTATCGATGCTGCAGGACCGCGGCACGACGGCGAAAGACCTGGTCCTCGAGATCCTGCGTCACGTGGACGGCGTCATGTACGTCGAGCCCACGACCGGGCTTCTGACGATCCGGCTCATCCGCAGCGACTACGACCCCGAGACGATCCCTGTGCTCGATGCAGACTCGTGCACCGTGAAGTCGTTCGCCCGGCCGTCGTGGGGGGATCTCAAGAACTCGGTGCGGATCGGGTATGTCAGCCGTGACGCCGGATTCATCGAGAAGACGGCCCAGGCACAGGATCTCGCCGGTATCGAAGTGCAGGGCGGCGAGGTCTCGCTCCAGGACCTCACCCTTCGCGGGCTGTCCAACTCGACGACCGCCCAGCAGGCGGCCGCCCGGTCCTTGGCCGCACTGGCCTATCCGCTGGCCACGATCACGGTCGAGGCCGACCGCTCGGCCTGGGCGTTCCGCCCGGGTGCGGTGTTCAAGCTGGTCTGGGACCCCCTGGGCGTCACCGGCATGGTCTGCCGCGTGGTTCGGGTCGGGACGGGACGCCTCGACTCGGGGAAGATCGAGATCGAGGCGATGGAGGACGTCTTCGCCGTGGACTGGACGGGCTACTCGACACCGCCGGACTCCGGTTGGCAGGACCCTTCTGGCGACGTCCCGGCACTGACCGACCAGGTTTCCCTGGCCGCACCCTACGAGGCGGTGAAGGACTACGGCAGCCTGGCAGCCGACGTGCAGCTGGCCATCACGCTGGCCGCCGCAGGGGTGACCGGGGTTTCCCTCGGATACCGCGCCTACGTCTCGGACGGAGTTGGCGGATGGGCACCGCCGGTCGATATCCCGTTCTTCACGCCGTCCGGGGTGCTCAGCACCGCGATCGACGAACTCACCAGCGAGATCGTCGTGGCCTCGGGCCTGGACACAGACCTGGTCGAGTCGATAAGCGCGCCCGACTTCTCGCTCGGCGTTAATGTCGCATGGATCGTCCACGACGGGCTGGAGGAGTTCATCGCGTTCCAGACCGTGGTGCAGGGTGAGAGCGATGTCACCTTGCAGGTGGTCGCACGGGGGTGCCTCGATACGGCACCTACGGCATTCCCGGCCGGAACGCGGGTGTGGTTCATCTCTTACGGTAGCCAGATCGTGAATATCCGGGGCCCTGTTCCTCCGACCGTGAACGTCTACAATGACATTCGCATCCAGTCCTACAACAACCAGAGCGAGTTCCCGTTCACCTCAGGTCCGACATCGCAGGTCGTGGCCACTACACCGGCACGGTCGGAGAAGGTCTACTGCCCGACCGACGTTCGCTTCAATGGGGAGAGCTATCCGGCGTCGATCACAGGCGAGCTCACGGTGTCGTGGTCGCATCGGAATCGCCTGGGATCGTGGAGCTATGCGGATTCGGGCAAGACAACATCGCCCGAAGCGGGCACCGAATACGACATTCTGGTCTACGGGGAACTCGATACGCTGGTCCATACCGAGTCAGGCGTGACAGGCACGACCTGGACCTACCTCGAGGCGCTCGAGATCGCCGAGTCTGGACTGGGACGGCTCAACGATCATCTGCGTGTTGTGATCCAGACGTTCGGCGTAACTCAAACCCACGAGGCAATTCGAGAGATTGAGTGGGAGATGGACCGCGCGTAGACTGATCCGTCGCAATCACCACCATAAACCTTCCCGATGGGACGCTACGAACGGGCCGTTCGGTTGTGATCGGCACGCTTCTGAGGGTTGTAGATGGTGGCATTACCGCAATGATCGGTACTGAACCCACCCCTCAGCCGCGCCCGGTCACCTCGACGGTTACGTGTTCCAGGCCCAATCCCTCTGGCAGCAATCCCCGATAGTAGTCCGGAGCCTGTGGGTCGTCGGCTTCAATCGCCACTTCGACAGCATAGTAGCCAGGACCGATCGCCCAGACATGGAGGTCATCGATCTTGTTCCTCCCACCTTCTTCAAGCGCCTGCGCCACCTTCTGACGAATGGGAGCTGGCGCCTGTCGATCCAGCAACACGCGTCCGCTCTGCAGCAGAAGACCGCGCGCCCAACGGATGACGAGCACTGCACCCAGAACGCCCATGACGGGGTCCAACCAGACCGCACCGAGATACTTGCCGGCCAACAGCGCGAAGATCGCCAGCACGGAGGTCAGGGCGTCCGCCAGGACGTGCAGGTACGCAGAGCGGAGATTGTGATCCTCATGGGTTTGGTCATCGTGGGTGTGGTCTCCATGGTGGTGGTGCTCGTGGTTCTCGTGATGCCCGCCGAGAATCAGCATGGACACGCCGTTGACGGCCAGACCCGCCACCGCGACGTAGATCGCTTGATTGAAGACGATGTCCACGGGATTCAGGAACCGTCCGATGCTCTCGACGAGCATGACCAGCGCGAAGCCCGCGAGGACGATGGCCCCGCTGAATCCGGCCAGGGAATTGACTTTGCCCGTGCCGAACGAGAAGTCCTCGTCCTTCGCCCGGCGACGGGCATAGATATACGCGAAGAGCGCCAGTCCGAGGGCCGCGGCGTGCGACCCCATATGGAGCCCATCGGCCAGCAGCGCCATCGACCCGTATGCCAAACCCGCGATGATCTCGACCGCCATCGTCACCGCCGTGATGACGGTGACGATGACGGTCCGGCGCTCACCTGGACGAGGTTGATCCTGGCCGAAGACGTGATCGTGACGCTGCGCGCTCATGGCTACGCCTTTCTTCCCCATTTGAGATAAAGCGCCGGCACGACGACGAGGTTGAGCAGCGTCGCCGTGACCAGACCGCCCAGGATCACGATGGCCATGGGCGATTCGAGTTCCGACCCTGGCTTGTCCCCGGCCAGAGCCAAGGGAATCAGAGCCAGACCCGTCGTCATGGCGGTCATGAGGATCGGGCTCAATCGCTCCATCGAACCCTGCACGACCGCATCGGAGAGGGACAGGCCTTCCTTCTCGATCAGATGATTGTAGTGGGACACCATCAGGATACCGTTACGCACGGCGATCCCGAACAGCGTGATGAATCCCACCAGGGACGCGATCGAGATGATGCCCTCCGTCAGGAAAACGCTCACGATACCGCCGATGAGCGCCAGCGGCAGATTCACCATGACGAGCGCCGCCTGCCGGAAGCTGGAGAATTCCATGTACAACGCCACGGCGATCGCCAGCAGCGAGATGATGCTCAGCAGCGTCACCGTGCGGGTGGCCCGCTCCTCGCTTTCGAACTGGCCACCGAACTCGACGAAGTAGCCGCGAGGAAGATCAAGATTCGCATCGATCTTGGCGCGAATCTCCTCCACCGCGCCGCGCAGATCCCGACCGGCGACGTTCGCCTGAATGACGATTTTGCGCTGGACGTTCTCGCGGCTGATGTAGTTCGGCCCCCGATCGGCGCGGATGTCGGCAACCATTTCCAGGGGGATGGCTCCGCCGGCTGGCGTGTCGATCAGCGTCTTGCGGATCGATTCGAGATCCCCGCGGTACTCGGGAGCGAAACGGACCACCAGGTCATGCCGATGTTCCCCGTCGTATACCTGCGAGGTCGCCACCCCCAGGAAGGCGACGTCGATCAACTCGTCGATATCAGCCGGACGCAGTCCGTACTGCGCCATCCGTTCACGGTCGGCCTGGATCCGCACCTGCGGCACGTCGGTCTGCTGGTCGACGAACAGGTCCACCAGCCCGTCGACCTCGGCCATCTCCTGCCGGATCTGCTCGGCCAGACGTCTCAGTTCATACAGGTCGGAGCCGTAGAGCTTGACGGCGATGGCCGCACGCGTACCGGAGAGCATGTGGTCGATGCGGTGCGAAATCGGCTGCCCGATGGTGATGTTCGTCCCCGGCACCATGGCCAGTTCCCGCCGCAGCTCCGCCAGCACTTCGGCCTTGGACTTGCGGGATAGGTCGAGCTGCACCTCGAGCTCGTGCGCGTGCGATCCCAACGAGTGCTCGTCCAGCTCCGTCCGCCCGGTGCGCCGGGCCGTGGAGACGACGGCGTCGTTGGCCAGCAGGATCTTCTCCACCATGGCCCCGAGCTCATCCGATTCTTGGAGTGCCGTACCGGGCAGAGTCGCCAGGGAGATGTTGAAGGTGCCCTCGTTGAACTCCGGCAGGAAGGACCGTCCGAATAGCGGCAAGACCGCCAGGGCCGCCACGACCAGCAACGCCGAGGCGGAGATCACGAGGCCCTTTCGCCGGAGCACGACCCCCAGGCTCGGCTCGTAAAGCCGTTTCAGTTGCCGCACCAGCCACGAGTCGCGGGCTTCACGGTCTCGGTCCGCTCGCCGCAGAAGGAACGAACTGAGCGCGGGGGTCACCGTCACGGCGACGAGCAGCGAGGCGAGGATCGACACCACGTAGGCGAAACCCAGCGGCTTGAGCATGCGGCCCTCGAGCCCGCCGAGGAAGAACAGAGGCACGAACACCACGATGACGATGAACGTCGCCATGGCGATGGGCGCACGGATCTCGCTCGACGCCGCGGCGACGACTTCGTTGAACGGCCGCCGTTGATCTTCCGGCCGTGCAGCGTTCTGCCGGATGCGACGGTAGACGTTCTCCACGTAGATGATCGCATCGTCCACCAGTACGCCGATGGCGATGGCCATCCCCCCCAGGGTCATGGTGTTCACGGACATGCCGAACAGGCGCATGGAAAGGAACGCCACGACCAAGGAAAGCGGGATGGCTAGCACCGAGATGAGCGTGGTGCGGAAGTTCAACAGGAACAGGAACAGCACCACCGTCACAAGAACCGCCCCGTCGCGTAGAGCGCCGACGACGTTCTCGACGGCCACCTCGATGAAGTCCGCCTGACGGAAGATGTCGGTGTGCATCACCACGTCGGCCGGCAACGAGGGCTTCATCTGTTCGAGGGTTCCGAGGATCTCCTCGGTCAGCCGGAGCGTGTTCGCCTCGGGCTGCTTGGCTACCACGAGCAGAATTCCGGGCTGGTTGCTGATCGAGGCCGTCCCCAGACGGAACGCCGGGGCCACCACGACCTCGGCCACGTCCTTGACCAAAACCGGCACCTGATCCTGCACCGCGACGACGGTCCGCTCGATGTCCTGGATATCGCGTACCCTTCCGAGGCCTCGGATCAGGTACTCCTGCCCCGAATTTACGAATACGCCGCCGGTGGCGTTTACGTTGGCTTCGGCCACCGCCTTCAGGACGTGGTTCAGGGTCAGGCCGCGCGATGCCACCTTGTAGGGATCGACGCGTACCTGGTACTGCTGCGTCTCACCTCCGTACACCAGGACCTGCGAAACACCAGGTACCGACTGGATCCTCTTGGCCACCGTGAAGTCCGCCAGGGTGCGCAGTTCCATGGGCGAGGTCTCGGCGGCCGTCAGTCCGACGAGCATGATCTCGCCCATGATCGACGTGATCGGAGCCAGCACGGGCGCATCGACGCCCTCAGGCAGGGCTCCGCGCATCACCTGCAGCTTCTCGTTGACGATCTGCCTGGCGACATAGATGTCCGTGCCCCAGTCGAACTCGACCCAGACCGTCGACAGGCCCTGGATCGAATTGGAACGGACGCGGCGGACACCCGACGCGCCGTTGACCGCGGTCTCGATGGGGAACGTCACCAGCTTCTCGACCTCTTCGGGGGCCATCCCGTGGGATTCCGTCATGATCGACACCGTGGGCGCCGTCAGATCCGGAAACACGTCCACGGGCATCTCGAGGGTGACGTAGGCCCCGGCCCCGAACAACGCCAGCGCCGCCAGCAGCACGATTAGGCGGTTCTTCAGGCTTATCTGCATCAACTTGTCTAGCATGGTTCGACCTGTCCTTTCCGACCGCCGGTCAGTGCGCGTGGCCGTGACCGATTTCGGCGGTGGTGGCCGCCAGCTTCACGTGGTAGCCGCCGCGGACGACGACGCGCTCGCCGGGCTCGACACCCGCGAGGATGCTGATCCAATCCTCGTGCGCCGGGCCGAGCTGGACGACACGCTTGGCGAAGGACTCGCCGCCGACCTGGACGAAAACGACGTCCATGCCCTCGTCCTCGAAGACCGCCGAACGCGGAACGGCCGTCGCGAGACTGCCGTCGCCGGCGTACAGCTCGACGGGGGTGGACTCGTTGATGGTCAGGCGGCCATCCGCGTTGGCGACCTCCAGAAGGATCGGGACCGTACGGGTCACGGGATCCAACGCGCCGCCTGTCGTCAGGACTTTCATGGCCGAAGCCGGAACGACCCAGCCTTTGCCTCCGCTGTTGATCCAGGCTCCGACCGGCGTACCGAGATTCCGGAAGTCGGACTCGTACACGTTGACGCGCAACCAGACGACCGCGGGATCGGCGATGGCCATCAGGCGATCGCCCGCCTGCAACCGCTGCCCGGGCTTGACCTGCCAGTCGATGACCTGGCCGTCGATGGGCGCCGTCAGGTTCAGCACCCCGCCGTCGCCGCTACCGGCCAACCGCTCGTGCCCGGCCTTGCGCGCCAGGTAGGCGTTCTCGGCTTCCTCAAACTCGCGGGCCGAGATGGCGTCCTGCTCGCGGAGTCGCTGGGCGCGTTCATAGTTGCGCTCGGCCTGTGCCAGGGCCAGTTGCGACCCGGTCCAGCCGTCACCCTGCAGGGGCGGTGCTATCCGGGCCACCACTTGTCCGCGCGTGACAAATGCCCCCGGCAAGGCCAGGGCGCCGGCGTCAGCCCCCTGCACGATGCCGTCGATTGGAGCGGTGATCTCGACATAGGCAGCCGGCGAGGGCAGCACTTGGCCGATCGCCCAGACCGAACGCTTCATCTCCCGCTGCGTCGCCGTCGCCGTCGAGAACGGAATCTTCCATTGTTGTTCCTTGAGGAAGGCGATCTCGTCCCCCGATTCGTCTCCATGCGAGTGGATTGCCGCGGCCGAGGCATGAACCCGGAAGTCGGGAATCGTGAACGTGCTGGATGCGCCCGGACCTTCGTAGGCCAACTCGAACTCGTAGGAGCCGGGCTCCCTGAGACCGATGTCCGGCGCGAAGATCCCTTCGCGCAGCAGCGTGTCGGCGGACCTCACTTCGCGGCTCCCATCGGCCGCCGTGAACGTTAGCGTGACCTTGCCTGCGCGCACGGGCTGGAAGCCTTCCAGGACGGTCAGATGGATGATGAACCGTCCGGAACGCGCGGCCACCATCTCGGGATACTCCATGAACAGTTCCATGGTGTCGGTCCACTGGGTCACCGCCACGGTCGGCAGTTCGTCTCCGGCGGGATGGGCGTCGGCCTCGACGCCGTGATCGTGACCATGGTCATCGCCATGATCATGGCCGTGATCCTGCGCTACGGCTCTGGGCGCTCCCAGGAGCGCGAACAGGCTCAGGCACACTGCGAGGGTCGGAATTCGCTTCATATCTCTCTCCTAGGGCGCGAAGTTGACAAGCTTGGCGCCCGTCAGGGCCTCCAGCCGGAAGATGTTGGTGTAGTAGGTCGCCAGGTCGGCGTAGTGGGCGTCCATGGCCGCGGCTTCGATCTGGATGGCTCCCAGCAACTCGTCCAGGGTGATTGCACCCTCCCTGTATGAGATGGACAAGGCGTCAGCCAGCGAGCTCTGATCGAAGTCCGCCGCGAACTCGGCCAACAGCGATTGCGATTCGTTCAGGGAATTCACCAGAGCGGCGATCTCCCCTTGGCGACGCGCCCGGTCGGCGGTCAAGTTGCTCTCGATGATCAGGCGCTCGGCCTGCAACTTGGCGGCTTCACCCTTGCCCTGACTGAACAGGGGAAGATCCAGAGCGACGCCGGCGACGAAGCCGTCCAGATCGGGCTCGAACCGCTTGTATCCGCCATACACCTCGAGGCCCGGAACCAGGCCGGGGCGGGCCGCGTCGGATTGGACTTCGAGAGCGCGGGAGAGTTCGACCTGGGCCTGGTCGCCCGGCATGGACTGCAGACGCCCCTGGTAAGTCCCGATGTCCTGCAGGTCGATCGGCAGAAAGGTGACGGGAGTCGACAAGACCAGACTGCGGGATGGGGGAACCCCCATGTCTGCCCGCCAAGCCGCGAGCATGCGCTCGTGCTGCGAGCGGGCACGATTCTCGGCGGTCTCGATCGTGTAGGCCGCCAGCTGGATGAGCCTCCGGTCCAATCCGGAGAGTTCACCTTCGACGTGACGGCTGCCCGCCACATCGGCGGCGACATCGACAAGACCGGCAAGACGGTCGAGACGGTCAAGGTGCGACTCGATCAACCGCACCTGGACGTATCCCGCCTTGAGATCGGCCACCGCGTCTCGGGTCGCCTGCAGGGATCTCAGTTCGGCCGCCCGCACCCGGCCATCCCAGGCATCGCTCAGGCCTCCGCGAGTCAGCGGGCGATCGATCCGCTTGTTCAGGGTAAATTGCCACTCGCGGAACGAGTCGGCCTCCTCGTGGTCGTAGGCCAGGGCGGGATTCGACCACGTCAGGGCCGACTTCCGCTCGGCATCGACGACGTCGACCTCGAACGCCACGACCCGCAGCCGCGGGCTGCTGGTGCGCGCGAAAGGCTCGACGTCTTCGATTCCTAGGATCAGGTCGTCCGTCTCCTGAGCCGCCGCATCCATGTACCCGATGCCGAACACGGCAAACAGGCACAGGAGAGGCAACATATCGACGACCGACCGCCGGGTACGGTGCGACATACACGCGTCCTTTACGGTTGGGTCCAAAGTCTTGCTGAACTAGGGATGAACTCTCTAGGAACGACTAGGCAGGAGGCGCCCGCGACGGGGCATGCAGAAGCAACGGGTCGTCGGGTGCCGGATCGACCGGTTCGATAGCGACAAAACCGCAGCAAGGGGAAGCATGAATCGGTTCGACGGTCTCGGCCAGGGTGGCTGGATTCCCATGGTCCTGGTCGACGACTCTGAGACAAAGGCGTACGGAATGGAAGTCAAGGTGTTGCGCTACCGAATGATGGTGGTGCTCGGTCCCAGATGAGTCTCTCTCATCGGCTCCATCGGCTGGTGGGTGAGCATGGTTGCCGTGCGCATGATGGGTATGATGCGATTCCGCATGATTATCATCGACGTGCCCATGCGGCGCGACCTGAAACAGGTACACGACAGCCAAGGCCAGGACAATGCCCGACGAAAGCGCACGTGGGAATCGTGATAACTCTGTTTTCATAATCTGGGCAAACTAACTCCAGATAACACCCCCGTCAACCTGAGTTGACCGGAGATCCCTCCCTAACCGACACATCGACCACCCACGGGGTAGATAACCGAAAGAAGCATCAGCTTCGCCGCCAAGACGGAGCAACTGTAACGCCCTGGGAGTGACGATGTTCCGGAATGAGGCGCTTGAACGCGGCAGGTTCAAGCGCGTCCCCGATCGCTGGCAGACCGAATTCGGCCGCTGGGTGGCCGATTTCGGCGTGCCCCGCATCGTCGCGGGGCTGGCCCAAGATCCCGACCTCCGCGTCACCAACCAGGCCGTCTACGAGTGGCTCCAGGGCCACACGCCCCGCCCGGCCCGAGCCATGGCCCTCGTCGAGATGTCCCAGGGCCGCCTCACCCTCGAGGCAATCTACCAGCACAGCCGGCAGATCAAACAGTCCGAGGACGACTCCGGAGGCCCGCTATGAGGATCGACATGCAGATCGATTCCGCGGCCCTGGTCCTCCGCCTGCGCAACGGCCAGCGCCGGCTGGCCTACGCCACGGTGAATGCCATCAACAACACGGCCAAGCGGATCCAGGCCGCCGAACGACGGCGTGTCGAGGAGGAGTTCACGGTCCGCAAGAAGCAGTTCATCCTCCGCCAGGCCGCGGTCATCAAGCCGTTCGCCAACGTGAAACAAGGTCGGCCCTATGCGGAAATCGCGGTCGGGCAGAAGCCCCGCCTGCTGCTCTCAGCCTTTGAGCGCGGAGCCAAACGCAAGCCGTCCACGCAAGGCGCGAGACGCGTGGCCGAACCCGTGGTTGGCGGACCCGCACGCCCCCAGTTCAGCCAGCCCGTCCCGCCCGAGTTGCGGATCAAGAGGCTGCGCTTCGACCGCACCAAGACAGGCAAACGACGTGTGGGCGTCACGCGGACCAAGACCTACCTCGTCCCACGCATCGGCATCTTCCAGCGCACCGGACCGGAGTCGTCGCGGCTCGTCTACTTCTTCTCGCGCGGCAAGCGGCTCAAGCCCCGCCTGCGGTTCGTCGCGACTGCGAAGAAGGAGTCCGACCGCTGGTTCCGCGAGGAGATGGAGAGGGAAGTCATCAACGCGATCGCGAGGTCAAAGGGAAAGGGCCTGTGAACCCGAGAGAGTCGTCCGCCGCTTCGCCCCCACGAAGCCTCCGAATCACAACCGACGATGCTGTAGGTACTTCCGGCGGCATCAACCGCGGGTGCCGGCGACCTCGGCCCTCGTAGCGTGGGAGAGTCATGAAACAAGTTTCCACCGACACCAAGTGTTCCAGTTCCGAGAAGTCCGAAAAGGCCGCAAACGCGCTCGAAACGGCTCCTAGTGGCGATTCCGCGCGATCCGAGTCTCCCGTGATCCTGCCCGGGAAACTGGAACACTGGAACATCGACCGGCTCCGCCCCTACGAGCGGAACCCCCGGACCCACAGCCCGGAACAGATCACCAAGATCGCCGCCAGCCTACTTGAGTTCGGCTGGACCAACCCGATCCTGGTCGACGGCGAGGCCGGCATCATCGCGGGCCACGGCCGGCTCCTGGCCGCCCGCGAGCTGGGCATGACCACGGTCCCGGTGATCGA
>CAZVWL010000074.1:0-12119 GCA_964630845.1 uncultured Fibrobacteraceae bacterium
CGCCCAGCTGCCATACGCCGACGCCGGCGTGATCGATCTCGTGCGCACGCTCGCCGACGAGCTGCAGGTCTCCGCGGCGGCCAACCAGCGTCCGCCGTTGGCCGACGTCTCGCCCCCGCTGGACCTGCTGGAAGCCCCGCCGCCGCGGCGGCTCGAAGGCGCCGACCTGGTCGCGGTGGCCCGCCTGGCCGAGGACCTCGACCAGCTGCGCGGCTGGTTCCTGCAGCGTCGCGCGCTCCTGCCGGTCTGGGCCGAGGCGGCCGCCGAGTCGCCCACGCTCGGCGGGCTGGCCAGCGAACTGCGCCGGTGCCTGGACCGCGACGGCCGGCTGCTGGACAGCGCCAGCCCGGTGCTGGCCCGCCTGCGCCGCCAGGTGCGGGACCAGGAGCAGCAGGTGCGCCAGTCCGTCTCGCGCGCGATGGCCGAGGCGAGCCGGCGCGGCTGGGCCGCCGCCGCCGAGGTCACCCTGCGCGGCGATCGCTTCTGCTTGCCGCTGAACGCCGCCGACCGCCGCAAGGTGCCCGGCATCGTGCACGATCGCAGCCAGACCGGTCAGACCGTCTACGTGGAGCCGGCCGAAACCGTGCAGCTGGCCAACGACCTGGCCGAGCTGCGGCTGGAGATGGGCGCGGAGGAGTCGCGCCTCCTCTTGATGCTCAACCAGCAGGTCGACCTCGCCGCGCCCGGCCTGACCGCGGCCGGCGAGCTGCTGCTCTGCGTCGACCGCGTGCAGGCCTCGCGGCTGTGGAGCGAGCAGGTGGGGGGACGCCGGCCGGCGCTGGCGCGCGGCGGCACGCTGCGGGTGTGCCGGGCGCGCCACCCGCTGTTGATCGAGGCGTTGCGGGCGGGCGAGGAGCCGGCCGGGTCGGGGGCGCCGACCGAGCCGCCCGCCAGGCGCGAGGTCGTGCCCCTGGATCTGGAGCTGCCGGACCGGGCGCGCGTCGTGGTCATCTCCGGCCCCAACGCCGGCGGCAAATCGGTCGCGCTGAAGACCGTGGGCGTGCTGGTGATGATGGCGCAGTGCGGCTGGGACGTGCCCGCCCGCGAGGACACTAGGTTGCCGCTGGTGCGGCGCGTGTTCGTCGATCTGGGCGACGAGCAGTCGATCGAGGCGTCGCTGTCGAGCTTCTCGGCGCACCTGTCGCACCTGCGCCGGTTCCTGGCGGAGGCCGACGGGGACAGCCTGCTGCTCTGCGACGAGCTCGGCTCGGGCACCGACCCGCAGGAGGGCACGGCGCTGGCCTTCACGGTGCTCGACCGCCTGGCCGAGCGCGGCGCGCTGGTGGTGGCCTCGACGCACTACGGCCTGTTGAAGGCCGCCGTGCACGACCACCCGGCGATGGTCAACGCGGCCATGGACTACGACGAGGCGTCGCTCGCGCCGCGCTTCACGCTGCGTCTGGGCGTGCCGGGCGCGAGCCACGCCTTCGACATCGCCGCCCGCGCGGGTCTCGACCCGGCGCTGCTGGCGCGCGCCCGCTCCCTGGTGGGCGAGGAACGCTACCAGCTCGAGCAGCTCCTGCGCGACCTGGCGCGGCGCGCGCGCGAGCTGGCCGCGGCCCAGGACGAACTGCGCCACGAGCGCGAGGCGCTGGATCGTCGCGCCGACGAGATCGACGAGCGCGAGCGCGAGGCCGAGCGCGCCATGATCGACGCGCGCGACGAGTTGCGCCGTCGCGGCGAGGACCTCCTGCGCCAGGCGCGCCGCCGCCTGCAGGACGCGGTGCGCGAGGTGAAGGAGCAGCAGGCGCGGCCGGAGGCGGTGGCCCGAGCGCGGGCCGAGGCGACGGCCGTGGCCCGCTCGTTGCCGGCCGCTCCGGAGCCGGCGCCGGGGCCTGCCGTGCTCACGGTCGGCGACCGCGTGCGCGTGCCGCACCTGGGCCTGCAGGGGCGCGTGACGGAGGTGCGCGGCGATCGGATCGGCGTGGTCGCCGACGGGCTGTCGATCAGCGTCGACCGCGCCGCGCTGGAACGCCTCGACCCCGAGCGCTCGCCGGCGTCGGCCGGGCCGGACGCCGCCGCGGCCCCTCGCGAGTCCGCCGTGGCCTGGACCTGGTCCACCGACGATCCCGGCATCCCGCCGGAGCTGGACCTGCGCGGCCTGCGCGTCGAGGAAGCCTGGGAACGGCTCGACCGCATGCTCGACCGCGCGCTGCCGGGAGGTCTGGCGACGTTGACCGTCGTGCACGGCATGGGCAGCGGCCGGCTGCGCGACCACCTGCTCGGACGCCTGGCGGCCGACGCCCGGGTATCCCGGTTCCACGCCGGGGGAGAGCGCCAGAACAACCTCGGGGCCACGGTCATCCACCTGCGTTGAGGCCGGTTCCGGCCGGCCCTTCCCGAGCTTGACACCGGCACCGAACCGCTCTTACGTTGGTAGGCTACGCCGACCCTTAGCCGTGACAGGTTCCAGGTGGCCGTCCTTCCTCCGGAGATCATCGCCCGGGTCAAAGAGGAGTCCGACCTCGTCGAGCTGGTCGGTCGCTACGTCCGCCTGCAACCCGCCGGCTCCAGCTGGAAGGGCCTCTGCCCCTTCCACCGCGAGAAGTCTCCCAGCTTCCACGTCAATCCCGTCCGCCAGGCCTACAAGTGCTTCGGTTGCGGCGAGGGCGGCGACGCGATCAGCTTCCTGATGGCGATCGAGAGCCTCACCTTTCCCGAGGCGATGGAGACGCTCGCGCGGTCGCTCGACATCGACCTCGCGAAGTTCCTGCAGCCGGGCGAGGACGAGGGCGAGAAGCGCGCGTTCTTCCGCGCCAACGAGGTGGCCTGCGCCTTGTTCCGCGAGTCATGGCAGGACCCGCGGATCGGCGCGCCGGCGCGGGACTACCTCGCCGCGCGCGGGTTCCAGCCGGAAGTGCTCGACCGGTACGACGTGGGCTGGGCCGTCGGGGGCGATTGGCTCGTCGGCGAGTTGGGCAAGCGCGGCGTCAGCGAGGCGCTGGCCATCAGCGCCGGGCTGGTCAAGCGGCAGGAAGGCCGCGGCGCGTTTGCCTATTTCCGTGATCGCATTATGTTTCCGGTCCGGAACATCGCCAGGCAGGTGGCTGGATTCGGCGGCCGGCTCATCGTCCAGGGGGAACCCAAGTACCTCAACTCGGCGGACAATCCTCACTTCACCAAGGGCAAGCTGCTGTACGGGTTCGACACGGCCCGCATGGTGATCGCCCGCGCGAAGGCCGCCGTGCTGGTCGAAGGGTACCTGGATCTGATCGCCCTGGCGCAGGCCGGCGTGGCCAACGTGGTGGCCACCTGCGGCACCGCGCTGACGCCGGAACAGGGGCGCCTGTTGCGGCGGGGCGCGCCGCAGGTGATCGTGCTTTTCGACGGCGACCAGGCCGGCCGCAAGGCGGCGGTGCGGGCCTGCCACGTCTGCCTCGCCGCGGGCGTGGAGGCGAAGGTCGCGGTGTTGCCGCGAGGTCTCGACCCCGCCGACCTGGTGATGCAGCAAGGAGCGGCCGCCGTGCAGGCGGTCATCGCCGGAGCGGTCGGTTACCTGGCCTTCGTGCGGGAAGCGGTCGCGCAGGCGGGCAACGATCGGCGCGCGCTGGAGAAAGGAGTCCATCAGGTGCTGTCCTCGATCGCCCAGGTTCCTGATGCGATCCGCCGCGAGCTGATGCTTCGCGAGGCGGCCGAACTCTTCGATCTGCCGGCCGATCTGCTGCGCCGATCGCTGACCGACCTGGCGCAGCGCCCGACCGAGGTGGCGCCGCCCACCACGACCGAACCGGTGGCGGCGCCGGCCGACACGGCGCCGCGCCCGACCTTCCGCAAGCTCACCGGCATTCATCGCGACCATGTCGAGAGCGTGCTGTTCGCCCACGTGCTGCTGGACGAGTCGGGCGCCGCCGCCCGCCTGCTGCTGGACCTCGCCGGCGGCATGGCCTGGTCCGGCGCCGAGGCGGTGCAGCTGTACACCGAGCTTGAAGCCTGGCAAGACGCCGGCGGCCACGACGCGCCGCGGGCCTTCGTCGAATCCCGCTGGCACGAGCACTCCAGCGCCTACCGCCGGTTCGTGACCGACGCCGTCTCGCGGGATATCCCGCCCGGTGGCGAGAACGAACGGGCCGTGCGCGAATCGCTGGAGCGCCTGCGCGCGGCAGGCCGCGTTCATCACGGGTGACACGTCCGCCCGCGCGCGGCCGCCGGCCGCAAGAAGCGGGCGACAGGAGATAGGGAGCTGCGCACCGATGCAGAAGGACGCCTTCAACCAGCTCATCGAGTCCCTGCGACGCCGGGCCAGCGAACGCGGCGGCTGGGTGCTGAACGACGACGTCAACGAGATGCTGGGCGACAGCATGTTCGACGTCGAGATGCTCGACCGCGTGTACGGCAAGCTGCAGGAGCTGCAGATCGAGTTCTACGACTCCGTCGAGGAAGCGCAGCGACGCCTGGCCGTGCGGCAGCGCAAGGAGCAGAAGAAGGTCCAGACCGCCAAGAAGGTCGTGCGGTCCAACATCAAGTACGATGACCCCGTCCGCATGTACCTGCGCGAGATGGGCAAGGTGCCGCTGTTGACCCGTCAAGGCGAGGTCAAGGTGGCCCGGCGCATGGAGGACGGCCTCGTACGCGTCATGCGCGCGACGCTCTGCTGCCAGCACGCCATGCGCGAGCTGCGGCACTGCGCGGGGCTGCTCGTGACCGACGCCATGCCGCTCGAGCGCGTGGTGCTGCTGGACAACAGCAGCTGGAACACCGGCCAGTCGGGGCGGCGCGAGGGCAAGCGCATCCTGCGCAGCCTGGACGAGATCGAACGCTGGCGTCGCGAGGTCGCCGAGCAGAAGGCCGAGCTGCGCGCGTGCAGCAACAGCACCCGCACCGCCACGCTCACCCGCATGATCGCCGCCCGGGAGAAGAAGATCCTCGAGGCGTTCCTCGCCTTGAACCTGGCGCCGGAGATGGTGCAGTCGCTGGCGAGCAAGGTGCAGCTCATCGAGCACAAGGTGGTCGGCCTGGAGGAGCGCATCGGCGTGGCCGAGGCGCAGGCGGGCGTGGCGTTCGGCGAGATGGCCGCCGCGCTCAAGGACCGCGCGCTGAGCGCCGAGCGCCGCGAGGTCGTCCAGGAGAACTACCAGCTGATCAAGGGCTACCGCAAGCGCATCCAGGAGATCCTGCGGGAGGTCGGCTTCTCGCGCGAGGAACTGGCCCACCTGGCGGCGGAGATCGCCGCCGGCAACGCCGAGGCGATGGCGGCCCAGCGCGAGATGATCGAGGCCAACGTGCGCCTGGTGATCTCGATCGCCAAGCGGTACACCAACCGCGGCCTGGAGTTCCTGGACCTCATCCAGGAGGGCAACAGCGGCCTCATGCGGGCGGTGGAGAAATTCGATTACCGCAAGGGCTACAAGTTCTCCACGTACGCCACCTGGTGGATCCGCCAGGCGATCACGCGCGCGATCGCCGACCAGGCCCGCACGATCCGCGTGCCGGGGCACATGATCGAGGCGATCAGCAAGGTGACCAAGACCAGCCGCACGCTCCTGCAGGAGCTGGGTCGCGACCCGACGCCGGAGGAGATCGCCCACCGCCTGGACATGCCGCTGGACAAGGTGCAGGCGGTCATGAAGGCGGCCATGGAGCCGGTCAGCATCGACCGGCCGCTCGGCGAGGACGAGGACTCGACGCTCAGCGACTTCATCCCCGACGAGAACGCGCCCTCGCCGGCCCGCGAGGCGGTCCAGAGCATGCTCAAGGCCCAGATGACCAAGGTGCTCAGCACCTTGACCCGGCGCGAAGAAAAGGTCATCCGGCTGCGGTTCGGGCTCGGCGACGGCACGCCGCGCACGCTCGAGGAAGTCGGCACCATCTTCAAGGTCACGCGCGAGCGCGTGCGGCAGATCGAGGCCAAGGCCCTGCGCAAGCTGCAGCATCCGAGCCGCTTGCGGAAGCTAAAGGGCTACGGGGAGATGATGTGACGGGGGTCGGTGGGGTGTGGGCGGTGCGGTCGGCCGGGCAGGCTACAGGCTTGACCGGGGCCGCCGGGCAGGTTATCTTGCCGCACCTGATCGACTAGGGGCCCATAGCTCAGTGGTCAGAGCGGCCGGCTCATAACCGGCTGGTCCCAGGTTCAAGTCCTGGTGGGCCCACCATGGCCCGCCGGCGAACCGGCAGCAGGTCCGTCGATGGGCGATTAGCTCAGCTGGCTAGAGCGCTCGCCTCACACGCGAGAGGTCACTGGTTCGAGTCCAGTATCGCCCACCATCGACCGAGGGCCGGACCCGGAGGGGTCCGGGCGGCTGCGCAGCGGCCGAGGGGTGCCCGCCGGCACCCTTTTTCGTGCCCGGCGGGGTGTCTCACGCAGCGAGGGGATCAGCATGGACCAGCCCCTGATCGCGACGCTGGCGTGCCTGCGCGACGCCGCCGAGCTGTACCGGCAGCTGGCGACGGCCGAGCGGCATCAGGCCCAGGCGGCCAGTCGCACGGTCGACCTCGAAGCGGCGGTGGCGGAGTGGGATGACGACATCGCCGCCAGCGCCGCCGACGGGCGACGCCGGCAACGGGACACGATCGGCCTCGAGGACGAGCTGGAGGCGATCGAGACGAAGCTGCGCGATTGCCGCTCGCGCGAGGCGCGGGACGCGACCACGGCCCAGGCCCTGGCCGACCAGCTCGAGGCCTTGCAGCGCCGCCGCGTCGAGCTGGAGGCGCGCCTGATCGAGCGCTGGCAGCAGGACGACCGCGCGGCGGCCGACCGCACGGCGGAGGTCGGCGCGGCCGCAGCGGCCCGGGCCCGGCTCTCGGTGCGGCAGGCCGACCTCGAGCAGCGGCGGCAGCGGGCAGAGCGGGCGGTTCCGGAGATCCTGGCCGAACTGGAGCAGCTGCGGGGCCAGTTGCCGGCGCGTGTCGGCAATCGGCTGGCGCAGGTCGCCCGCCGCCACGCCGATCCGGTGGCCGACCTGGCGCAGGGCGCATGTGGAGGCTGTGGGCAGCGTCTGACCCCCCAGGAGGCGCTGGCGGTCGAGCGGGAGGCGCAGCTGCTAGCGTGCCAGGGATGTGGGCGGTTCGTCGTCAGCCGGAGCAGCCGCCGCACCCGCTGAATTGCAACCTGCGGGCCGATCCGGCGCCGCGCGGAGGCACCCGGGAATGACCGAGGACAAGAGCCCCCAGACCCTGGCCGAGCTGCTGGCCACCATCGAGCGCAGCCGTGAGCTTCGTTCGTTGGCCCGCGAGTGCGGCCTGACCGTGCGCGAGTTGCGGCGCCGACTGACCACCTGGCGCCGCGAGCTGAAGGCGACGCCGGCGAGCCTGCCGTCGCCGCCGGCCGGCGGGACGACCGCGGATGCTCCGTCGCCTGGGCCATTGATGCGGCCCACGGATGATCCTGCGCCGCCGCGCGCGGACCGTTTCCCGCCGCTTCCCGCGGCGGCGTCGCTGCCGGCGTCGCCCCTGCCGCTGGAAGGGCCGCGGGTCCTGGTGGCCTACACCGACGGCGCGAGCCGGGGCAACCCGGGGCCGGCGGCGATCGGCATCGTGTTCGCCCAGCAGGACGGGCCGGATCTATGCACCCACGCGGAGGCGATCGGCCGGGCGACGAACAACCAGGCCGAGTATCGGGCCGTGCTCGCGGCGCTCGAGCACTGCGAGCGCTGGGGCGTGCCGCGCTTGCACCTCTTCGTGGACAGCGAACTGGTGGCGCGCCAGCTCATGGGCGTCTACCGGGTCAAGAGCGCCGATCTGCTGCCGCTCTTCCAGCAGGCGATGCACCTGGCCCGCCGCCGGCAGGAATTCCGCATCCGCCACGTGCCCCGGGCCCAGAATGCGCACGCCGATCACCTGGCGAACCTCGCCCTGGACGCCGCCGAACGGATGGGTCAGCCCCGCCGCCGGTAAGGTTGTCGGGTGGCGAGGCGCATTAACATGTGACAAGCGCCGGCGCTCGCTCTATCATCATAGGCTGAGGGAAGTCGGAGAGACGGCCGCGGGTCCTCTGGGACTCGAGGAAATTCCGGGCTCCACAGGGCAGGGTGCCTGGGTAACACCCAGGAGGAGCGATCCTAGGAAAGTGCCACAGAAAACATACCGCCTCGTTGGTGCCGACTCCGGTCGCGCCGGCGCGGTAAGGGTGAAATGGTGAGGTAAGAGCTCACCGCGCTCCTGGTGACAGGAGTGGCAGGGTAAACCCCCCCGGAGCAAGACCAAATAGGGGAGGATGAGGTGGCCCGCCTCGCTCGACTCCCGGGTCGGTCGCTCGAGGCCGCCGGCAACGGCGGTCCCAGATACATGGTCGTCACCGGCCGGCGCGAGCCGGCGCGGTAACAGAACCCGGATTACGACCGGCTTCCCTCGCCGATCTTCCGGCCCGCAATCGGCGGGTCGAACGGTGGACCGTGCCCGGGAGCCAGGGTTGCAGTACGAGATCCCGCTCAAGCCGGATGGCGAAGGCAACGGCCCGGTCGGCTGGCTCAGCGGCCGGCCGTGGTTGATCTGCGATCCGGTGGCCAGCGAGACCATCGACCGCCTGCGTCGCGACGTGCCGCTGATGGAGCCCGTCTCCGAGCGGTTGCTGCACCTGCTGGCCAGCCGCGGGCTGACCAGCCGGCGGGACCTCGAGAGCTTCTTCTACCCGTCGCTCGACCACCTGTCCGATCCATTCCTGCTCGTGGAGATGGACAAGGCTGTCGCCCGCACGCTGCGCGCGGCGCGCCTGGGCGAGAAGGTGGCGTTGCACGGGGACTTCGACGTCGACGGCATCACCGGCTGCGCGGTCCTCTACGAATTGCTGCGCAACCTGCAGGTCGACGGCAGCCGCGCCAGGCCGGAATACCCGTTCATTCCCGACCGCACGCAGGACGGCTACGGCGTGGCGGCGCGCATGGTGCGGCAGTGGGCCGCGACCGGGGTTTCGCTGCTGATCACGGTGGACACCGGGTCGGCCGCGATCGCCGAGCTCGACCTCGCCCGGCAGCTCGGTCTGGACGTGATCGTGCTCGACCACCACATCTTCGAGGAGCGGCCCTGCGCGGTGGCGCTGGTCAACCCGCGCCGACCGGATGCGCGGTACCCGAACCCGGATCTGTGCGGGGTGGCCGTCGCGTTCAAGCTCGCCCAGGCCCTGCAGCAGGATCGGCCGGACAGCCTGCCCGACGGCTTCCTGGAGAGCCTGACCGACCTCGTCGCCCTCGGCCTGGTGGCCGATCAGATGAGCCTGACCGGCGAGAATCGGGTCATGGTGCGCAAGGGGCTGGCGCGGCTGGCCGACCGCACCACCATCCGGCCCGGCCTGTCGGCCCTCTTGAAGATCAGCGGCCTGGACCGCGGGTTCCCGGTGACGGCGACCGACCTCGCCTACCAGGTGGCGCCGCGCCTGAACGCGTGCGGCCGCATCGGACGCGTGATGGCGGCGCTGGAGCTGCTGTTGACCAGCGACCACGAGCAGGCCGAGAAGCTCGCGCAGGAGGCCGACCGCACCAACACGCGGCGCAAGCAGGCCGACGTCATGCTCAAGGAAGAAGCGGTCGAGATGGCCCGCCCCTACGTCGAGCGGGGCGATCCGGGGCTCGTGCTGCACTCGCACACCTGGCACAAGGGCGTCATCGGCATCGGCGCCGCGCGGCTGGTCGAGATGTACCAGCTGCCGACGATCCTGATCGCCGAGGAGGGCGACGAGGCGCGCGGGTCGGCTCGCAGCGTGGCCAACGTGGACGTCAAGGCGGTGCTCGACCGTTGCGCCGGGTACCTGGTGCGTTACGGCGGCCACAGCCAGGCCGCCGGCCTGACGCTCTGGCGGCGCGACATCCGCGCGTTCCGCGAGGCGTTCCTGACCGCGCTGCGCCGCGTCCCGGGGCACGGGCCGCTGCCACTGGCCTACGATCTCGACCTGCCCCTGTCCGACCTGAGCGCGCAGGACATCACCAAGCTCGTGCGGGAACTCGACAAGATGGAACCGTTCGGCGCGGGCAACCCCAAGCCGGTGTTCCGCTGTGTCGGCCTGCGCCTGCGGCACGCGCCGTCGGCGATGGGCGGCGGCGCCCACCTGCGCTTCGCGTTCCGCGGCCCCGGCGTCTGCCGCAACGGCACGCCCGCCTTGAGCCGCGAGTTCGTCGCCTTCGGGGCCGGGGAGGCCTGGCGACGCGAGCTCTCGGCCCTGGAGGCGCGGGGCCAGAGCACGCTGGATATCAGCTGGGACGTGCTGTTCCAGGTCGGCCTGAGCAACTACCGGCCGCGCAACGGGACCTACGACCCGGTCCAGCAGCTGCTGGTGGACATCCGCCCCACGGCCGCCCCATGAAGACCACCCCGCAAGGCGACCTGGCCACGCGCCTGGAGGCCATGATCCGTCAGGTGGCCTCGTACAACCCGGGCAGCCGGGCGGCGCGCCTGCGCGAGGCCTTCGCCTTCGCCGAGGCGTCGCACGCCGAGCAGACGCGTCGCAGCGGCGAACCGTTCACGTCGCACCTGCTGAGCGTGGCGGAGATCCTCGCCGAGTTGCGCCTGGACGACGACACCCTGGTGGCAGCGTTGCTGCACGACACGGTGGAAGACACGTCCGTGCAGCTCGCCGACCTCGCCCGGCTGTTCGGCGACGAGGTCGCCCATATGGTCGACGGGGTCACCAAGATCGACAGCCTGCGCATCGCCAACCCCGAGGCGCGCCGGGCCGAGACCTATCGCAAGCTCATCCTGTCGACCGCGCAGGACCCGCGCACGGTGCTGATCAAGCTCGCCGACCGCCTGCACAACATGCGCACGATCGAGCACATGGCGGCCGAGCGGCAGCGCGAGATCGCGCAGGAGACGATGGACGTCTACGCGCCGCTGGCGCACCGGTTCGGCATCGCGCGCGTGAAATGGGAGCTCGAGGACCGCGCCTTCAAGATCCTCCAGCCGGAGCGCTACTACGAGATCGAGGCGGGCATCAAGCAGACGCGCCAGGCGCGCGAGCACTTCATCGAGGACGTGCGCGGGCCGTTGCAGGAGGCGCTCGTGCGGGCGGGGCTCGAGTGCGAGGTGTCGGGTCGGCCGAAGCATTTCTTCAGCATCCATCGCAAGATGCTGGCGCAGACGGTCGGCCTGGACCGGGTGTTCGACCTCTTCGCCCTGCGCGTGATCACCGGCACCAAGGCCGACTGCTACCACGCGCTGGGCATCGTGCACAGCCTCTACCCGCCGCTCACCGATCGCATCAAGGACTACATCGCCAAGCCCAAGCCGAACCTCTATCAGTCGCTGCACACGACCGTGCAGTTGCCGGGCGGCAAGTTCATCGAGGTGCAGATCCGCACCCGCGAGATGCACGAACGCAGCGAGCTGGGCATCGCCGCGCACTGGCGCTACGAGGAGGGTTCGGACGACCGCACCGACTTCAGCGGCCTGGTGCGCCTGCTGCGCGAGATCATGGAGTGGCAGCAGGACGAGGACGATCCGCGTGATTTCATGGAGACCATGCGCATCGACTTCTTCCAGGACGAGGTCTTCGTGTTCAGCCCCGCCGGCGATGTCTTCCAGCTGCCGCTGGGCGCCACGCCGCTCGACTTCGCCTTCGCCGTGCACAGCGAGGTGGGGCTGCACTGCGTCGGCGCCAAGATGAACGGGCGCATGGTGAGCCTGCGCACGCCGCTGGAGAACCGCGCGACGGTCGAGATCCTGACGGCCAAGACCGCGCGGCCCAGCACCAGCTGGCTGGAGATCGTCAAGACCGGGCGCGCCAAGCACCATATCCGCCGCTGGATCAAGGCCACCCAGCAGCAGGAGAGCATCCGCCTCGGCCGGGAGATCCTCGAGCGGGAGATGCACCGGCGCAAGCTGCGCCTGAACCTCGATCGGGATCTGCTCGTGCTCGTCGAGGAGATGGGCTACACGGACCTCGACCGGCTGCTGGCGGCCGTGGGCCGCGGCGAGCTGTCGTGGCAACGCGTGCTGCAGCGTATCGAGCCGCCGGTGCGGTCGCTGCCCGACCGCGTGATCGACCGCGGACGCGACCTCTACGACTCGATCCTGCGCCGCAAGGGCGGCGGTGTGCGCGTCGCGGGCGAGGACAACCTGATGGTCAGCTACGCCCGCTGCTGCAACCCGATCCCCGGCGACGAGATCGTCGGCGTGATCACCCGCGGCCGCGGCGTGACCGTGCACCGGGTCGGCTGCCCGAACCTGCGCGATCCGGGGCTCAGCGAGCGCCAGAT
>CAZVWL010000075.1:0-12045 GCA_964630845.1 uncultured Fibrobacteraceae bacterium
CTCGCCCAGAGCAGCGGCCTGGATGCGAGGCTGTCCAGCGCGGTCGGCGTCTCGCCGGCCTCCTGGCAGCGGCTGGTGGTGCGCGCGCCGGGCGAGACCCTGGCGCCGGGCATCTTCGATTCGATCGAGGACGACGGCAAGCTGGGCGACCCCACCGTGCAGGACGCCGGCGTGCCGTTCAACGTGCGCGTCTACGCCACCGACCAGTACTGGAATCCGATCAGCGACAGCTCGCCCGTGCTGCCGATGACCATCGATTTCACGAGCAGCGACCCGGCCGCCGTCCTGCCCGTCAACCCGCAGCAGCTGAACGACAACCTCGGCGACTTCCAGGTGGCCCTGGTCACGCTGGCCGACCCCAACCGGCAGACCGTCGTGGTCACCGACCGGACCACCAACCGCACCGCCTCGACCACGATCCCGGTCAAGGCGGGCGTCATCGACCATTTCGACATCGGCATCAACAACCGTTCGAACCCGACGCCCAACGACGTGCTCAGCCCGATCCCCGACCACCGCGCCGGCAGCTCGCTGCCGAACGTGACGGTGATCGCGCGCGACATCTTCGGCAACCACATCAACGACTACATCGGCGACGTGACCCTCTACGTCAGCCACGGCACCGGCATCCTGACACCGACCGTGATCAACCTCGGCCAGGGCATGGGCACCGGCGCCTTCCAGGGCGCGTGGCGCGGGCCGATCCAGATCACGCGCACGGGTCAGGACGTGCAGCTCTTCGTGCGCGAGGAGACCTACGCGCTGATCACCGGCTCGAACCTCTTCGACGTCTTCGCCGACGCCCAGGACTACGCCGACCTGCTGGTCCTGCTGCCCGGCGAGACGCACACGCCCGGCATCCTGCCCGGCAAGGCCGGCACGCCGCTGCCGGTGCAGGCGGGCGATCCGGTGCGCGCGCGCGTGCTGGCGACCGACGCCTGGTACAACCTCGTGCCCGCGCGCCCGCAGGTGAACTTCACCAGCAGCAGCTTCTTCCAGATGATCTCGCCCAACAACCAGGCCCTCGGCCCGGACGGCACCGGCGAGTTCGACCTCTACTTCAAGACGGCCACCACGCACAACCTGCGCGCGGCCGACCTCATCCAGCCCCAGGTGCACGACATCTCGTCGATCGCGGTCACCGCCGGCGCCTTCGTGCGGCTCATGCTGCTGCTGCCCGGAGAGACCCCGCAGCCCGGCGGGCCCGAGCCCGACGGCAAGACCGGCACGCCCACGCCGCAGACGGCCAGCCTGGAGTTCGACGCGCGCGTCCGCGGCACCGATCAGTTCTGGAACCTGGTGTCGACCGCGACCGAGCGCGTGAACCTCGCGAGCGACGACGGCTCGATCACGCCGACCAACCCGCTGAACAACAACCAGCCGTTGGTCGACGGCGAGATCATCATGCCGCTGTTCCTCACCTCGCCGGGCTACGTGACCCTGACCGCCTCGGCCCTCGACCACACCGACATCACCGGCCAGTCGGTGATCCTGGCGGTCGACCAGGGCGCCACCTACCGCATCGACACGCCCGCGACGGCCGCGGTCGGCCCGCCCAGCACCTTCGCGATGACCATCAGCCTGGTAGACGAGAACGGCGACCCGCTGCCGACGGCGAACAACTGGGTGACGATCACGGCGCTGAAGGCGAACCTCGAGCCGGCCAGCAGCGTGTTGCACGTGACCAGCGCGCAGCTGGCGGCCGGCACCGTGACGATCAACAACCAGGCCTACAACACCGTCGAGGACATCGTCCTGCGCATCGCCGACGTGTCCGGCCGCCAGAGCTACAGCTCCACCATCCAGATGGTGCCCAACGGCCTGGAGTACGTGGTGTCGGTCGACGCCTCGCAGCCGCTGCGCGTCGGGCCGCCGTCGACCTTCCCGGTCACCGTGCGCCTGCGCGACGTCGATACCCAGACCATCGTGCGCCAGGACCGGCGCATCGCCGTCGGCATCAACGCCGCCACCGGCGGCGTGGGGCCCGGCGTGGTGGGGGTCACCAACCAGCGCCTCAATTCCGGCCAGATCACCTTCCAGCAGAGCTACACCCGCGCCCAGAACATCTACGTGACGGTGATCGACTCCACCGGCCTGGAGGGCGCCAGCCCCGTGTTCGCCCTCGGCGCCGACGGTTACAAGCGCCTGCAGATCGTCGCCCCCGGCGAGGTCGTCGAGCCCGGTATCCCGGCGTTCGACGCCACGGGCAAGAGCGGCACGCCGCTGGTGCAGCGCTCGGGCGAGGTCTTCCCGATGACCGTGCGCGCGGTGGACCAGTACTGGAACCTCGCCGACACCACGAGCGCGGCCACCCTGCGCCTGGTCGCCAGCGACGGTTCGTTCACCAACCCCGGCAACCCCGACCAGAACTTCGTGCCGTTCATCAACGGCCGCCGCACCTTCAACGGCTTCCTCACCGACCCGGGCACCGTGGGGGTGACCGTCTACGACGAGCGGGACCTCAACAAGCCGTCGCAGAGCAGCTACATCCCGGTCGACCCGCCGTTCGCCTACGAGATCATCGTGCCCACGCACGCGTCGACCGGGCCGGTGCCCGGCTTCCAGGTCACGGTCAAGCTCATCGACCCGGTGACCGGCAACGTGGTGCCCACGGCCAACAACCGCTTCCGCATGACCGCGCTGTTGCCCAACCAGGGCGCGGCCAACGGCGCGCTCGGCATTCCCGAGGCGCAGCTCATCGGCGGCTTCTGCGTGCTCAACACGCAGAGCTACAGCACGGTCGAGAACATCATCATCCGCGTGGATGACGACTTCGGCCGCGAGGCCTTCTCCACCGTGATCGTCATGGATTCCGGCGGCCTCTACTACGCGGTGACCGTGCCGGACAGCGCCGTGGTGGGCCCGCCGACCACGTTCCCGCTCACGGTTGAACTGATCGACAGCAACACCGGCCTGCGCGTCACCACGCAGGACCGCCTCTTCGACATCCAGGTGATGAGCGCCCAGACCGGTCTGCCCGGCCAGGGTCACGTGGAGGTCGTCCAGGGCATCCTGCAGTCTGGATTCCGTTCGGTGAACCAGGCCTACAGCCGCGCCGAGGACATCTTCGTGCGCGTCACCGACGCCCAGGGGGTCACCGGCCTGAGCAACACCTGCCGCCTGGTGGCCGACGGCTTCAAGCGCATCCAGCTCGTGGCGCCGGGCGAGACGCCCAGCCCCGGCCAGCTCAGCGGCTCCGGCAAGACCGGCGCGCCCCTGACGCAGCAGGCCGAGGTGCCGTTCACCGTCACCGCCCGCGCGGTGGACCAGTACTGGAACCGCGTGCACACGATCAACGGCGGCCGCATCCAGCTGGCGAGCAGCGGCGGCCAGCTCGACCTCGTGGACCCCACCGACCTCGACGCGCCGTTCATCGCCGGCAGCCGCGAGCTGGAGATCGTGCTCGGCAACCCGGGCCTGATCGCCGTCTTCGCCACCGATCCCGACCACCCGGCCGTCAGCTCGGGCCGCGTGGACATCCCGGTCAACGAGGCCGAGTACCGCGTCGTGCTGCCCACGCCGCCCGTGGTGACGGCCGGTCCGCCGGCCACCTTCAGCCTCACCGTGCGGCTGGTCAACCCCGAGACCGGCGCGCGGATCCAGGCCGGCGGCCAGTTCGAGCTCACCGCGCTGAAGCCCGATCGCAGCGCCGCCACCGCGTCGCTGGGCATCACCGGCGGCACGCTGGTGGCGGGCGAAGCCGTGGTCACCGGCCAGCACTACCCGGTCAGCGAGCAGATCGTGATCCGCGTGCGCGACAGCCGCGGCCGCACCAGCTACAGCGATGTGCTGACCGTGGTGCCCGAAGGCGTGCGCTACGCGATCGACGTGCCCGACTCGGCGATCGCCGGCGAACCGTTCTCCATGCGCGTGCGCCGGGTGGACATCGTCACCGGCCAGATCGTCACCAGCGACGACCGTTCCTTCGTCCTGACCGCGTACAGCGGCAACGCGCGCCGCCCCAACCCGCTGCTCACGCCGGCCGGCGTGCTGGCCGACACCGTGGGCACCACGCTGGCGGGCGAGCGCGTCTTCCCGTTCCAGCGGTACGACCGCGCCGAGTCGATCTACCTCAAGGTGAGCGACGACAACGGCGAGCAGCACTTCAGCGACGTGATCATCGTGCGCCCGGCTCCCGTCTCGGTCTGCGTGCTGACGGCCGAGCTGCTGCCGGGCCAGCCGCTGGACCGGGCCCTGCGTCCGGGCGATCGCATCCTGCTGCGCGTGCGCGCGCACGACGCGTCCGGCAACGTGGTCGCCGGCACGCCGCTGTCGGTGCACATGCTGGCGGGCGACGCCGGGCTCGGCTCGTTGCGCGCGGCGAGCACCAACCTGATCGCCGACATCGACGGCATGGCCACCTGCGACCTCTTCGTGAACGTGCACGGCTCGCAGGACCTCGTCTTGCAGGCGGCCGCGGGCGACGCGATGTCGTCGCCGCTGGCGATCGAACTGCTCGGCCCGCCGGTGACCTCGATCGCCACCGCGCCGGCGGCGACCGGCTACGCCGACGGCTACTACGTACTGCCGACCACGGCCATCACGCTGTCGACCGTGGTCGAGGGGCCCGAGCCGATCCAGGGCGTCTGGTACGACGTCGATGTCACCGACGACCCGCGGCCGCGCCGCCTGTACACCGGCGCCTTCACCCTGGCCGACCTCGGCCCGGCCTTCGCCGCGCCCGGGCGCCACGCCCTGCGCTTCTTCGCCGAGGAAGCCGGCGGCGTGACCGAGGCCGTCAAGACCGTCTATCTCTACACGGCCACCGAGATGACCCTCGACCGCGAGGTGACCAACCGCCCCAACCCGTTCCGCGCCGGCCAGGAATCGACCGTGATCCTGTTCCGCGCCGAGGCGAGCGGGCCCGTCCAGATCACCATCTACGACCTCTACGGCGACATCGTCTTCAGCGACCGCATGTCGGTCAACGGCGGTTCCACCGAGCAGTTCGTGTGGGACGGCCGCAACGGCAAGGGCAGGGTGGTCGGCAACGGCGGCTACATCTGCCGGATCCACGGCAGCGGCCTGGACCTGCGCCGCAAGATCGCGGTGGTGAAGTGATGCGCACGACCAGCGGAGGCACGATGAACATCCTGATCGACTCGCGGCCGGCGGCCTGGTTCGTGCTGCTGTTGATGCTCGGCGCGACCGCGGCCGGCGCCCAGGACGGCGGCATCGCCGGCGGGTACCTGCGGTACGGGGCCAGCGCCCGCAGCCTGGGCCTCGGCAACGCCGTCGGCGGCCTGGCCGACGACGCGGCGACCAGCTACTGGAACCCCGCCGGTTATGCCAGCTTGCGCACCATGGAGCTGTCGATGATGGGGGCCGACCTGGGCATGGACACCCGCTACGGGTTCATGACCCTCGGCTTGCCGACCGGCCGCTGGGGCACGTTCGCGCTCAGCGGCACCTTCACCGCCAGCGGCGACTTCGAGCGCACCACCCTCTACGAGGATCTCGACGAGGTCTTCAACCAACGCGAGAGCATCGTGGGCCTGGCCTGGGCGCGGTCGTTCGGGCGGCTCTCGCTGGGCGGCGCGGTGAAATCGGTCAGCCAGCGCGTCGCCGGCGCGAGCGGGTCGGGCACCGGCTTCGACGTCGGCATGCACTACCGCCCGCACCAGGCCCTCGGCCTGGGCCTGTCGGTCCAGAACGCGTTGGCCCCCAGGATCACCCTCGCCGACGACGTCGAGGAGCTGCCGCACAGCGTGCGGGGCGGCCTGGCGCTGAACTTCTTCCAGGGCCGCCTGGAGATGGCGGCCGACGTCGTGCGCACCCGCTGGATGGACACCGGCTACCGCTTCGGCCTCGAGATGTGGCCGTTGCGCCAGATCGCCCTGCGCGCCGGATACGACGGCGAGCGGGAGCAGTGGGCGGCCGGCGCCGGCTTCCGCTGGGAGAACTGGCAGTTCGACTACGCCTACGTCAACACCGACCTCGGCGGTCAGAACGTCGTCTCGGCCACGCTGCGCTTCGGCGTGCCTTACGGCGTGAAGATCGACCGCGACCGCGCGTTGTTCAGCCCGTCGGGCACCGACCGCTCGGTGACCTTCGGCATCCGCACCGCCGTGCGCGGCGAGATCGACCGCTGGCAGGTCGTGATCCGCGACCACGAGGGCCGCGAGGTCAGGCGCCTCGAGGGCGCCGGTCAGCCGCCGGTCGAGGTCGCCTGGAACGGCGAGGACGGCGATGGCCGTCTGGTCGACGACGGCACCTACCGCGCCCGCGTCGTGATCGTCGACGACCTGGGCCAGGTCTGGGATTACCAGAGCGAGGTCGAAGTGCTCGGCTTCCGGGAGCGTACCCGGACGCCCATCCGCATGGAGATCGGTGGCGGCGCCGCCGGCGCCGCCGAGGGGAGCATCCGATGAAGAGCGTGTCCGTCATCAAGCGCCTGGCGATCGTCCTGGTGCTCGGCGTGGTCTGCAGCGGGCCGACGATGGCCGCCGAACGTGCGCTCGTGCCGCCGGAGGACCTGCTGTGGCAAGCGGCCGGCCAGGCTTATGCCGAGGGCGTCGACAAGTCGGCGGCCATGCAGCAGTACCGCCTCTTCGTGCAGAGCTACGGCAGCAGCCAGCGGGCGGCCGCCGCCCAGTTCATGCTCGCCGAGTGCTACGCGGCGGCGGGCGACTGGCAAGGGGCGCTGCGCGAGTACGCGGGCGTCAAGGGACAGCGCGGTCGGGACCGGTACCTCGAGGCGGCGGTGCTCCTGCGCGAGGGCGAGTGTCTGTTCAACCTCGGGCGCTTCGACGAGTCGATCGAGAAGTACACGCGGCTGGTCGGTCGCTACAACGACACGTTCATGCTGGCCGAGGGCCTGTACCAGCTCGGCCAGGCGTACATCGTCCAGGGCAACTGGCTGCGGCTGGAGGGCGCGTACCGTGAGCTGCTCGAGCGGCGGCCCGGGTACGGCGAGCTGCCCGACGTGAAGTTCGCGCTCGGTCTGTTCGCCTTCCACGACCAGCGCTTCGACGAGGCGCGCGGCTACTTCGAGCAGGTGCAGACCGACCGCGGCCTGTACTTCCTCGGCCGCACCCTCGAGGAGACCGGCCAGTACATCCTGGCCATCCAGCGCTACCGGCAGGTCCTGCGCCTCTACCCGCAGAGCCCGCTGGCCGACGACGTGGCCTACAGCATCGCCGAGGCGTTCTATCGCTCGGGCCAGAACGCGGTCGCCGTGCGCAGCTACCGGGACTTCGTCGAGCAGTATCCGCAGAGCCCGTTCGTGCCCAACGCGCGCTACAAGATGGCCTGCGTCACCTACAGCGAGCAGCGTTACGACGAATCGATCCGTCAGCTGCAGCAGATCGTCGACCACTTCCCCGACGCGACGGTCGTGGCCTACGCGCAGTACCTGATCGGCAACTGCTACCTGCACCTCGGCCGCCCGAGCGAGGCGATCTTTTCGTGGACCGACGTCGTCCGTCGATTCCCGACCAGCACCGTGGCCAGCGCCGCGATGCACAAGGTCGTCTACGCGTACGCCCAGGAGGGCAACCACGGTCAGGCCATCGTGCTGGCCGACGAGTTCCTCAAGCGGTTCCCCGGCGATCAGCTCGCGCCGCGTGTGCGCGTGTTGAAGGGGTTCAGCCACTTCCAGCTCGAGGAGTACCGGCACGCGCTCCTGGCGTTCCAGAACGTCGTCGACAAGCACGTGAACACCGACGTCGCCGAGCGCGCGCTCTTCCTGTCGACGCTGGCCTACACGCGCCTGGACCAGCGCGACCGGCTGCTGACCAACTACAACTACCTCGCCAGCAAGCTGCTGCCCACGCCGAGCGCGTGGCGCGGCCGCACCTATTACCACCTCGGCGAGGCCTACTTCTCGCAGGGTCTGTACCGCGAGGCGGCCGGCATGTACCGCCTCGTGCTGACCGGTTACCCGCGCAGCAACGTGGCGGCGCCGTCGTTGCAGGGGCTGGTTGCCTCGCTCAGCCGGGTGGGCCAGTACGAGGAGGCGCTCGCCGAGCAGGACCGCTTCCTGCGCGTGCTCGCCAACGCGGAGAGCGAGAAGGGCACCAACAGCCTGGCCGTCGGCTCGATCTTCTTCAACCAGCACAAGTACGAGGACGCCCTCAAGCAGTTCACGGACTTCCTGACGAAGAACCCGGACGACGCGGCGGCGCCCACGGCGCTGGTCAACCAGGCCGACTGCTACTACCGATTGCAGTACTACGAGCAGGCGCTCGAGGCCTGGCACGCGCTCCTGACGCGGTTCCCGCAGGCGCCCGAGGCCGCCACGGCGCTCTACCGCATCGCCGACACGCAGTTCGGACTCGGTCGTTTCGACGCCGCCGAACGCAGCTACAGCCGCTTGCTCGCGCAGTTCCCGCAGGGTGCGCACGCCGCCGACGCCGCTTTCGGCCTGGCGAACTGCGCCTACAACCAGGGTCAGGACGATCTGGCGATCAGCCGGTTCCTGGCCTTCGTCGAGCAGTTCCCGCGCGACCCGCGCGCCGACGACGCCGAGCTCGGCATCCAGAGCAGCTACTACCGCAGCGGCAAGGACATGACCGAGTACCTGCAGCGGCGGCCCGACAGCGCGATGGCCGCCGACATCCACTGGAACCAGGGCCAGGAAGCGTTCGCCGCCGCGGACTATCGCAAGGCCGCCGCGTCGTTCGAACGCGTGACGCTCGATTACCCGAACAGCGAGTCGGCGCCGGGCGCCCTCTTCTACCTGGCCGAGAGCTACTACCGCGCCGAGTCGATGGAGCAGGCGCTGGCCGGCTTCCGCAACTTCGCGACCACGTACCCGCGCCACGAGCTGGCCGAGCTGTCGCTGCTGCGCGCGGCCACCGTGCTGTTCAAGCTCGAGCAGTACGAAGCCGCGGCCACCGCGTACGAGACCGTCACCGACCTCTTCCCCGCCGGCGAATACGCGCCCCTGGCGGCCTACAACGCGGCCATCTGTTACCAGGAGCAGGAGCAGTGGCACGCCGCGATCGGCAGCCTCGAACGTTTCGCCGCCGATCACCCGGCGCACGAAAACGCCCGCGGCATCTGGCTGCAGATCGCCGCGCTCTATCAGGAAGAACTGGGCGACTGGACACGCGCGGTGGCGAGCTACGATCGCGCCGCCGGTCAGGACGGGGCGCCGATCTCGGAGATCCGTTTCCGCCAGGGCGAGTGCCTGGTGAAGTCGGGCGACGTCGACGGCGCGCTCGCGCGCTTCGAGCAGGCGAGCGCCGGCGGCGGCGCCGACCCGTTCCGCGTGGCGGCGCTCGCGGAGATGGGCCGCATCGCCGAGGAACGCGGCGACTGGCAGCGGGCCATCAACGTCTACCAGCAGATCATCGCGGCCGGCGGCAAGCCCGAATGGCGGGCCATGGCCGAGCAGCGGATCGCCGCCATCCAGGCGGCGGGCGTGGTCGCCGGCGGCTAGCCGGCGAGCGATACCGTGGCATGCTCCTTGCCGGATCTGCCACGGTCGGAGGACCAGACGCGCCAGCGGTGCCACGACGGCCACGGGCCGACACCGATGGGGCAGAACGCACGATCGATCCCGTGCGGATTGCAGCGGCGGGATCGCAGCCAGGAAGGTGTCCAGCCCATGTTCGGCGACATGTCACTCATCCAGGTATTCCAGAGCTCGCCCACCATGGTCGTGCTGCTGGTCTGCTCGATCGTCACCGTCGGCTTCGCGGTCGAACGGCTCATGTACTTCATGTCCTCGTCGGCGGATGTCCGCCGCTTCATGACCGAGCTGGCGGGCTACCTCAAGGCCGGCAACGCCCGCGCCGCGCTCGAGTTCAGCCAGCGCCAGAACACGCCGATCGGTCGCTTGATGACCCAGGGCGTGGTCAGCATGAACCGCCCCGTCGCCGAGCAGGTGCAGCGGCTCGACACGGCGATCGAGCTGGAACAGGTCGAGATGGAGCGCAACCTCGGCGTGCTCGGCACGATGGCCACGATCGCCCCGCTGCTCGGTCTGTTCGGCACCGTGGTCGGCATCATCAGGGCCTTCGCCGACATCGCCCGCACCGGCTCCGGCGGCGGCGCCGTGGTGGCCATGGGCGTCTCGGAAGCGTTGTTGACCACCGCCGCGGGCATCGTGGTCGCAGTGGTGGCGACGGTCTTCTACAACGTCTTCGTGCGGCGCATCCGCTCGCGCGTGGCCCAGCTCGAGGACGCTCGCGAGACGTGGCTCGCGCTGGTCAGCCAGCACGCGCGGCGGCGCACCGCGGGCGACGTGGACCAGCCGATCCGCGCAGCCGGCGAGCCCCGCGTTCCCGTCGGCGTGGCGGGGTAGGCGACACCATGGCGCGTAAACCTGCCAAGCGCTCGCTCGCCGAGCAGAACGAGGCGAACATCACGCCGCTGGCCGACGTGACCACCACCCTGATCGTGGTGTTCCTGATCACGATGCCGGCCCTGATGTGGAGCGGGTTCGACGTGAACCAGGCCGAGAGCGGCGGCGAGAGCCCGCAGGTCCAGCCGACCGAGAAGGTCGACGACGACCTGCTGACGATCGCGGTCACCGTCGAGGGCCTCAAGCTCAACGGCACGCTCATGTCGGACACCGCGCTGGCGGCGGCGATGGACCGCGAGATGGCCGGCCGGCGCGATCGCACCGTGCTCATCGTGCCCCAGGACGAGGTCGCCCTCGGCAGGGTCGTCACCGCGCTGGACATCGCCAAGGCCAGCGGGGCCGAGAACCTGGCCCTGCTCAACCGCATCGGGGGATAGACGTGGCGCGTCGCAAGCAAGCACCCGGCCTGGAGTGCCGCATCAACGTGGTGCCGATCATCAACGTCTCGCTGGTGGTCGTGCTCACGCTGATGGTCATCGCCCCGTTCCTGACCGGCGAGGAGGTCGACGTCGACCTGCCGGAGGCGGCCGCGAGCCAGGCCGACGACACGGACAACATCGAGATCATCTACACGAGCGACCGCCGCATCATCGTGGCCGAGTCGATCATCGATCTCGAGCAGCTGCCGGGCGTGCTCGACGGCCTGCTGCGCGCCATGCCGCACGGCGTGGCCGTGGTCAAGGCCGACCAGGGGCTGCCGTACAGCGAGGTCGAACAGCTGATCGCCGCCATCGACCGGGCCGGCGCGCCGCGCATCGCGCTGGCCACCCGCCCGCGGGAGGACAGCCGATGATGCAGCAGGCCATCGACCGGTCGACGCAGACCGGCGGCTCGTTCGCCGCCAGCGCGCTGGTGCACGCGCTGCTGCTGCTGCTGCTCTCGCTGGTGGCCGGTCGCGCCGCGATCGACCACTTCGCCCAGAACGAGCTGACGCACATCAAGTACATCGAGGCCCGTTACGGCGAAGACGTGGCCGAGAAGGTCAAGCTCAAGGACGTCGCGCCGCGCAAGCCGGCGCCCGCGCCCACGGGGCCCGGCATCACGACCGACAGCGCCATGAAGCGGCCTCAGGCCGCCACGAACGATCCCCAGCCCACGCCGCGCCCGCAGCCGACGCCCGAACCGGTCAAGCCCCAGCTGCAACAGCAGCTGGCGCCGCCGCCGCGTCCGGTCGCGCCGCAGCCGGCGGCCGAGCGCCCGCAGCTCGCGTCGGCGGCCGCGCCGGCGATCGCCCCGGCCGCGACCACCGTCCCGCGTGAACTGGCGCCCGCCGCGACGCTCGAGTCGCGCGCCGCGCCGGCGCCTGCGCGCCAGGTCGTCGACACCGCCGCCCTCGAGCGCAGCATGACGGGCCAGGCTCCCGCGTTGCGGGAGGCGACGCCCCGACCGGCGGCCGCGCCCGCCGTGCGCGAGGCCTTCCAGCCGCGTCAGACCGGATTGCAGGACCGCGGCGGCCGCGCGCCCGTCGGCGACGGACCCGTCGTGGCGGCTGCGGAATCCGGCCGCCCCCGCGCCGGCCAGGTGGCCGAGGCCAGCGCCAACCTCGGTGGCGGCACGCTCAGCGCCCGCACGCCGTCGGCCGGCCCGACCGCCTCGGCAGGCATGGCGCCTCCCGGCACCGCGCGCGGGGCCGCCGGCCAGCCCGCCGGCATCCTCGACGCCGGCCCGCCGGCCCAGGGCAGCGGCCAGCCGAGCGGTGGTCGCAAGACCGTGCTCGACTACGGCACCGGCGG
>CAZVWL010000076.1:0-489 GCA_964630845.1 uncultured Fibrobacteraceae bacterium
CAGATCCTTCGATGAATTATCAGGTATCTGCCTTGGATAAATATATATTAATCTCAAATTCTGACTCTCATTCTTTGCAAAATATTGGTCGCGAAGCAAATGTGTTTGAAATAATGCCTCAAGATTTTAGTTACGACGAACTAATCCGTATTTTGAAACAACAGGATGTCAATAAATTTTTATACACTGTTGAATTTTATCCCGAAGAGGGGCGTTATCATTTTGATGGTCACCGGGATTGTCCAATAGCTTTATCGCCACAACAAACCAAGCACAATAAAGGTATTTGTCTATAATGTCAAAATCCGTTAACTGTTGGCTTGCAGTATCGTGTTGAGGAGTTAGCTGATCGTGATTATGGTTATTTGCCACCTCATAAGCCAGGTTTTAAAAAGATGGTTGAATTAGACAAAATAATTGCCGAATGTTTGTCAATTCAAAACAGGCAAGCCAAAAAAGTTCAAAATATTTATTTTGAGATCATAAAAA
>CAZVWL010000076.1:531-12018 GCA_964630845.1 uncultured Fibrobacteraceae bacterium
TATGTACGTCGAATACCATCGAAAGGCAATGCGTTGCTCGACACACAATTATTCTATGTCTTAATAAATTTGACAAATGACGAATTGGAAAATTTGAATAAATATTCTCCACTTTTACCAATTGGAATTAGAAGGGTTAGAGAAAATAAATTAAGCGTAGAACCGGGTTATGATGGCGAGTACGGTAAAATAAAAATTTTTTCTGCAGCAGAAAAATTGCAAATAAAGCCCAAACAAAATCAATTATTTTAGCTAATATTAGTATAAAATTTAAAATAAAAAAATTTTAAGTTTTTAAAATAATTTAAAATTATATAAACTAAAAACCCACACGTCATGTAGTGGGGTTTTTAGTGAAGAGTGAAAAGTTTATCTCTTTTTCTTTTTTGCTACTTTTTTCTTTTTTGGAGCAGCTTTCTTTTTTGCCACCTTCTTTTTTGCAGCTTTTTTAACTTTCTTTTTTGCCATATTATCACCTCCTCCCTGGGATTATGAGGCGCACGAGACCTCAATTAATATTAAAATTTATTTATTGAAAATAATTGTAAAATTTTTTGAATCAAATTATTTAAAATAAATAATTTCGTATTTATTATACCATTTTTTGTTAGTCAAGTAAAAGCAAGTGTGGAAAACTTTACAAACCGGTCGTTGCAGCTGGCCGTCCTCTTGGCCGTGTTCCTGGTGTACCTGGTGATGGCCTCGCAGTTCGAGTCGGTGCTGCACCCGCTGATCATCATGGTCACCGTGCCGTTGGCGCTGGCCGGGGCGGTGTACGGCTTGGCGCTCGCCGGTCGGCCGCTCAGCGTGTTGGCGGTGATCGGCGGCATCATGCTGGCGGGCATCGTGGTCAACAACGGCATCGTGCTGGTCGACCGCATGAACCAGCTGCGCCGACGCGGCCTCGACGTCGCGGCGGCGGTGCGCACCGCCGGCAGCGAGCGCCTGCGGCCGATCGTCATGACCACGGCGACCACCGTGCTCGGCCTCTTGCCGATGGCGCTCGGCCTGGGCGAGGGCGCCGAGCTGCGCGCCCCGCTGGCGATCACCGTCATCAGCGGCCTGGTGCTCGCGTCGGGCCTGACCCTGGTCGCGGTGCCGGTCCTCTACACGCTGCTGAGCGGCCTGCCCCAGCTCTGGCGGTCCCCGCGACGGGCCGTCGAAACGAACGCGGTGCGCGACCGCGCGGTGCTCGCGCCGGAGGGGTCGCGATGGGACTGACGCGCCTGGTGCTGCGCCGGCCGGTCACGCTCGCGATGATCCTGGTCTCGGTGCTCGTGCTCGGCCTGACGGCGGTCACGCGCCTGCGCCTCGACTTCCTGCCGCGTGTCGACTTCCCGTTCATCGCCGTGGTCGTGCCGTATCCGGGCGGCTTGCCCGAGGAGAACGAGCGGCTCATCGTGCGGCCGATCGAGGAGGTGCTGGCCACCCTGGGCGGCGTGCGCGGCCTGCAGAGCTACAGCGGCCCGGACGAGGTGCAGATCGGCGTGCGCTTCGCCTGGGGCCGCGACGTGAACCTGTTGCGCCTGGAGGTCAAGGAGAAGCTCGACCAGATCCGCGGCGACCTGCCGGCCGACATCCGCCAGATCCTGATCCTGACCTTCGACTCGAACGAGATCCCCGTCATCGAGGGCCGCATCGCCGCGGCGGGCCGCGACCTGTCCGCCAGCTGGGACCTGCTCGAGCAGCATATCGTGGCGCCGCTGCAACGCCTGCCGGGCGTCGGCCGCGTGCACATCGACGGCGTGGCCCCGACCCAGGCCTCGGTCTACCTGCGGTTGGATCGCCTGCTCGCGCATGGCATCGACGTCGGCGAGCTGTTCCGGCGCCTGCAGGCCGCGAGCGTGGAACTGACCGTCGGCCGCGTGACCGAACGCGGCCTGCGCTACGACCTGCGCGCGGTGAGCGACCTGAATGGCGTGGACGACCTCGCCGCCCTGCCGGTCGACGCCCGCGGCCTGCGCCTCGGCGACGTGGCCGAGGTGGTCTACGGCGTGCCCGCGCTCACCTACGGCCGGCGCCTGAACGGCGAGCCGGCGGTCGCTTTCTGGATCCAGAAGAGCTCCGGCGCCAACACCGTGGAGGTGTGCCGCGCGATCGAAGCGGAGCTGGCGCGCATCAACCGCGACCCGGCCCTGGCCGGCATCCACGGCTTCGCCTTCTTCAACCAGGCCAGGGAGATCACCGACTCGCTGCGGGGGCTGCTGCAGGCCGGCGCGCTGGGCTCGCTGCTCGCGCTGATCATCCTGCTGCTATTCCTGCGCCGCCTGAGCCTGACCTTGACCACGATCCTGGCGATCCCGCTGTCGATCCTCGGCACCTGCGTGTTCCTGTACCTCACCGGGCGCACGCTGAACATCCTGTCGATGATGGGACTCATGCTCGGCGTCGGCATGCTGGTCGACAACGCGGTCGTCGTGCTCGAATCGATCCACCGCCACCTGCACGCCGGCCGGCAGCCGCTGGGCGCCGCGTTGCGCGGGACCCGGGAGGTGGGCCGGGCCGTGGCGGCGTCGACGTTGACCACGATCATCGTCTTTGCGCCGGTGGCCCTGGCCGGCGACGACGAGCTGTCGGTCTGGTTGAGCGAGGTGGGCATGACCATCAGCGTCACGTTGATCGCCTCGCTGCTGGTCAGCCTGACGGTGATCCCGGTGCTCGCGGTGCGGGTCGGGGGCAACCGGCCGGCGCCCGAGCCGCGCTGGCTGCTCGGACTGCGCGCCGGTTACCTGGCGGCCCTGCGCTGGACGGCGCTGCGCCATCCGCTGCTGGTGACTGCCGTGCTGCTGCCGGCGCTGCTGGTGGGCACGGTCGTGATCATGGGCAGGGTCGGCGTCAAGCCCGACCTGATCGGCGAAGAGGGCGTGCGGCGCGAGAGCCTGTACATCGGGTTCGACTTCGCCGACCAGGTCGACCACCGCCTCAGCAGCGCGTACGTGGCCCGCGCCGAGGCGTACCTCGAGGGGCGGCGCGAGGAGCTGGGGCTGCGGGACATCTATTCCTACCACACCGCCGACGGGGGCGGCATCAGCCTGTTCTTCGCGCGCGGCGCGCTCGGGGAACGGTTCCTGAAGGACCTGCGGGAGGATCTGCGCGAGAACCTACCGGTCCAGCCGGGTCTCACCTACCGCTTCGGCCGCCAGGACGGCAGCGCCAGCGGCGCCCGCACGGTGGCCGTGACGCTCTACGGCCGCGAGACCGAGGTGCTGCGCGAACTGTCGGTGCTGGCCGCCCGGCGCCTGGCCGCCGTGCCCGGCCTGCGGGACGTGCGCAGCGAGGCCGATGGCGGCCACGCCGAGGTCTGCATCGAGGTGTCGGCCGACGCCGCCAGCCGGTTCGGCGTGCAGCCGGCCGCCGTGGCCGAGGTGATCGGCCTGACGTACCGCGGCGTGCCGCTGCCCCGGCTGCGCCAGCAGGAGCGCGAACTGGATGTGATCGTCTCCCTCTTGCCGGACGACCGCGAGTCGCTCGAGAACCTCGCGCTTTTGACCGTCGGGGTGACCGGCGGCCAGCCGGTGCAGCTCGGGCAGGTGGCGTCGTTCAGCTTCGGGGGAGGGCCGCAGCGCATCTTCCGGCAGGACCAGCGTTCGGGCCTGACGCTGCGGGCGACCGCCGAGGGCGAGTCGTTCGACCAGCAGCTGCAGCAGGTGCGCCAGGTGATGGACGGCCTCGAGCTGCCGCTGGGCTACGGCTGGGGTTTCGGGCAGGAGATCCGCCGCGCTCAGGAGCAGCAGTCCGAACTCGGCCTGAACATGCTGCTGGCCCTGGCCTGCGTCTTCTTCGTCATGGCGAGCCTCTTCGAGTCGCTCGTGCTGCCGCTGGTGGTCATGGCCTGCGTGCCATTCGCCTCGCTGGGCGTCTTCTGGACGCTGATGGCCACGGGCACGCCCCTGAACCTGATGGCCATGATCGGCATCGTGATCCTCATCGGCATCGTGGTGAACAACGGCATCGTGCTGGTCGACCACATCGGCCGGCGCCGGCGCGGCGGGTTGCCGCCCGACGAGGCGCTCCTCGTGGCCTGCGGCGAGCGCCTGCGGCCGATCTTGATGACGGCCGGCACCACGGTGCTCGGATTGATCCCCCTGGCCTTGCTGCGGGGTACGCACTTGTCGGGCCTGGAGTACTATCCGATGGCCAGGGCCATCTGCGGCGGCCTGGCCGCCGGCACCGCCTTGACGCTCCTGGTTTTACCGGCATATTATTCTTTAGCGCTCCGCTGGGTCGAGCGGATGCGCAGCGCGAGCGAGTCTGCAGCCGTGATTCCAGCGAACGTGTCCAGGGCCTGACTGGCGCGGGCATCGGCATGAGCAGGTTAATGATTATAAGGCTTATCTAGTATTGTTGTGCGCAGCAGTATTCCGGCGACTCCAGGCTGGTCGCCGTGTCGCGTTTGTTTGGGTTTTCGGCGGTGTCGCGTCTCGTGCATCGAGTTTCCGGGGCCTTCGGGGGGAATGCTACCGGATCGCAACAGCGTTCCGGGCCGCCCCGTGAGTCGCTCACGGACGGTCCCAGATTGAGGAGACCAGATGTACACGCACAGCGCCTTCGATCGGGTCGCCATCTTCATCGATGGCGAGAACATCCATTACAGCGCCAAGCATCTGAACATGCGGCTGGACTATCTGAAGCTCTGCCGGTTGCTGACGGGCAAGCGCCGGTTGCTCCGGTCGTTCTTCTACACGGCGATCAGCACCCAGAGCGAAGGCAAGATCGATTTCATCAATTTTCTGCGACTGAACGGGTTCACCGTCGTCACGCGCGAGGTGCGTTCCTTCTCGGATCCTGAACAGAGCGGCCGCAGCGTGCGCAGCGCCCTGGACATGGAGATGGCGATGGACGTCATGGAGCTTTGCCCGCACATCGACACGGTGATCATCTGCTCGGGCGACGGCGACTTCTGCCCGCTGGTCGAGGCGGCGGCGCGGCGCGGCAAGCATGTCGAGGTCTGCGCCCTGCGCGAGATGACGTCGACCGACCTGATCGCCGCCGCCGACGTCTACACCGACCTCGGCGCGCTGCGTGACGAGATCGCGCTGGACGGCCCGCCGCAGCGTGAGATCCGCAACGAGATCGACACGTCGGCCGACGGGTTCGAGGACTTCCGCGTGCAGGACACGAACTTCGATTTCTGACGGCGTTCACGACCGGACAGGGCGCCAGGCGCCACGACGTCAGCGGCCGGGCTCATCCATGAGCCCGGCCGCTTGACGTGGGCAAGGCGCCTGCCGGCCGGAGTCGATCGGCGGGGTCAACCTTCGGCTTGCAGCGTGCGGCCGGCGGCGGCGCGCGCCATGTCTCGCAGCTCCAGCCAGCGGCGGATCACGCCGAGGTCGTGATGGTGCTGCAGGTAGGCTTCGCAGAGGCCGATGGCGGCGGCGAGGTCGCCGTCGGCGAGGTCGAGCTCGCAGAGGTTCAGGACGGCGCTCGGGAAGTTGGCGTGGCGCTCGAGGGCGGCCAGGAAATCCTGGCGGGCGAGGTCGTTCAAGCCCAGCCGGGCGCGGGCCGCGCCGCGGTTGTTCAGGACCTCGGGATCGTCGGGCGCGATGACGGCCGCGGTGGTGAAGGCCTCGGCGGCGCCGGCGAAATCGCCGCCGGCGAAGCGGGCCAGACCCAGGTTGAAGGCCGTGTTCGGGCTATCGGGGGCCAGCCGGAGCGCTTCGGCGAAGCAAGCGGCGGCCGCGTCGTGCTCGCCGAGCCCCATCAACAGGCCGCCGAGGTTGTTGTGGCCGACGGCTTCGTCGGGAAAGCCGGCGGTCGCGGCCAGGAAGTGCTCGCGCGCGGCGGCCACGTCGCCGTGGTCGAGGGCGGCGCGGCCGGCCTGCACGAGGGCGACGAACCCGGCGGGAATCGGGGGGCTGGCCTGCGGGCCGGCGGTCGTAACGGTCATGACGGTCACTCCTGGATCTGAGGCGTGAACGGCCGTCCATCTCGGCCACGGCCGCCCAGCGCAACTGTCGTGCCGAACAGGCGTGATCGACACCGCCAGGCCCCGCGCGGCTCCAGCAGGCCATCGGCGCGGGCCTGGCGCGGCGGCCGGCGCGGAGGAGGTCCCCGGGGCCGCCGGAGGGCCCGGCACGCGGCGCCGGCGAAATTCGGACCAGGGGCGGTCGGAAAGTCCCCGATCGACGTTCCGGCCCGTCAGGAGCCGGCAACTGGCGACCGCGGATCACTTTGGTCTTGGCAATCCGACGCGTCATCTCTTATCAATTGGAACATCGTCAGCCTCCAGCCACCAAGCGCGCCTCGCGGCACACGACAGGGAGCTTTCATGACCGCTTCCGCCGTTCCGGTCCTGCTCGTCCTGCTGGTCGCCGTCCTGTTCGCGGGATTGTTCCTGGCCATGAGCTACTGGCTGGGCCCCCGCAAGAGGGACCCGCTCAAGGAGACGCCGTACGAGTGCGGCATCCCCGCGCGCGGCACGGTCCAGATCCGGTTTTTCATCCGCTTCTTCCTGGTGGCGCTGCTGTTTTTGCTCTTCGACCTGGAGACCGTCTTCCTGGTGCCGTGGGTCCTGACGTTCCGGACCTTCCTGGACGCCGGCGCGGGCGGCTACGCCCTGGCGGTCATGGGGGTGTTCGGGCTCGTCCTGGTCGTCGGGCTGGTCTACGAGTGGCGCAAGGGTGGTCTGGAATGGCAGTAGACCTCGCGAACCCCGGCAGCCTGCTGACCACGCGGCTGCGCCAGGCGGTCAACTGGGGCCGCAAGTACTCCCTCTGGCCGATCCCGTACGGGACGGCCTGCTGCGCGATCGAGTTCATGGCGTCGGTCTCGAGTTACCATGACCTCAGCCGCTACGGCGCCGAGCTGGTGCGCTTCTCGCCCCGGCAGAGCGACCTGATGATCGTCGCCGGCACGATCAGCTACAAGCAGGCGCCGATCCTCAAGACGATCTACGCCCAGATGTGCGAGCCGAAGTGGGTGGTCGCCATGGGCGTCTGCGCGAGCAGCGGCGGCTTCTACAAGAACTACGGCACCCTGCAGGGCATCGACCGCGTGATCCCGACGGACATCTACGTGGCCGGCTGCCCGCCGACCCCGGAGAATCTCTTCCACGGGCTGCTGCTGCTGCAGGAAAAGATCGATCGCGAGGGGCTGGCCACCAGCGAGGAGCGCCACGGCGAGCGGGCGCGTCCGGATCGCTAGCAACCGGGAAGGGACCATGAGCGACAAGTTGGTGCGGGCTCTGCGGCAGGAGTTCGGTCCGGACATCCTCGCGTCGAGCGGCCATTGCGGCGACCACCACGTGACCGTGCCCGCGGCCAAGCTGCCGGAGGTGCTCGGCTACCTCAAGCACCGCGAAGGCTGCGAGATGCTGGCCGACGTGATCGGCGTCGACTACCCCGAGCGCGAGCAGCGCTTCGACGTCATCTATTACGTGCGGTCGCTGTCCGAGCCGCGGCAGCTCTGGGTGCGCACGAGCGTGGCCGAGGGCGAGGCGGTGCCCACGGCCTGCGATCTGTGGCGGTCCGCCGACTGGCATGAGCGCGAGGTCTACGACCTGTTCGGCGTGCCGTTCGCCGGGCATCCCGACCTCAGGCGCATCCTCTGCCACCACGAGTTCGAGGGCCACGCGTTGCGCAAGGACTACCCGGTGGAACTGGGGCAGGAGCTGTCCGAGCCGGAGAAGCTCTACAGCGACCACGACATCGCCCGGGCGGCCCACCGCGCGAGCCTGGCGCAGAACCCGCAGGGCACGGGCGACGACATCCACCCGTCGGACCTGCTGACGGTCAACCTCGGACCCAGCCACCCGGCCATGCACGGCTGCCTGCGCGCCGAGTGCCTGCTGGACGGCGAGACGATCGTCGACGCGCGCACGGAGATCGGCTATCTGCACCGCTGCTTCGAGAAGGAGGCGGAGGACCACACCTGGGCCGAGGTGATGCCCTACACCGACCGCCTGAACTACTGCTCGCCGATGCTCAACAACGTGATCTACGCGACCGCGGTCGAGCGGCTGCTGAAGGTCGAGGTCACGCCGCGCTGCAAGGTGATCCGGGTGATCGTCTCGGAGCTGTCGCGCATCATCGACCATCTGGTCGCCGTGGGCACCAACCTGGTCGACATGGGCGCCCTGACGATGTACTGGTACACGTTCAACGTGCGCGAGGCGATGTACCAGATCATCGAGAACCTCTGCGGCAGCCGCCTGACCACGAACTACGCGCGCATCGGCGGGCTCAGCCACGACCTCTACCCGGGGTGCGAACAGGAGATCACCGCCAAGCTGGCGATGCTCGACGAGGCGCTCGGCGAGGTCGTCAAGCTGGCGGCGCGTAACCGCATCTTCCTGGACCGCACCGTGGGCGTGGGCGCGATCAGCCGCGCCGAGGCGATCAGCCACGGGTTCACCGGCCCCTGCCTGCGGGCCTGCGGCGTGGCATACGACGTGCGCAAGGTGCACCCGACGCTCGATTACCAGGAGTACGAGTTCGACATCCCCACCGGACAGGACGGCGACACGCACGCGCGCATCATGGTGCGGCTCGCCGAGATGGTGCAGAGCAAGCGGATCATCGAGCAGGCGCTGCGGCGTCTGCCGGCCGGTCCGGTGAACGTCGACGACGCCCGCGTCATCCTGCCGCCCAAGAAGAAGGTCTACGGCAGCATCGAGGGCGTCATGAACCAGTTCAAGCTGATCTACGAGGGCATCCAGGTGCCGGCCGGCGCGGCTTACGGGCTGGGCGAGGGCGGCAACGGCGAGCTGGGCTTCTACTGCGTCTCGGACGGCGGCGGCCGGCCGTACCGCATCAAGGTGCGCCCGCCGTGTTTCCCGATCTTCGGGGCCTATGCGCGCATGGTCCGCGGCGGCATGATCAGCGACGCGATCGCCACCCTGGGCAGCCTCAACATCATCGCCGGCGAACTGGATCGCTGATCCGGGCGGTTCGCCGCGATATGGAGCGACCGATGGACAGTACCGACAAGACGGCCGCGACGGTCCTCGGCGCCGAGGCGCGCGCGAAGATCGCGGCGCTGATGGCCCGCTACCCGACGCGCCTGAGCGCCCTGATGCCGAGCATCTGGGTGGTGCAGGACGAGCTGGGCTGGGTGCCGCCCGCGGCGGTGGACTACCTGGTGGAGACGCTCGAGGTCCCGCGCGCGCGGGTGCACGAGCTGCTCACGTTCTACACGATGTTCCGCACCGAGGCCCCGGCGCGCCACGTGCTGCAGGTCTGCCAGAACATCAGCTGCCACATCCTGGGCGCGCGCGACCTGATCGCCCACCTCGAGAAGAGGCTGGGGGTGCGCCTGGGCGAGGCCACGCCGGACGGCCAGTTCGCCCTCGAGGGCGTCGAGTGCCTCGGCGCCTGCGGGCACGGGCCGGTGCTGCAGCTGGGCAAGCACTTCCACGAGAACCTGACGCCGGCCAGGGCCGACGCGCTGCTCGACGGCCTGCGCAAGGGCACGCCGCCGCGGGCCGACACCGATCGCGAGCTGGAGGTCGAGGCTTGAGCAAGCAGGCGTGCAACATCCTCTCCGCGCGCTTCGGGCGCCGCGACGGGCACCTGCTGAAGGTCTACGAGGCCGAGGGCGGTTACCAGGCGCTGCGCCGGGTGCTCGGCGGCATGACGCCGGCCCAGGTGATCGAGGTCGTCAAGGAATCGGGCCTGCGCGGCCGCGGCGGCGCGGGTTTTCCGACCGGGACCAAGTGGGGCTTCGTGCCCGCGGGCGCCGAGCAGGTCTACTTCTTCGTCAACGCGGACGAGTCGGAGCCGGGCACGTTCAAGGACCGCTACCTGCTGGACTACGACCCGCACCAGACGCTCGAGGGCACGATCATCAGCGCGTTCGCGGTGCGCGCCAGCCTGGCGTTCATCTACATCCGAGGCGAGTTCGGCTGGCTGGTCGACCGCATGCAGAAGGCCGTCGACGAGGCCTACCGGGCCGGTTACCTCGGCCAGAAGATCCTGGGCAGCGGCTACAGCCTCGACGTCATCGTGCACAAGGGCGCCGGCGCCTACATCTGCGGGGAAGAGACCGGGCTGATCAACTCGGTCACCGGCCTGAAGGGTCAGCCCAGCATCAAGCCGCCGTTCCCGGCCGTCAGCGGGTTTCTGGGCAAGCCCACGATCGTCAACAACGTGGAGACGGTGGCGGCCGTGCCCTGGATCGTGACCAATGGGGCCGCGGCGTACCGCGCGTTCGGCACCGAGAAATCGCCCGGCACCAAGCTGTGGTCGGTCTCCGGCCCGGTGCGCAACCAGGGCGTGTACGAGGTGCCGCTGGGCATCCCGTTCCGCACCTTCTTCGAGGAGTACCTCGGCGGCATGACCGACGGCGAGGCGCTGAAGGCCTGCATCGTCGGCGGCAGCTCGGTGCCGGTGTTGACCGCGGACGAGATCATGAACTGCACGCTGGATTACGAGTCGCTGCAGCAGGCCGGCACCATGCTCGGCTCCGGCGGCATGATCCTCATCCCGCAGCGTTGCGACATGGTCGAGCTGATCAAGGTGCTGATGCACTTCTACTGGGACGAGAGCTGCGGCCAGTGCACGCCCTGCCGCGAGGGCACCGGCTGGCTGCACCGCATCGTGGGCCGCCTGCTGAAGGGCGAGGCGGTCCCCGACGACCTGGAGCTGCTCGAGAAGGTGTGCGCCGGCATGATGGGCCTGACCATCTGCCCGCTCGCCGACGCCGCCGTGATGCCCATGCGCAGCTTCCTGCAGCGGTTCCGCGACGAGTTCGCCGCCCGCATCCACGAGACCGCCCCGGCCCAGTCGGCTTCCCGCTGGGCACGCGGCGAGTGAGCCAGCACAAGGAACGGTCCATGGCCAAGCTGACCATCGACGACCACGAGATCGAGGTTCCCGACGGCACCCGTCTCTTCGACGCCTGCCGGCAGGCCCGCGGCGAGGACCTGCCGCACTTCTGCTACCACCCGGATCTGAGCATCGCCGGCGTCTGCCGCCTCTGCCAGGTGGAGATCGAGGGCATGCCCAAGCTGACGATCGCCTGCAACACCATCGTGCGCGACGGCATGGTGGTGCGCACGCGCACGCCCCGGGTGCAACAGGCGGTCAAGCAGGTGCTCGAGATGCACCTGATCAACCACCCCGTCGATTGCCCGATCTGCGACCAGGCCGGCGAATGCGGCCTGCAGGACCAGTACATGGACTACGGCCTCTACGAGTCGGAGGTCGAGAAGGCCGACAAGGTCCTCAAGCGCAAGGCCAAGGTCATCGGCCCGCACGTGATCCTCGACCAGGAGCGCTGCGTGCTGTGCAGCCGCTGCGTGCGCTTCTGCGACGAGGTGACCGGCACCAGCGAGCTGGGCATCTACAACCGGGGCGACCGCGCCGAGATCGACGTGGCGCCCGGCGTCGAGCTGGCCAACAACTACAGCCTCAACACGGTGGACATCTGCCCGGTGGGCGCCCTGACCAGCCGCGACTTCCGTTTCAAGAAGCGCGTCTGGCTGCTGCGCTCCACGCCGTCGGTCTGCAACGGCTGCGCCACCGGCTGCAACGTGCGCCTCGATCA
>CAZVWL010000077.1:0-11926 GCA_964630845.1 uncultured Fibrobacteraceae bacterium
GAGCTGGGCTGCCTGGGCGGCATCGAGGACGGCCACGGCGCCGGCCTGTCGGGCGACGAGGCCCTGGCCCACCTGACCGATCCCGACCAGGCCGGCGATTTCGTGGCGGCCACCGGCTGCGACGCGCTCGCCGTGGCGATCGGCACCAGCCACGGCGCCTACAAGTTCACGAAGAAGCCCACGGGCGACGTCCTGAAGATGGACGTGATCGAGAAGATCCACGCCAAGCTGCCCAACTGCCACCTGGTGATGCACGGCAGCAGCTCGGTGCCCCGCGAGCTGGTGGAGATCATCAACAAGTACGGCGGCGACCTCAAGGAGTCGTACGGCGTGCCGGTCGAGCAGATCCAGCGCGGCATCAAGCACGGCGTGCGCAAGATCAACGTCGACACCGACAACCGTCTGGCCATCACCGGCGCCATCCGCAAGGTGTTCGCCGAGACGCCGGGCAAGTTCGACCCGCGCGACTACCTGAAGCCGGCCCGCGAGGCGATGGCCGTCGTGGTCGAGGCGCGCATGATCGCCTTCGGGCAGGCCGGCTGGGCCGACAAGATCAAGTGCGTGAGCTTGACCGACATGGCCAAGCGCTACGGCAAGAACTAGGTTTCGGGCCTCAGGACCGGCGGTTGCCAGCGCGCGGCCGCCGGTCCTCGTCTGGTGAGGCACCGGCGGCGGGGCCGTCGTGGAGGCAGCGATGCTGGGCGAGATCCGTCAAATCCTCGGCCGCGAGATCGAGACGCTGCGGGAGCAGGGGCTCTTCAAGGAAGAGCGCGTGTTGCAGAGTCCCCAGGGGGCCGAGGTCACGGTCGGCGGGCGCACGGTCCTGAACTTCTGCGCCAACAATTATCTGGGCCTGGCCGGCGACCCGCGCGTGACCGAGGCCGCCCGCGCCACGCTCGACCGCTGGGGCTACGGGCTCAGCTCGGTGCGCTTCATCTGCGGCACCACCGAGCTGCACGTCCAGCTCGAGCGCGAGCTCGCCGGGTTCCTCGGCTGCGACGACGCGATCCTCTACGCGGCATGCTTCGACGCCAACGGCGGGGGCTTCGAGCCGCTCCTGTCCGAGGACTGCGCGATCGTCACCGACCAGCTCAACCACGCCTCGATCATCGACGGCGTGCGCCTCAGCAAGGCCCAGCGCTTCATCTACCGCCACGCCGACATGACCTCGCTGCGCAACCGCCTCGAGGAGGCTCAGGGCCAGCGCCTGCGCCTGATCGTCACCGACGGCGTCTTCTCGATGGATGGCGATTTCGCCAACCTGCCGGCCATCTGCGACCTCGCCGACCAGTATGGCGCCATGGTGCTGGTGGACGAGAGCCACGCTACGGGCTTCACCGGCCCGACGGGCCGCGGCACGCACGAGAAGTTCGGCGTCATGGACCGCGTCGACCTGATCTCCACGACCCTGGGCAAGGCGCTCGGCGGCGGCCTGGGCGGCGCGATCGCCGGGCCGCGGGAGCTGATCACCTGGCTGCGCCAGAAGTCGCGCCCCTACCTGTTCAGCAACTCGCTGCCGCCGGTGGTCTGCGGCGCCACGCTCGCGGTCCTGCGCATCCTGCGCGAGGACCCGCGCCCGCTGGCCACGCTCGACGCCAACCAGAAGCGCATGCGCGAGGGCTTGACCGCCCTCGGCTTCGACATCGATCCGGGCGACCACCCGATCGTGCCGGTGCACTTCCGGCGCTTCGACAACGACGCGATCATGGCCCAGCGGATCAGCCGCGACCTGCTGGCCGCCGGCATCTACTGCATCGGCTTCAGCTTTCCGGTGGTGCCTCCGGGTCAGGCGCGCATCCGTCTGCAGGCCTCGGCCGCGCACACGCCGGCGCACATCGACCAGCTGCTCGACGCGTTCGCGCGGGTCGGTCGGCAGCATGGGGCGATCTAGGCGACCATGACGTCCCTCGACCGCATCCTGGCCAAGCCCCGCCTCGATCAGCCCGACCTCGAACTGCTGCTCTCCCTGGACGACCCCGCCGACCTCCGCCGGCTCTACGAGGCGGCTTACCACGTCAAGGTGCGGGAACTGGGCAAGGTGGTGCACCTGCGCGGCCTCATCGAGGTCAGCAACCTGTGCATCCGCGACTGCTTGTACTGCGGCATCCGCCAGGGGCAAGCCGAACTGGAGCGCTACACGATTCCCGAGGACGAGGTGCTCGCCGCCGCCGCCTGGGTCTGGCAGCAGGGGCTGGGGTCGGTGGTGCTGCAGAGCGGCGAGCGCACCGACGAGGATTTCCTCGCGTACGTCGAACGCCTGCTCGGCGGCATGCGCGACCTCTCGCAGGCCGGCCTGGGCGTCACGCTCTCCCTCGGCGAGCAGACCGAGCGGACGTACCGCCGCTGGCACCAGGCCGGCGCGCACCGTTATCTGCTGCGTATCGAGACCACCAACCCGGAGATCTTCGCGGCCATCCACCCGGCCGACCAGGATCTGCAGAGCCGCCGCGATTGCCTCGCGAGCCTGCGTCGATGCGGCTACCAGGTGGGCACGGGCGTGATGATCGGCCTGCCCGGCCAGACCGCCGGCGACCTCGCCCGCGACGTGCTGTTCATGCGCGACCAGGACGTGGACATGGTCGGCATGGGGCCGTTCATCCCCTGCCACCAGACGCCCATGGCCGACAGCCTCGGCCCCTTCGACGCCACGCGGGCCGCCGCGCAGCTCGAGCTGGGCCTGAAGATGATCGCCTGCGTGCGCCTCGTGCTGCCCGACGTGAACATCGCCGCCTCGACCGCCCTGCAGGCCCTGGCGCCGGACGGGCGCGAGCGAGGCCTGCTGGCGGGCGCCAACATCCTGATGCCCAACGTCACGGACCCGCGGTATCGGCGCGGCTACCAGCTCTACGACGGCAAGCCGGGCCTCGAGGAGACTTCGAGCACCAGCCGCGACCGGCTGGCGGCGTCCGTCGCGCGGGTGGGCGAGCGGGTCGCCTACCACGAACGGGGCGACAGCCTGCGATTCCGGCGTCGGCGGATCTGACGCCATTCGGTCAATTTCTCGCAAGATCGATGGCGCGCGCCTTGCCGACGGGCGCGCGTGCGTTTACCTTCCCGCCCGGCATCCAGCAAGGCATCCGGGCGGCGAGGTTGGCCACGGTCAGCCTCGTTGTTGTCTGGAGGGGCGGGCGACGACCCGCCGATCGACCGCCACGGGGCGGTCCGCACGCCCGCCGCCCGGCGGCGGGCCAGCACAGGACGATGGACGATGAGTAGCGATCTGAGCCGCCTGCGCAACATCGGGATCAGCGCCCACATCGATTCGGGCAAGACCACGTTGACCGAGCGGATCCTCTTCTACACGGGCCGCATCCGGGCCATCCACGAGGTCAAGGGCAAGGATGGCGTGGGCGCCACCATGGACTCGATGGACCTCGAGCGCGAGCGCGGCATCACCATCCAGTCGGCGGCCACCAACTGCCACTGGGACGGTCACACGATCAACCTGATCGACACGCCGGGACACGTCGACTTCACCATCGAGGTGGAGCGGGCCCTGCGCGTGCTCGACGGCGCGATCCTCGTCCTGTGCGCCGTGGCCGGCGTGCAGTCGCAGTCGATCACCGTGGACCGCCAGATGAAGCGTTACGGCGTGCCCCGCCTCGCCTTCGTCAACAAGTGCGACCGCTCCGGCGCCAACCCGATGCGGGTGACCGACCAGCTGCGGGAGAAGCTCAGCCACAACGCCGTCATGATGCAGTTGCCGCTCGGCCTCGAAGCGCAGCACGCCGGCGTGATCGACCTGATCCGCATGCAGGTCGCGCGGTTCGAGGGCCCCAGCGGCGAGAAGATCGCCTGGGAGGACATCCCCGCGCCGCTTCGGATCGAGGCCGAAGCGCGGCGCGAGGTGATGCTGGACGCGGCGAGCATGTTCAGCGACGAGCTGACCGAGGCCATCCTCGAGGACGCGGTCACGCCCGAGCTGATCCACGCGGCGGTCCGACGCGGCGTGCTGGCCGGCGGCCTGACCCCCGTGTTCTGCGGCAGCGCGTACAAGAACAAGGGCGTGCAGCTGCTGCTGGACGCCGTCGTGCGCTACCTGCCCGACCCCACGGAGGTCCGCAACGAGGCCCTGGAGATCGGCCGCGACGGCACCGAACGCAGCTTCGAGCTGCGCAACGACCCCGACAACGACCTCGTCGCCCACGCCTTCAAGCTCGAAGACGGGCAGTACGGTCAGCTGACGTACATCCGTCTCTATGACGGCGAGGTCCGCAAGGGCAGCGACATCGTCAACACGCGCACGGGCAAGAAGGTCAAGGTGGGGCGCCTCGGGCGCATGCACGCCGACCAGATGGAAGACATCGACCACGCCCGCGCCGGCGACATCGTCGCTCTCTTCGGCATCGAGTGCGCGAGCGGCGACACCTTCACCGGCGGCCGCCAGGTGAGCTTGACGAGCATGCACGTGCCCGAGCCGGTGGTCTCGCTGGCCATCACCCCGGTCGACGGCAAGGCCCAGGCCAAGCTCGCCAAGGCCCTGAACCGGTTCACCCGCGAGGACCCCACGTTCCTGACCGCCGTGGACGGCGAGACGGGCGACACCCTGATCCGCGGCATGGGCGAGCTGCACCTGGAGGTCTACGTCGAGCGCATGCGCCGCGAGTTCGGCGTCGAGGTGCGCACCGGCCAGCCGAAGGTCGCCTACCGCGAGACGCTCACGCAGGCGTTCCGGTTCAATTACACGCACCGCAAGCAGACCGGCGGCTCGGGCCAGTACGCGCGCGTGATCGGGCGCATCGAGCCGAGCGAGGACGGGCAGTTCCACTTCGTCAACGCGGTGATCGGCGGCACGATCCCCAGCGAGTACATCAGCGCCTGCGAGAAGGGGTTCCGCGAGTGCATCCACGAGGGTGCGTTCATCGGCGCGCCGGTGCTCGGCCTCAAGGTGATCCTCGAGGACGGCGACAGCCATGCCGTCGACTCCTCCGACATGGCCTTCTCGGTCGCCTGCCGTTCGGCCTTCCGGCAGCACTACAACGAAGGGCATCCGGTGGCGCTCGAGCCGCTGATGCTGGTGTCGGTGGAAGGGCCGGGCGAGCTGCAGGGCGAGGTCCTCAAGACCCTGATGCAGCGCCGGGGCATCATCCTCGGCACCACCGAGGACCAGGGCTTCGTGCGTATCGACGCGCAGGTGCCCCTGGGCGAGATGTTCGGCTACGCCAACGTCCTGCGTTCGGCCACCGCGGGCAAGGCGGAATACACGATGGAGTTCGCGCGCTACGCGCCGGCGCCGCGCGACACGGCCGAGCAGCTGCGCAAGGAATACCTGGAAAAACGCGCCCAGGGCAAGTAGAGTGCAAGCAGCGGGAGCATGAGCATGAACGTCTTCGAGAAGAGCCCGGTGCGGCTGCTCGACCGCGCCCTGCATGGCGGCCTCGGCCGCGGCAACTTCGGCGTCGTCCTGTCGCGCACCGGCGTCGGCAAGACCGGCCTCTTGATCGGGCTGGCGCTGGACCGGCTGTTGCAAGGGCAACGGGTGCTGCACATCTCGACCAAGGAATCGGTCGAGCGGATGCGCGCCTACTACGACCAGCTCCTGCAGGCGATGGCGCAGCAGCTCGGTCTGGACAACATGCTCGAGCGGCGCCTGGAGGTCGAGCGCGGCCGGCACATCCTGGTCTACAACCGCGACACGTTCACGCTGGAGAAGCTGCGCCAGTCGATCGCCTTCCTGCGCGACGACGCCGGCTTCCGGCCGGACATGATGATCATGGACGGCACGCCCCGTTTCGAGTACAGCGAGGACTGGGAGATCCAGGGCATCTGCGAGCTGGCCCGCGAGATGAACGCGGAGATCTGGACCGGCAGCAACCTGCACCGCGAGGGGCAGGAGCTGGACGAGCGCGGCGTGCCTCGCGAGGTGGCCTGGCACGAGGAGAACATCTCGGTGATCCTCAGCCTGCAGTCGCAGAACGACCACGTGCGCGTGCACATCCTCAAGGAACACGACAGCGAAGAGCCGCCGACGATCTCGCTCGAGCTGGATCCCGAGACGCGGCTGCTGCGCTGGCGCTGACCGGCGAAGGGCCCCATGGCCGACCACGACGACGTCCTGGGCCGCCTCGAGCGCGTGCTCGCGCGCCTGGACGAGGCGTGCGCGCGGGCGGGTCGGCCCACGGGCAGCGTGCGCCTGGTGGCCGTCACCAAGCAGGTGCCCCTCGCGAGGGTCGCGCCGGTGGTCGCGGCCGGACACCTCGATCTGGGGGAGAACCGCCTCCAGGAAGCCCTGCCGCGCCAGGACGAGCTGGCGTCCCTGCTGGGAACGCCGCCGCCGCCGGTCCGCTGGCATTTCATCGGCCACCTGCAGCGCAACAAGGCGAACCGCGCCGCCGGTCGGTTCGCGCTCATCCACGGCGTGCACGGGCTCGACCTCGCCGAGCGGCTGGACCGCAAGGCGAAGGAGCTCGGCGTGGTCCAGCCTGTCCTCTTGCAGGTGAACGCGACGCGCGAGCCGCAGAAGGACGGGCTTGCCCCCGACGCGGTCGTGGACGTAGCGTGTGCGGTGTCGACGCTGGCGAACATCGCCCTGCTCGGCTTGATGGCGATGGGGCGGGAGGAGGCGCCGGAGGCCGAGTTGCGCCGGACCTTCGCCGAGGTGCGCGAGCTGCGCGACCGCGCGGCCGCCGCCTGCGGCCTGGCGCTGCCCGAGCTGAGCCTGGGCATGAGCGACGATTTCCCGCAAGCCGTCGCCGAGGGGGCCACCCTCGTGCGCATCGGCGGCGCCATCTTCGGTCCCCGGGGCGCCTGACCCGGCCTGGCATCGGTCTTGATGCGTATCGGTCGTGACGGTGGTTGCCCCGGCCGAAGCGGTCGAAAACTGGTCGGTCATGCCCGCGCGCTGGCCGTTGCCCGAGGAGAGCACGATGAGGATCACCCCCCTGGACGTCCGCAAGCAGGAATTCAAGCGCGGCATGCGCGGCTACGACGCCGACGAGGTCCGCGCGTTCCTGACCACGCTGGCCGACGAGTACGAAGCCGTGCTCGTGGACAACAAGCAGCTGCGCGAGCGGGTCCTGGAGCAGGACGAGAAGCTGGCGGAGTACCGCAACCTCGAGCGCACGCTGCGCGACACGTTGATGACGGCCGAGCGTGTGGCCCAGGAGGCCCGCGAGACGGCGCGCAAGGAAGGCGAACTCGTGCTCGCCGAGGCCCGCCAGCGGGTGCAGCAGGTGCTGGCCGACGGTCGCCGCCAGCTCGACGAGCTGCGTCGCGAGGCGCTCGCCGTGCACCGGGAGAAGGAATCGTTCCTCGGCCGTTTCCGTAGCCTCGCCGAGGCCCAGATCCAGTTCGTGGAGACCCATCGCAGCGACTTCAAGCCGTTCGACGGCCGCCTGCTCGACCGCGTCGACGGCGGCACGCCCGGCCCGGACGCCACGGCCGAGAACGGCGACCAGCAGGTTCCGCTCGGCGACCGGGATGACCAGGCGGCGCGCCTGTCGCCGCCGCCGGCGCGGTCGGACAGCCAGCAAGACCAGTGGCGCCACTATGCCATCGAGTCGGCGGCGCGCAAGACGACCGCGGCGATGGCCGAAGCCGCCGCCGGACCCGGGCCCGAAGCGCCGGCGTTGGCGCCGCCGCCGGCCGCGCCCATCGAGAACGCCCCACCGGCGTTCCCGCCGGCGGCCGACGTGGACCTGCCCTGGTCCCAGTCGGTCGACGAGCGGCTGACCGAGCAGGCGCCCAGGCCCTGATCGGCGTTCGACACGAGGCCTGAGCGCAGCGACAGAGGGCGGCGATCCCGGTGGATCGCCGCCCTTTTCCGCTTTTTTCGCGCCCCGACGCGTGTTATCTTACCATATCCCATGAATTTGCTCGCGCCGCCGACCTACTTCAGACCAGGCGGCTCCGGTTTATTGTCCTGGAGGCTGGACTTGAGCGACCTCTACACCCGCATCACCGAGGCGGCCGCGTACCTGCGCGGTCGCACGACGCTGGTGCCCGAGTTCGGGCTGATCCTCGGCACCGGCCTGGGCGACCTCGCCGACCGCATCGAGAACCCGGTCGCCATCCCCTACGGGCAGATCCCGCACTTCGTCGAGTCGACGGCGACCAGCCATCAGGGCAACCTCGTGCTCGGCACGATCGAGGGGCGCGGGGTCTGCGTCATGCAGGGCCGCGTGCACTTCTACGAGGGATACTCGATGGAGGAGGTCACCCTGCCGGTGCGGGTCATGCGCGCCCTCGGGGCCCACTCCCTGATCATGAGCAACGCGGTCGGCGGCATGAACCCGCACTACCGGCCGGGCGACATCGGCGTGATCGTCGACCACATCAACCTGATGGGCGCCAACCCGCTGATCGGCCCGAACGACGAGCGGCTCGGGCCCCGCTTCCCGGACATGAGCGAGCCCTACGACCGCGGCTACATCGAGCTGTGCGACGAGGTGGCGCTCGAGCAGAAGCTGGCGCTGCGGCACTTCGTCTACGTGGCCGTGGCCGGTCCGAACCTCGAGACGGCCGCCGAGTACCGCTTCCTGCGCCAGATCGGGGCCGACACGGTCGGCATGTCCAGCGTGCCCGAGAACCTGGTCGCCGTGCACGGCGGCATGAAGGTGCTGGGCATCTCGGTGATCACCGACGCTTGCTTCCCGGACAACCTGCACCCGGCCCGGGTCGAGGACATCCTGCGCACGGCGAACGAGGCCCGGCCCCGGCTCGAGGCCCTGGTCTGCGGTTTCCTGCGGCGCGCGCCGCGACTCTAGCCCGGAGGACGACGTCAACCCATGGCGGATCTGTATCCAGCACCGTTGCGACCCCACCACGACGCGGCCAGCGAGCAGGCGATCGCCTCCTTCTGGGAGCGCCACGACACCTTCCGCCGCAGCATCACGAGCCGGGCGGACGCGCCCGACTGGGTCTTCTACGAGGGCCCGCCCACGGCCAACGGCAAGCCGGGCGTGCACCACGTGATGGCCCGACTCTGCAAGGACGTCATCTGCCGCTACAAGACCATGACCGGCCACCGGGTGCTGCGCAAGGCCGGCTGGGACACGCACGGTCTGCCGGTGGAACGTTCGGTCGAGAAGGAACTGGGCATCCAGGGGGCGCAGGCCATCGTCGCGCACGGCATCGCCGCCTTCAACGAGCGGTGCCGTCAGAGCGTCTGGTCGTGCAAGCAGGAGTGGGACGAGTTCACGCGCCTGCTCGGCTACTGGGTCGACCTCGCCGACCCCTACATCACCTACGACGACCGCTACATCGAATCGGTGTGGGCGATCCTGCACCGTTTCCACGCCGCCGGGCTGCTCTATCAGGGCCACAAGGTGGTGCCCTACTGCCCGGTGTGCGCCACGCCGCTGTCGAGCCACGAGATGGCCGGCAGCTACCGCACGGTCAACGACCCCTCGATCTACGTGCGCCTGCGCGCCGCGGATGCCGACGAGTCGTTCCTGACCTGGACCACGACGCCCTGGACGCTGCCCAGCAACGTGGCGCTCGCCGTGGGCGCCGACTTCGACTACGTGCGGGTGCGCCATGGCGACGAGGTGCTGATCCTCGCCGAGGCCCGCCTGGAGGTGCTCGACGCCGAGCGCGGCGTGGAGATCCTCGACCGCTGCAAGGGCCGCGACCTGATCGGCCGTCGCTACGAGCAACTGCTGCCGTTCTGCCCCGTGCCCGAGGGCCGCGAGGCGTTCAAGGTGGTGGCCGGCGACTTCGTCACGCTGGACACCGGCACCGGCATCGTGCACATGGCGCCCGCGTTCGGCGAGGACGACTTCCAGGTCGGCGAGCGCGAGAACCTGGCGTTCTTCCAGCCGGTCGACGCCAACGGCCAGTTCACGACCACCGTGCAGCCGTGGCAAGGCGTGCCGGTCAAGAAGGCCGACCCCCACATCATCAAGCATCTGCAGGCGTCCGGTCAGCTCTACGCGCAGGCCACCTACAGCCACGAGTATCCGTTCCACGACCGCTGCGGCAACGCGCTCATCTACTACGCGACGCCGAGCTGGTTCATCGCCACCAGCCGCATGCGCGAGCAGCTGCTCGCCGCCAACCGCGAGATCGTCTGGGCGCCGCCCGAGGTGGGCTCCGGCCGCTTCCAGAACTGGCTGGCCGGCAACGTGGACTGGGCGCTCAGCCGCAACCGCTTCTGGGGCACGCCGCTGAACGTCTGGCGGTGCGACGCCTGCGCCGCCGAGCACCTGCCGCAGAACCGCGCCGAGCTGGGCGCGCTCGCCGGCCGCGACCTGGCGAACCTCGATCTGCATCGCCCGCACGTCGACGAGGTCACGTTCCCCTGCCGTCAGGACGGCTGCGGCGGCACCATGCGGCGCACGCCCGAGGTGATCGACTGCTGGTTCGACTCGGGGGCGATGCCCTTCGCGCAGTACCAGTGGCCACACGGCGACCCGTCGCTCTTCGAGAAGCAGTACCCGGCCGACTTCATCAGCGAGGGCATCGACCAGACCCGCGGCTGGTTCTATACGATGCTCGTGATCAGCACCTTCCTGACCGGGCGCAGCAGCTACAAGCGCTGCCTGGTCAACGAGCTGATCCTCGACCGGCACGGCAAGAAGATGTCCAAGAGCGTGGGCAACACGGTCGACCCCATGGCCATCATGCGCCAGGACGGCGCCGACCCGCTGCGCTGGTACATGGTCACGGTCAACCCCGTCTGGCTGCCGACGCGCTTCGATCCCGACGGCATCGCCGAGGCCCGCAGCAAGCTGCTGGGCACGCTCGAGAACACGTACCGCTTCTTCGCACTCTACGCCAACCTCGACGGCTGGACCCCGCAGGCTCCGGCCGCCCGCGACCTCGCGCCGGCGCCCACGCTGCTCGATCGCTGGATCCTGAGCCGCCTGCAGTCGGTCACCGCCTCGGTGCGCGACGATCTGGAGGCGCTGAACCTGACCCGCGCCGGCCGCACGCTGGGCGCGTTCGTCGGCGACGACCTGAGCAACTGGTACGTGCGCCTCTCGCGCAAACGGTTCTGGCACGGCGAGCTGACCGCCGACAAGCACACGGCGTACCTCACCCTGCACACGGTGCTGGAAACGGTGCTACGCCTGCTGGCGCCGTTCGTGCCGTTCACGGCCGAGGAACTCTACCGCGGCCTGTGTGGCCATGCCGACGCGGACGTGTCGGTGCACCTGCAGGATTTCCCGCTGGTCGCGTCGGCGGCGCAGGACCTGGAGCTGGAGGAACGCATGGCCACGGCGCAGGCCGTCGTCGGCCTCGGCCGCAGCTTGCGCCAGCAGACCCAGCTGAAGGTCCGCCAGCCCCTGGCGCGGCTGCTGGTGCACAGCGCGGACGCGCGCGCGGCGCGGTTGCTCGACGATCCCACGCTGCTCGGCTACGTGGCCGGCGAGCTGAACATCAAGCAGGTGGCGACGCTCGCCGACCCGCTCACGGTGGCCGTGCTCTCGGCGAAGGCCAACTATCGCGCGCTCGGACCGCGTTTCGGCCAGCAGGCGCCGCTATGGGCCAAGGCCATCGAGGCGATGTCCGCCCCGCAGATCCTGGCGCTGCGCCGCGACGGCTCGGTGGTCCTGGCGGTCGCCGGCCGCGAGGAATCGCTCGGCCACGAGGAGATCCTGGTGCACGAGGCCGGCGTCGCCCCCTTCGCGGTCGCGGGCGAGGCAGGCTTGATCGTGGCGCTGGACACCACGGTCGACGACGCGCTGCGGGCCGAGGGCCACGCGCGGGAGATCATCAACAAGGTGCAGAACCTGCGCAAGAAGAGCGGGCTGCAGGTCAGCGACCGCATCAGGCTGGTGATCGACGGGCCGACGCCGGTCCTCGATGCGGTCCGCATGCACGAGCCTCGGATCCGCCAGGAAACCCTGGCCGAATCGCTGGCGGCAGACGGCGAGCTGCCGCACCGCGACGCCTTCCAGATCGACGATCTGGACGTCACCATTGCCCTCGCCAGGATCTGAGCGCGGCGGAAGGGGACTCGCATGCGCAAGACCGAATTGCA
>CAZVWL010000078.1:0-11862 GCA_964630845.1 uncultured Fibrobacteraceae bacterium
GCAGGCGCGCACCGGCACGGCGCTCGTGGCCGGCCCCGGCCTGTGAACGACCCCCAACGACCGAGGTCGCCGTCCATGACCAAGACGATCACCCGCAGCGCCGAACTCTACCAGCGTGCCCTGACGCTCATGCCCGGCGGCGTGAGCCGCAACACGGTCCTGCGCAAGCCGCACCCGCTGTACGCGCGCGAGGGCGCCGGTTGCTGGGTGACCGACATCGAGGGCGTCCGCCGCCTCGATTGCTCGAACAACCTGGCGTCGCTGATCCACGGCCACGCCCACCCGGCGATCGTCGCCGCGGTCGGCGAGCAGCTGCGGCGCGGCACGGCCTTCACCCTGGCCACCGAGCAGGAGATCGAGCTGGCCGAGCACATGCTCTCGCGCACGCCGGGCTTCGAGATGATCCGCTTCGTGAACTCGGGCACCGAGGCCGTGATGGGCTGCCTGAAGGCGGCCCGCGCCTTCACGGGGCGCTCACGGATCGCCAAGGTCGAGGGCGCTTACCACGGGCTGTACGACTTCGCCGAGGTCAGCCAGACCGCCCGGCCCGAGAACTGGGGCGACCTCGAGCGTCCGGCCAGCGTGCCGGTTTGCCGCGGCACGCCGCCGTCGGTGCTCGACGACGTCGTGATCATCCCCTTCAACGACGCCGAGCGCGCGTTGCAGATCCTCGACCGCCACGGCGACGACCTGGCCTGCGTGCTGCTCGACCCGATGCCCCACCGCGTCGGCATGGCGCCGGCCGAGCCGGCCTTCGTGCGCGCCCTGCGCGACTGGACCACGGCCCACGGCGCCCTGATGGTGATCGACGAGGTCATCACCTACCGGTCCGAGCACGGCGGCGCGCAAGCCTGGTACGACGTGTCGTTCGACCTGACGGCCATGGGCAAGATGATCGGCGGCGGCTTCCCGGTCGGGGCGCTGGCCGGCCGGCGCGACGTGATGAGCGTCATGGACCCGCTGGCCGAAAAGGTGCTCTTCCCGCATTCCGGCACGTTCTCGGCCAACCCGATGACGATGGTCGCCGGCCTGACCGCCATGACGCTGTTCGACCGCGACGCCGTCGCGCGCCTCAACGCGCTGGGCGACCGCGCCCGGGCCGGCATCGCCGAGGCGATCCGCATCGCCGACGTGCCGGCGAGTGTCACGGGCGCCGGATCCTTGCTGCGCGTGCACATGAAACCCGAGGCGCCGCGGGACTACCGCGCCGGCTTCGTCGACGCCGACGCGGCCGCCCGCACCAAGATCGTGCTGGACCACTGCTTCGACCATGGCATCATCATGATCGGCACCTGCTCGGCGGCGCTGTCGACCGCGATGGGCGAGGCCGAGATCGACCTGCTCGTCGAGACCGTGCTCGGCGGGCTGCGCAAGCTCCGCGCCCAGGCCTGACCGGCCCGGCACGACCTGGTCCGACCCGGACGGAGGCGACCATGACCGAGGTCTTCATCTGCGACGCCATCCGCACGGCGGTCGGCGCCTACGGCGGCGGCCTGGCCGCCGTGCGCACCGACGATCTGGCCGCCGCGCCGATCGCCGCGCTGCGCGATCGCCATCCCGCCCTCGACTGGCGCCTGGTCGACGACGTCGTGCTCGGCTGCGCCAACCAGGCCGGCGAGGACAACCGCAACGTGGCCCGCATGGCGGGGCTCCTGGCGGGGCTCGACCCGTCGATTCCCGGCGTGACCGTCAACCGCCTCTGCGGCTCCGGCCTCGACGCCGTGGCCGTCGCCGCCCGCGCCATCGCCGCCGGCGAGGCGTCGCTCGTGATCGCCGGCGGCGTCGAGAGCATGTCGCGGGCGCCGTTCGTCATGGGCAAGGCCGAGTCGGCGTTCGCGCGCACGGCGCAGCTGCAGGACACGACGATCGGCTGGCGCTTCGTCAACCCGCGCTTCGACAAGGCGTTCGGCACCGACCCGATGCCGAAGACAGCCGAGCACCTCGCCGTGGAGTTCAACATCGGGCGCGCCGATCAGGACCGCTTCGCGTTCTGGAGCCAGACCAAGGCCGCCGCGGCGCAGGCGGACGGCTCGCTCGCCGCGGAGATCACGCCGGTGGCGGTCGCAGGCGCCAAGGGGTCGACCACCGTGATCGACCGCGACGAGCACCCGCGGCAGACCAGCCTCGAGAAGCTCGCCAGCCTCAAGCCTCTGTTCCCGCCGTCCGGCACGGTGACCGCGGGCAACGCCTCGGGCGTCAACGACGGCGCCGCCGCGCTCCTGGTGGCGTCCGGCGAGGCCGCCACGAGGCACGGCCTGCCGCGCCTGGCGCGGGTCGTGGGATGCGCGACCGCGGGCGTCGCGCCGCGGGTCATGGGGCTCGGTCCGGTGCCGGCCACCCGCAAGCTCATGGAACGCCTCGGTCTGACGCTCGCGCAGATGGACATCATCGAGCTGAACGAGGCCTTCGCGGCCCAGGCCCTGACCTGCACCCGCGAACTGGGCCTGGCCGACGACGACCCGCGTCTGAACCCCCTGGGCGGCGCCATCGCGCTCGGCCATCCGCTCGGCATGAGCGGGGCGCGCCTGGCGATCACGGCCGTCCACCAGCTGCGCCGCACGGACAAGCGGTTCGCGCTGTGCACCATGTGCATCGGCGTCGGCCAAGGCATCGCGATGGTGCTCGAACGGTGCGAGGCGTGAGCGGCGCCGAGGGACGGCCGCCGACCGCGCCGGTCGGCGATGTCCACCATGTGGCCGACCTCGGCCTCGAGCCGCTGGGCTTCGACGGGGACAACTACGTCGTGGCGCTGGACGTCCAGCCACGGCACCTGAACGTCGGCGGCCTGGTGCACGGCGGCGTGCTGTGCAGCTTGCTCGACACGGCGATGGCCCGCGCCTACTTCATGGCCGACGGCGGCCAGGCGCTCACGGCCGCCACGCTGGAGATGAAGGTGAACTTCCTGGGGTCGGCGCGCGGCGGCCGCCTCGAGGCCCGTGGTCGCGTGGCGCACCGCACGCGGCGGACGGCCTACGTCGAGGGGCGCGTGGTCGACGGCGAGGGGCGCATGATCGCGCGGGCGACGGCCACGATGATGGTCTTCGACGAGGGTCAGCCCCGCTGAGCGGCGTCGCCGGTCAACGCTCCCGATTCTTCACCTCCAGCAGCAACCACTCCCGGAACGCGGCCGCCGGCCCGATCTCCGGCCGGCCGCGCGGCCGCACCAGGTAGTAGCCGAGCGGGCTGCGGTACGGCAGGTCGAAGACCTTCACCAGCTCGCCGCGTTCCAGTTCTCCCTTGAGCAGGAACATCGGGATCAACGCCGTGCCGAGCCCGGCGACCGCCGCCTGGGCGGCCGTGATGAACTGTTCGAAGTACATGCCCTCGCACTTCGGCATCTCGACGCCCTGCGCGCGGAACCAGTTGGCCCAGGCTTCCGGGCGGCTGGAGATGTGCAGGAGCATGGTGCCGGCGAGGTCGGCCGGACCCTGGAGGCGGCGCTCGGCGAGGAACGCCGGCGCGCAGACCGGGATCATCTGCTCGCCCATCAGGTAGACGGCCTCGGTGTCGGGCCAGTCGGGTTTGCCGTAGTGGATGGCGGCGTCGATGTTCTCGAGGCGGAAATCGAACGGCGAGGTGCGCGTCACGAAATGCACCGTGATGCCCGGGTACTGCTTGAGGAAGCCCGGCAGCCGGGGCATGAGCCAGCGCGTGCCGAAGGTGGGCAGCACGGCCAGGGTCAGCGCGCCCGAGCGCAGGTCGGCCATGACGCGCATCGAGGCCGTCTGGATCAGGTCGAGGGCGGTGCGGATGTCGCCGGCGTAGGCGAGGCCGGCCTCCGTCAAGACGACGGCGTTGCGCTGACGGTCGAAGAGCGCGACGCCCAGCTGGTCCTCGAGGGCGATGATCTGCTTGGAGACCGCGCCCTGCGTCAGGTTCAGCGCCCTGGCGGCTGCGGTGAAGCTGCCGGTGCGGGCGGCCATGTCGAAGGCCAGCAGCATGCTCGTGCTGGGCAGTGGGCGTCGCAGCATCGTGGTCTCCTCGGGCGGGCGTTCGTGTCGGATTATCGTCGGCGCTTGGCAGGAACGTCAACCGCCGGACCTCCCCCGAGGGGGCGGTCCGGCGGCGTTGTCCGGCCGGCGTCCTGCGTCCGCTACTGGACCTGGATGCGACGCGGCAGGTGCTGCTCGGCCTTCGGCAGGGTGACCGTCAGCACGCCCTGGTCGAGCCGCGCGCCGATCTTGTCCACGTTCACGCCGCTGCCGACGTTGAAGGTGCGGCGCCAGGTGACCTTGTCGGCCAGCTCGCTGCGCCGGCTCTGGTAGCCCTCGGGAACCTCCAGGGCGCGCGTGGCCTTCACCGTCAGGACCTGGTTCTCGAGGCTGATCTCCAGATCGTCGTTGCGCACGCCGGGCAGGTCCATCAGGATGCGGTAGTCCTCGGCGCCCTCGAGGATGTTGGTGCGCGGCATCAGCTCGCAACCGCCGGCGACGCGGCCGGGGGCGGAGTCCAGGGCGGCGTTGATCAGGTGAGCGATCGGGTACATGGTTGGTCCTCCTGTTTTGTCTGGTCGCCTTATCCGATGCCCGGGAGCTGGGCTCCCGTCGTTCACGTTCACGCCCTCTTCTTACAAGTGGCGTGCCACGCGCTCTTCAGTGGTCGTGTTGATCCTTAAGGCAAACAAATACATGGGTTTGACAGATCGATGACCACGCCGCGAACCCGCCCGCCAAGGGTTGATCGACCACGCGTGGCAGAGCCGCTGCGACAAGTTGGCAGAACGCCTGAAGGCCCTGGCAGGCATGTCGTGACAACCTGTCTGGCGCTGCTGGTCTGGGCGGCGGCGGCGGGCACGGACGTCGCCGTCGCCTCGCCGGCGCCGCCGGATACGACGCTGCGCGTCGGCGAGGTCCTGCTTCAGACAGAGAACATCTTCACCGCCGACGAGGTGCGGGCCGCCACGGGGCTGAACCGCCTGCTGCGGCGCACGATGAACGCGCTGCACGTGCCCACGCGGCCCTGGGTGATCCGGCGTGAGCTGCTCGTGGCGCCGGGCGAGCCGCTGGACCGGCGCAAGCTCGAGGAGTCGGCGCGCAACCTGAGGGCGCTCGGCATCCTGAACCGGATCGAGGTGGCGCCGGTCGACACGAGCGCCGACGGGCGCGTCGACCTGCGGGTGAAGGCGCAGGAGACCTGGACGCTGTCGTTCGGCGTGAACTTCGCGCTGGTCTCCAGCGGCGAGCTGCGCTGGAACCTGGCGATGACCGAGCGCAACTTCCTCGGCCGGGGCGCCGTCCTGCAGGCCAGCGTGGGCGACGACCTCGAGGCCCGTTACGGCCGCCTCTACCTGCGCCAGAACCGCTTCCTGCAGACGCCGCTGAGCCTGGAGCTGAACCACGACGAGCGCAGCGACGGCCACACGCGCTGGGCCGGGATCTCGTTGCCGTTCCGGGCGGACGACCAGGTGTGGTCGTTCTCGACCCGCGCGCTCGAGCGTCGCTACAACGCGCGCTGGTACCTGAGCAACGCCGGGCCCGCCGGCGCCGACCCCGAGCGCGGCGAGCGCCTGTACGCGGCCCTGCCGCGCCAGGGCTGGGTGCTGCGCGGCGACGTGCAGCGGCGGATCAGCCCGGCGGGCGAGGGGCGCGTCTGGCGGCTGGGGGCGGGCGTGCAGGCGACCGACCTCGACCACGACCTGCGCGGCGGCCGGCTTGTGCTCAGCGACGGCCGCCGCGTCGACCTCGCCTTCCTCGAGGATCCTGGCAATCCCCTGATGCGCGACCGCGGCACCGAGGTTTGGCCCTACATGATCCTCGCCACCCAGGGCCGCGACTGGACCACGACCCGCTTCCTGATGCGGTACGGCAACGACGAGGACGTGCCGCTCGACCCGGCCTGGATGCTGCGCGTGGGCCCCACCGGACCGTCCGTGGGGTCGACCACCGACCATGGCGAGCGCTGGCGCCTGGACCTCGGCCTGGTGAACTGGGATCGCGTGGGCGAGAGCTTCTGGACCCAGCGCGTGTCCGGCCTGGTGTACCTCGGCGACCGCGCCGATCGCCAGCACCAGCTCGAACTGCTGGTCGGCACGTACCAGCGGCTGGGCGCGCCGGAGCGGCCGTTCGTCTGGAAGACGTTCGTCGAGGCGGGCCACGGCGACCGCCTGCGCGGCGATCAGGCCTGGACCCTGGGGCTGGACCGCGGCCTGCGCACCCTGGACCTCGATGGGATGGCGGGCGACCGCCTGCTGCGCTGGACCACCGAACTGGGCCGCACCCTGCCCTGGGTGCCGGGCGACCTCGTGCAGCTCGGCTGGGGCGTCTTCTACGGGGGCGGCCTGGCGGCCTGGGCCGGCGAGCAACGCTCGCTCGCCGACGCGCGCCACGAGGTCGGCGCCGGCCTGCGCTTCGGCTCCACCCGCTCGGGCACGGCCGACCTCGCCCGCCTCGACGTCACCTACGACCTCAGCGGTCGCCAGGGCGTGGTCGTCACCACGGTGGCTCGCGGTTTCTTCTAGCGGACCGGCGGCCCGTGGTGCGATGATGCGCCGCGACGCCGACCGGCCAGGGTCGGCCGAGGAGCCTGCCGAGGGGTCAGCCGAGGAGTCCGCCGAGGGTTCCTCCCTGGAGTCCGCGTGTCCGAGACAGCCACCCGCAGCGTCGCCCGCAACACCCTGCTGTTGACCGTCGGACTGCTCGGCGGCCGCGCGCTGGCGCTCTTCATCACCAAGAAGATGGCCCCCATCCTCGGCCCCGAGGGGCTCGGCATCTGGGGCCTGGCGAACGACCTCGGCATCATCGCCCTGACGCTCATCAACTACGGGCTCGGCGTGCTGCTCACGCGCGAGGCGACGCGCGACCGCGGGCTGTCGTGGCCGCTGCTGTGGGCGGCGCTGCGCCTGCGCTGGCTGCTCGGCGTGGTCAGCTTCGTGCTGCTGTACCTGTACATGCAGTCCACCGGCAAGGACGCGTTGACCACCGCGGCGGTGCTCGTGACCGCGCTCGGCCTCTTCTTCGAGACCAGCGCCATGGCCTGCGACGCTATGCTGCAGGCGCACGAGAAGGTGCGGTACCAGACGTGGGGGCAGCTCGGCTCGGCCGCGGTCTACTTCGTGCTGGCGTACTGGTGGCTCGACGCGGGCTGGGGCCTGATGGGGGTGGTGTGGGCCAACACGGCGAGCCGCTTCGCGCGCCTGGCGATCATGGCGCCGCTGATGTTCCGCCACACCGGGCCGTGGCGGCGGGCCTTGCCCGGCGAACAGGCGCCGGGGCTGCGGGCCATGCTGCGCCTGGGTTTCGCGCTCTGCATGGCGACCACCTTCGGCATCATCAGCTACAAGATCGACACCGTGATGCTGATGGAGATGGTCGACAAGGCGGCCACCGGCATCTACGTGCTCGGCCACCGGCCGCTGGACCTGATGCTCATCGTGCCGAACCTGTTCGCGACCGCGCTGTTTCCCGCCCTGGCGCGTTACGCCGGCCAGTCGCAGCTCGACGCGCGGCGCCTGGGCGAGCGCGCCCTGCGCTACATGATGGCGCTCATGCTGCCGGTCACCTGGCTGGCGGTGCTCGTCGCGCGGCCGTTGATCGAGTGGTTCGCGCGCGGCACCGACGCGGCCGATCCCGCCCAGTTCCACGACTCGATCCTCGTGCTGCAGATCGTGATCTGGGGCGTGCCGTTCCAGAGCGCGAACCACGTGCTGAACCGCTCGCTGATCGCCGCCGGTCGCGAGCGGGTCTTCTTCGGCATCGGCCTGGCGGCGCTGGTCACCAACGTCACCCTGAACCTGCTCTGGATCCCGCGCTGGGGCTACTACGGCGCGTCGGCCGCCACCGTGGTCTGCCTGCTGCAGAGCTGCGCGTTGCACCTCTGGTGCCTGCGCCGCACCGGTTTCTGGACGCCGGTGCATCGCGCGATGCTCGCGCCGGCGGGCGCGCTCGTGCTCAGCTGGCTGATCGCCGCCGGCGTCTTGCGGCTCGTGGCGCCGGGCTGGCTCGACGGCTGGCACGCGCTGGCCGTCGACAGGGGCTGGCTGCCCTTCGTGGGCGGTGTGGCGGCGTGGGGGCTCGTGTATGTCGGCGCGGTCTTCGCGTTGCGGGTGCTGGACCGTGACGACCTGCAGCTGTTGCCGCAGCTCTGGCGCCGAGGTTGACCGCCGTTTTCGCGCTTGAGCGCCGCGCGCGTTTCCGGTATCGCTAACCGGGATCGCGAACTCTTTGGACGTTCCGCCCGGCCGCTCCGGCTACCCGCTCGCAACCGAAGGACAACGCATGGAACTCCTGCGCCAAATCGCCGCCAGCTTGTCGGGCACGGTCTGGGGCTGGCCCGACGTGTTCCCGGTGATGGTCGCCGCCCTGCTGCTGACCGGCCTGTTCACCACCGTGAGCCTGCGCTTCCTGCAGCTGCGCCAGCTCAAGCACAGCATCGACGTGATCCGCGGCAAGTACGACGACCCCGAGCACAAGGGCGACCTCTCCCACTTCCAGGCCCTGACCACGGCGCTGTCGGCCACCGTCGGCATCGGCAACATCGCCGGCGTGGCCACGGCGATCCATTACGGCGGCCCCGGCGCCCTGTTCTGGATGTGGGTGACGGCGCTCTTCGGCATGGCCCTCAAGTACGCCGAATGCACGCTGAGCATGAAGTACCGCTCGATCCTGGCCGACGGCAAGGTGGCCGGCGGGCCGATGTACTACATCGAGAAGGGGCTGGGCGCGAAGTGGAAGCCGCTGGCGATCGCGTTCGCCGTGTGCGCGGCGATCTCGAGCTTCGGGTCCGGCAACAGCATCCAGGCCTTCACCGTGGCCGACCAGCTGCGCGTCGACCTCGGCGTGCCCACCTGGCTGACGGGGGTCGTCTCGGCCAGCCTGATCGCCGCGGTGATCCTCGGCGGCATCACGCGCATCGGCCTGGTGACCAGCCGGCTGGTGCCCTTCATGGCGGTCGTCTACGTGGCGGGCGGGTTGGTCGTGCTCGCGCTGAACCTGCCGGCGGTGCCGGGCATGCTCATGCTGGTGTTCTCGAGCGCCTTCCAGCCGGCCGCGCAGATCGGCGGTTTCGCCGGCGGCACCTTCATCTTCATGCTGACCTGGGGCGTCAAGCGCGGCCTGTTCAGCAACGAGTCCGGCCAGGGCTCGGCCCCCATCGCGCACGCGGCGGCGCGCACGGACCAGCCCGTGCGCGAGGGCGTGGTCGCGATGATGGAACCGATGATCGACACCCTGATCATCTGCACCTTGACCGGCCTGGTGATCCTCTCGACCGGGGTCTGGAGCGAGAAGCAGCCGAGCGAGCTCCTGATCAACCGCCAGACCGACCTCGTGGTGATCGGCGCCGACGCGACCGTCCGCACCAACGGGCGCGTGCACGCCGCGGACCGCTTCACCGGCGAGGTGACCGTCGACCAGGGCGTGCCGCAGGCCGTGGGCCTGGTCTACAACCACTCGCTGGTCGACCACCCTCGCGTGCTGCTGGACGGCCGCGCCTGGCACGGCGTGATCCCGGTCGACGGCGGCGTGATCGATTTCGCGTCGATCCCCAGCCTCCGCCTGGCCGGCGACATCGCGCTGAACGGCTCGCCCCTGACCGCGTGGGGGTTCCAGCGCGGCCTGGCGCCGCTGATGGGGCGTTGGGGGTTCCTGGTCGTCACGATCGGCGTGGTGCTGTTCGGCGTCTCGACCGCGATCAGCTGGAGCTATTACGGCGACCGCGCCGTGGTCTACCTCTGGGGGCCACGCGGCGTCTTGCCGTACAAGATCCTGTTCTGCGTCATGAACTTCCTGGGGGCGGTGTTCTCGCTGGAGATCGTCTGGAACTTCGGCGACACGGCGCTCGGCCTGATGGCCCTGCCCAACCTGTTGGCCCTGGTGCTGCTGAACGGCGAGGTGCGCCGCCTGACCCGCGAGTACACCTCGCACCGCCAGGTGCCGCGGCGATGAAGCGCCGGCCGGCGGCAGCCGCGGTCCCGCGCGCCTGTCACCAGTGCGGCGCCGAGGTGCTGGACGGGGGTATCGAGCATCGCCGCCGCCGCTTCTGCAGCGACGAGTGCTGCGAGGTCTTCGAGGATCTGTTCATGCTGCGCGGGGGACCAGACGCGATCGACCTCGCGACCGTCGAACAGGAGATGCCGGAGGTCCACCTCGAGGAGGTGGACCTCGCCGATCCCGAAGCGCTGGACGTCGACCTGCCGGACGACGAGCTGAGCCTCGACTAGCCGCAGCCGTTGCAGCCGCCGCCGCCGGTGCCGCAGTCGCCGCCGGCCTTGTTCAGGCGCAGCATGTAGCCCTTCTGGTGGGCCTCGTCGACGTAGTCGATCGTCAGGCCGCCCGACTGCCCCACGATGTCGCGGGTCTGCGGGTCGATGAGGATGGAATAACCGTTCTGGGTCAGGACGGCGTCGTTCTCGTTCGGCTCATCCAGAGCCATGCCCAGGGCAGGGCCGCTTCAACCGAAGCCCTGCACGAAGACCCGCACGCCCTTGCCCGCGTGCGTCGAGAAATCGAAGGCGCCGAGGGCCGAATCGGCGGCATCGGTCACCTGGATCAGGTTGGTGTCGCTCACGTCGGTCATCTTTCGCTGGTGGCACGGCCCTGCCCGCCGGCGGCCGGCGGCGGGGCCTCTGCATCTTACCGATCAAGATCGTCCGGCATCGCCGTCGGCGCAAGCGCCGCCTCGGCCGCCGGCACCCAGACCTCGTCCCGCAGCCCGAAGTAGCGCTTGAACGACACCAGCAGGCTGTAGCTGACCGGCACCAGCAGCAACGTGATCGCCGTGGCGAACAGGACGCCAAAACCCAGGCTGATCGCCATCGGGATGAGGAACTGTGCCTGCAGGCTGGTCTCCAAAAGCAGCGGGGTCAGGCCCAGGAACGTGGTCGTCGCGGTCAGCACGATGGGCCGGAACCGGCGCAGGCCGCTCTCGACGATCGCGTCGTCGGCCTCGAGGCCCGCCCGCCGCTCGCGGTTGATGAAGTCGATCAACAGCAGCGAGGAGTTGACGACCACGCCGGACAGGGCCACCACGCCGAACATCGACAGCAGCGTGAGGTCCCAGCCCATCAGCACGTGGCCCCACACCGCGCCCACGATCCCGTAGGGGATCGCGCTCATCACCAGCAGCGGTTGCAGGTAGCTGCGGAAGAGCACGGCCAGCAGCGCGTAGATGATGAAGATGGCCATCGCGAAGCCGCGCATCAGGCTACGCATCGAGTCCTGACGCTCCTGCTCCTGCCCCTCGAGGTTGTAGGCGAGACCCCGATAGCGGTCGAGCAGGTCGGGCAGCACGCGCGCCTCGAGGTCGCGCACGACCTCGGCGGCGTTGGCCGCCGACTCGTCCACGTCGCCGTACACGTTGACCACGCGCTGGCGCTGGCTGCGGTCGATCGACGCGTAGCCGCGACCGATGGCGACCGTGGCCACGCGGTCGAACGGCACCTCCGCGCCGGCGGGCGTGCGCACGCGCATACCCTCGAGGAAGGCGAGGCTGCGGCGCTCGTCCTCGGGATAGCGCACCATGACCTTGACCTCGTCGCGGCCGCGCTGCAGGCGCATGACCTCGGCGCCGTAGAACCCCTGGCGGACCTGGCGGGCGAGGTCGTCGAGTGAGAGGCCGAGCGCGCGGGCCTCGGGCTTCAGGTCGAGCTGCAACTCCAGTTTGCCCTCGCGGAAGCTGTCGGTGATGTCGATCACGCCGGGGTAGGTGGCCAGCTCGCCCTTGAGCGCGGCGGCCGCGGCCAGCAGCTGCTCCGGCTGCGGGCTCGACAGCTGCACCTGGATCGGCTTGCCCGGCTGGAAGAGGTCGGCGCTGAAGCTCAGCTCCACGGCGCCGGCGATCGGACCGGTCTTCTCGCGCCAGCGGCGGGCGATCTCACCGGCGCCGATGTCGCGCTCCTGGGCGCCGATCAGTTCGGCCGACACCTCG
>CAZVWL010000079.1:0-11689 GCA_964630845.1 uncultured Fibrobacteraceae bacterium
AGGACCTGGTCGGTCAGGCGCAGCGTGTTCGCCTCGGGCTGCTTGGCCACGACCAGCAGGATGCCGTCCTGGTTGTTGATCGACGCCGTCCCCAGCCGGAACGCCGGCGCCACCACGACATCGGCCACGTCGCGCACCAGCACCGGCACGCCATCGTGCACCACGACCACGGTGCGCTCGATGTCCTGGACGTCGCGCACCCGCCCCAGGCCGCGGATCAGGTACTCCTGCCCGGCATGCTCGAACACGCCGCCGGTGGCGTTGACGTTGGCCCCCGCGACCGCCTTCAGCACGTGCGCGGTCGTCAAACCGCGCGCCGCCACCTTGTAAGGGTCGATCTGCACCTGGAACTGCTGCGTCTGGCCGCCGTAGACAAGCACCTGGGACACGCCAGGCACCGACTGGATGCGCCGCGCGACCGTGAAATCGGCGAGCGTGCGCAGTTCCATCGGGGTGGTCTCGGCGGCGGTCAGGCCCACGAGCATGATCTCACCCATGATCGACGTGATCGGCGCCAGCACGGGCGATGCGGCGCCCTCGGGCAACGCCCCGCTCGTGACCTGCAGCTTCTCGTTGACGATCTGCCTGGCCAGGTGGATGTCGGTGCCCCATTCGAACTCGACCCACACCGTCGACAGCCCCTGGATCGAGTTCGAACGCACACGCCGCACGCCGGCCGCGCCGTTGACCGCCGTCTCGATGGGGAACGTCACCAGCTTCTCGACCTCTTCGGGGGCCATCCCGTGGGCCTCGGTCATGATCGAGACCGTGGGGGCGGTCAGATCGGGAAACACATCGACCGGCATGTCGAGCGTGACGTAGACCCCGACGCCGAACGTGATCAGCGCCGCCACGAGCACGATCGCGCGGTACTGCAGACTCAGCTGCATCAACCTGTCCAGCATGATCCCGTCGTCCTTTCGCGCCTGCCCGTCAGTGTGTGTGGCCGTGGCCGATCTCGGCGGTGGTGGCCGCCAGCTTCACGTAATAGCCGCCCCGGGAAACGACGCGCTCGCCGGGTTCGACACCGGCGAGGATGCTCACCCAGTGCCCATGCGCGGGGCCGAGGCGGACGACACGCTTCACGAACGACTCGCCGCCGGTCTGCACGAAGACGACGTCCAGACCGTCATCTTCGAAGATGGCCGAACGCGGTACGGCCGTCGCGCGCTCACCGTCTCCGGCCGCGAGTTCGACGGGGGTGGAGGCGCCGATGGCCAGTCGACCATCTGGATTCGCGATCTCCAGGAGGATCGGCACCGTGCGCGTGACGGGATCCAGGGCGCCGCCGGTCGTCAAGACGCGCATCGCCGCGGTCGGCACGACCCAGGCGACGTCCCCACTGCCGATCCGCACATCGACCGGCGTGCCCAGCCCGCGATAGTCCGATTCGTAGACGTTCACGCGCAGCCAGACCGACGCCGCATCGACGATCGCCAGCAAGGGATCCCCGGCCCGCAGCCGGCGCCCAGGCTTGACCTGCCAGTCGACGACCTGGCCGGCGATGGGCGCCGTCAGGCTGAGCACGTCGCCGTCGCCGCCGCCCGCCAGGCGATCATGCCCGGCCTTGCTCGCACGGTACGCATTCTCGGTCTCCTCAAACTCGCGCGCGGAGATGGCGTCCTGCTCGCGCAGCCGCTGCGCGCGCTCGTAGTTGCGCTCGGCCTGCGCCAGGGCCAGCCGCGAGGCCATCCAGCCGTCACCCTGAAGCGACGGCGCGATCCGCGCCACCACGTCGCCGCGTTTGACGTGCGCCCCAGGCAGGGCCAGATCGCCATCGCCGCCGACCTGCACGATGCCATCGATGGGAGCGGCGATCTCCACGTACGACGCTGGCGCCGGTAGCACCTGACCGATGGCCCAGACGGTTCGTCGAATGTCTCGCTCGACCGCGAACTCGGTCGCGAACGGGACCTTCCACTGCTGCTCCTTCAAAAAGCCGATCTCGTCGCCGTGCTCGTCGTCGTCATGCGCGTGGATGTGCCCGAGCGAGCCATGGACGCGGAATCCCGGGAGCGTGAACGTGCTGGCGGCCGCCGGGCCCTCGTAGGTCAGGTCCACGGTATAGGCCCCTGGACGGGGAAGGCTGATGTCCGGCGCGAAGATCCCCTCGCGCAGAAGCGTGTCGAAGACGTGCACCAGGCGCGCGCCGTCGGGCGCCGTGAAGGTCAGCGTGATCTTGCCGTCGCGCACGGGCTGGAAGCCGTCGAGGACGGTGAGGTGGGTGATGAATCGACCTGGCTCCCTGGCCACCATCTCTGGGTATTCCAGGAACAGCTCCATGGTCTCGGTCCACAGGGTGACGGCCACCGTGGGAATCTCGCCTTGCTCAGCGTGCCCGTGCGCCTCATGGGGGTGGTCGTGATCATGGTCGTGATCATGGTCGTGGTCATGCCGGGGGCCTGGACCATGGGCCAGGGCGCCCGGTACACCCAAGAACGTGATCAAGCTCAGGCAGGCCACCAGGGTCAGGGATCGCTTCATGTCGCTACTCCGCGGGCGCGAAGTCGACGAGCTGGACGCCCGTCAGCGCTTCGAGCCGGAAGATGTCCTCGTAGTACGCGGCCAGAACCGCGTGATGAGCCTCCAGCGCGGCGACCTCGATCTGGACCGCGCCCAGCAGATCGTCGAGGTTGATCGCGCCCTCGCGATAGGAGAGCAGCAAGGCGCCGGCGCGCGAGTCCTCGGCGAGGTCGGCCCCGAATTCGGCCAGCAGCGCCTGGCGATCGCGCAGCGACGCCACCAGGGCCGCCACGTCGCCCGCCCGACGCGCCTTCTCGAGGCTCAGCTCGCTCTCGACGATCCGCGCCTCGGCCCGTAGTCGGCCAGCCTCGCCCGCTCCCCGATCGAACAGAGGCAGATCGACCGCCGCACCGACGACGAAGCCGTTCAGGTCAGATTCGAACCGCTTGAAGCCGCCATACACCTGCAATCCGGGCACCAGACCCGGCCGCGCAGCGCCCGCCGCCGCCTCGAGAGCCTGCGCCAGGGCGGCTTGCGCTCGTTCCGCCGGCATGGAGGTCAGCCGGCCCTGGTAGGCCTCCACAGCCTCCAGCGCGACGGGCCGATACGCGATCGGGGTCACCAGCCTCAACGTGTGGGAGGCCGCGATCCCCATGTCGGCCCGCCAGGCCGCCAACTGCGCCCGGTGCTGCGACCGTGTCCGCTGCGCCGACGCCTCCACGGTGTACGCCGCCAGCCGGACGAGCTTCCTGTCCAGACCCGACAGCTGGCCCTCGGCGTGACGGCTGCCCGCGGCACTGGTGGCGAGGGTCACCAGGTCGGCCAGCTGGTCGAAGCCGGTCAGCAGGGACTCGAGCAGCTGCAGCCGCACGTAACCGGTCTTCAGTTCGGCAACCAGATCATGGTGCGCCTGCATGCCGCGCAGCTGCGCCGACTGGACGCGCCCGTCCCAGGCTCGCCGCAGATCGCCCTGGCGGAACGGTCGCTCGAAACGCTTCTGCAGCGTCAGCTCCCATGCTCGGGAGGACGCGGCGCGCTCGAGATCGTAAGCGACCGCCGGGTTCGACCAGGCCAGCGCGTCGCCGCGCTCGGCCTGCGCTGCTTCGATCGCATGCGCGGCGGCCCTCACGTGTGGGCTGTTCGCCTGTGCGAAGGGCCCGACATCGTCGATGCCGATGATCAGGTCGCTCGACTGCCCAGCGGTGGCGGCGCCGACGCGGACGCCGGCACCGACGAGCAGACACAGGAGCGACAACGCCTTGACGGCCGATCGATTGCCATGGCGCAACATGGACCCGTCCTTTGCGGCTGGGACTCGAATCGCGGACCGGAGCGTGGCGACGGGATGATCCTAGGCGGGTGGCGCCCGCATGGGCGCGTGCAGGAGCAAGGGGTCGTCAGGTACCGGCGCGGCGCCGGCCGCGGCAACCAGGTCGCTCGTCGGATCGATCGCCAGGGTCGGCGACGCGGTGACGAGGATCGCGCAGGCCGATTGGCCCGGGCTGGTGACGACGACGACGTTCCTCAGGAAATGAAAATCGAGGTGCTGGAAGACAATGTGCCTGTGTTGATGAGGGCCCGATGGTGCGAGGTCATCGTCGTCGGCACCGCCATCATGGGTGTGTTGGCGATGTTGATCGTGATGGTGATCATGATGGTGATCGTGTTCGTGGGCATGGGGCACGATCTGCACCAGATAGGCGACAGCCAAGGCTGGCACGACCATGGCGAGCGATCTGGGCGATTTCAAGATCGTGGTGTTGTCCATGATCGAGACAAGTTTAGCCTTTTTTGTCAGGCCGTCAACTACGTCAGGTTCCCCCTTTCAAGGCTCGCCCACGGAGTTGCCTCCCCGGAACTGCTCCCAACAGCCGCCTCTCGCGCCACCGGCAACCGCAACGAAAACGTCGTCCCCCGCCCCGGCTGGCTCGCCGCCACCTTCAACGTGCCGCCGTAGATGCTCAGCTCCCGCCGCGACCGCGCCAGCCCCAGCCCGCCGCCCTGCCGATCGCTGGCCCCGGGCTCGAAGATCCGCTCCCAGTCGTCCGGCGCGATGCCGCAGCCCGAGTCGGTCACCAGGCACTCCACCAGGCCGCGCTCGACCTTCCAGGCGATCTGCAGCACGCGCCGCGGCGCCTCGGCCATCGCCCGGATCGCGTTGCCGATCAGGTTGTCGACGATGAACTCGAGGTCGGCGGGGTCGACGTGCACCCAGGGCGCGCCATCTTGTGATTCGCCGCCGGCGATCTCCACCAGCACGCCGGCCTCGCGCAGCGCCTCGGCCTGGGCATCCAGCACCCGGATCACGGCCTGCGACAGGCTGCTGCGGAACGTCTCCTCGACCGTTCGCCGCAGGCGCTGCAGCGCCGCCTCGGCCTCGCGATCCAGACGCTTGGCCGCGGTCAGCAGGTCGTCGAGGTGGCGGCGCGCGAGCGAATCGTCGGCCAGCAAGGACTCGGCCTCGTCGAGGATCTCGGCCACGGTGGCCGCCACGTGCGGCGCGACCTGCGTGCGGTGCGCCAGCGACAGCACCTCGCGCAAGAGCGGCAGCGCCTCGTGCCGGAACGTCACCAGCGCGGCGGACGCCCGCTGGCCCAGCGGACTTGCCGCGCGGGTGGCGCCCTGCCCGCCACCGGCTTCGTCGCCGGGCAGCGTCGACACCGCGTCTGCCTCGAGGTGCCAGATCAGCCGACGCAGGGACTTGAGCACGCCGATCTTCTCGTGCCCGCCCTTCTCGAGCAGGCCGAGCATCTCGCGGCGCATCATGCGCACCAGGGCGGGGTCGGTCTCGATGCCGGATCTGCGTGCGGCGCGGCGGCGTGTGTCCAGGCGGCGGTATACGGCGACAACCACGGCCAGGACGGCGCCGGCGGCCGTTGCCAGCACCCAGCCGGGCACCAGGGGTTGTGGCTCGAAGGTGTACGCAAACGCTGAAGCCCCGGGCAGGATGAGGTAACGCAGGTCGGGGCGCGCTTGCCACACGATCGGCTTCGCCTTCAACTGGTCTACCTCGGTCGGCATGGTGGCCAGCAGGCGCAGGCGTGCGTCGAGCACGCAGACACGATCCGGTTCGGCGACCAGGAGCTGCCGGCTGCTCGGACCCGTGACGGCAGGCACCACATCTGCGATCCTCGACCATCCTGCCACGCGACGCCCGGCCACCGGTTCGAGCTCGTGGCCTACCCAGCAATACGTCTCCAGCCAGTAGTCGTTGTTGAGGACCGCCACCACCCACGGCTCGTCGCCGTCCGGCGGGATGGCAGCCACGTAGTAAGGCCGACGCGACCTCTCCGCGTCGTCGAACAACAGGTCGCCATTGGCCGACCAGACCGACAGCCGCCCCCCGCGTCCGTGCGGGTCGGCGGCAGTTGTCACGATCCCGGGGGTGCCCACCGCGTCCAGCGCGATCACCGAGATGTTGGCGACGTCGTTGGCTCCGCCGAGCGCTCTCTGCCAGCGCAGCTCGCCGCGATTCTCGAGGACGAACACGCGTGTGCTGTCGTCGCTCGCATGGTTGATCAGCTCACCCTTCAGGTTATGCGGCGAGGCGCCGGCCAGCACGATCTCCGAGATGCCGTCGCCGTCGAGGTCGACGATCTGGGTTTGCCAAGGCGACGGCGCACACGCCATGTCGAAACGCCAGAGCACATCGCCCGCGACCGGATCGACCGCCAGCACACCCCTGCCATCGACGTCATGAAGCACGATGCACACCAGCAGGACCGCCGGATGCGGCAGGCCCGGCATCTCGAACGACGCGACCGGATAGTAGGCGCCATCCCACACGCCGTCGGGACGCCTGGCATCGGGCCCGACCGGCAGCGCGGCTTCCCCTTTGACCACCTGGCCGTCGACATCGATGACCCACAGCCGCCACTCTTGCAGATCATGGCGCGGCGCCACCGCGACCACCTCGCTGCGCCCATCACGGTCGATGTCGTAGGGCGCCATGAGGGCGGCGAACGGTTCGGTGCGACTGAAGGACGGTGGCAGGTTGAACTGGTCCAGGTTCCGCATGCCGTGCCCGTCGTGATCCATCATGCCGACGCCGTGGTGCACGTTCCAGAACAGCTGCTGGAAGCCCTCGCCGCGGCTGTCGGCCACGATCGTGGCCGGCCCAAGCGAACGCCCGGCCCGTCCCGGAAAAACGCCGCGATACTCTGCGACGGCGGCGTAAGGCGTGCGCCCGAAGCGGGTCTCGAGCCGCCGCGTGAGCCCATCGAGCGGCACCAGACCCCGCACCAGCACGACGCCGCCTACCACGACCAGCAACGCGACCACCGAGGTCGCAAGCAGGCGAGGTCTGCTGCGGGGCAGGTTCTTCAAGGTGGCGATCCCCTCCAATGACGCCCGGTTAAACCCGGATTCTACCACGACGCTCGCCGAAGCGTCAAAGGCAGTCGATTTCCGCTGGCGCCCGACCCGATCCCACCCCAACATTCCCCCACCATGCGCTACCCCGAGATCGACACCACCCTGCCCCGCGCCACCTGGTGGGGCCGCTTCGCCGTGCTGCAGCACCGCGAGGTGCTCCGCCTGGCCTGGCCCACGATCCTCGCCATGTGGTCGCACAGCCTGCTCTGGCTGGTCGACACCGCCCTCCTCGGCCACTACAACAGCATCGACCTCGCCGCCTCCGGCCTCGGCGGCCTGATCGCCTGGACCGCCTACTCGCTCTTCAACAACCTCAGCCGCATCAACGGCACCTTCGTCAGCCAGGCCCACGGCCGCGACGACCACCGCGCCATCGGCGACTACACCTGGCAAGGCCTCTACGTGGCGATCTTCTGCGGCCTGCTCCTGCAGGTCGCCGGCTACTATTCCCACCATCTGCTCGCGTTGACCCGCAACCCGCCCGAGGTCGTCGACCACGCCTACGTCTACATCAAGTGGCGCACCGCCAGCGCGGTCTTCACCCAGGTGAGCTTCTGCCTCATGGGCTTCTTCCAGGGCCGCCGCGAGGTGATGATCCCGATGTGGTCGGGCCTGCTCTGCAACGTGGTCAACGTGGTGCTCGACATCTGGCTCATCTACGGCTGGCAAGGCTTCACCATCGGCGGCACCACGCTCTTGGCCATGCCCGCCATGGGCGTCAAGGGCGCCGCCATCGCCACGAGCATCGGCACCGCCGTGGGCGCGCTCTACCTGGTTGGCTACCTCGTGGGCCCGGCCCTGCACCGCCGCCTCTACCGCATCCACCGACCCCGCCGGCCCGACCTCGCCCAGCTCCGCCGCATCGTGCGCGTCGGCTCGCCCGCGGCGGTCGAGAACTTCGTGGACATGAGCGGCTTCGCGGTCTTCAGCGTGATCATCGGCACCCTGGGCACCGCCGCCCTGGCGGCCAACCAGATCACCATCCACCTGCTGAGCTTCGTCTTCATGCCCATGTGGGGCCTGACCACCGCCGGCGCCGTGCTGACCGGCAACTGGATCGGTGCCGGCCGCCCCGACCAGGCCGCCGCCTACGCCCGCCAGATCTACAAGCTCGGCCTCTACTACATGGGCGCGCTGGGCCTGGTGTTCCTCGCCCTGCGCCACCAGCTCTTCCACGTCTTCAGCGGCGACCCCGCCGTGCTCGCCCTCGGCAGCGCCATGGTGGTCGTGATCGCCTTCTTCCAGATCCCCGACGGCCTGCGCATGGTGGCCGTCGGCGTCCTGCAGGGCGCCGGCGACACGCGCTTCCCCATGCTCGTGAGCATCGCCGTGCTCTGGGGCACGTTCATCCCTCTGACCTGGTGGCTGGTCATCCAGCGGGGCGCTTCACCGGCCGAGGCGTGGCAAGGGGGGGCGGCGTGTTATGCGCTGGCGGCGTTGCTGCTGTACCTGCGGTTCCGGTCGGGGAAGTGGCAGAACATGCGCATCTTTGGGGATGCTGTTGAGCGATGAGCTGATTCGTTGACTCTTGGCGCGTGGTGGCGGCGGACGCATGGTGTGCTGCGGCGCATGTTTGACTATTTCGTAAAATAGGCAAACATGCGTTGCGCGAGCATCCACGCCTCATGGGTCCAGGTGCGCCGGCGCACCGTCACCCCCGCTTGACCACCACCAACGTGATGTCATCCCCCGGCGCCTTGCCATCCAGGTGCTTCTGCACCGCGGCCAGGATCGCCTCGCGAATGCCCAGCGCCGAGCGGGATCGCGCCGCGACCACGACCTCGGCCAGGCGCTCTTCGCCGAACTCCTGGTCCTCGCGGTAGTCGTCGAGGCTTTCGCCGAGGGCCGGGTTGGGGGCGCCGGCTTCGGTGATGCCGTCGGTGTAGAGGACGAGCACGTCGCCGGGCTCGAGCTGGGTCTCGACCGGGTCGTAGGTCTGGTCGGGCATCATGCCGAGCAAGAGGCCGCCGTCGCTGAGCCAGCGCGCGGTGCCGTCGTGGCGCACGAGCAGGGGCGGCTCGTGGCCGGCGTTGGCGCTGGTGAACACGCCGCTGGTGGTGTCCAGCTCGCCGTAGATGAAGGTGGCGAACATGTGCGGGTCGGTGGACGTGGCCAGCAGCATGTTGATGCGCCGGACGACCTCGGCCACCGGCACGTCGTTGAGCACCTGGCCCTTGAGGCTCGCCTGCAGGTTGCTCATCAGGAGGGCGGCGGGCACGCCCTTGCCCGACACGTCGCCGATCGCCACGCCGAGCTGGCCGGGATGCGTCTGCAGGAAGTCGAAGTAGTCGCCGCCGACCTGCAAGCTGGGCAGGCTGAGGCCGGTGACCTGCCAGCCCGTGAGCGACGGTTCCTCGTGGGGCAGCAGGCGTTCCTGGATCTGGCGGGCGGTCTTCATCTCCAGCTGCAGGCGTTCGCGGGCGAGGGCGTCCTCGCGGCCCTTCTTGACGGCCACGGTCATGGTGTTGAAGCTGTCGGCGAGGTCGCCGAACTCGTCGTCGTTCTCCAGCTCGATCGACGCGTCGAGGTCGCCGGTGGCCAGGCGCTGCGTGCCGCGGTGCAGGCTCTTGACCGCGCCGGTGATGCCGCCGGCGATGCGCAGGCTCAGGATCAACGCGGTGAGCCCTGCCGCCAGCATGAGCAGGGCCACCAGGCCGAGCGCCGCCAGGACGGCGACGTTGTAGGCGGCTTCCTTGCTCGCGAACTCGCGGCCGATGTCCGCGAAACTCGTCTGCAGCGTGAACCAGATGGCGGTCTGTGCGATCTGCCCGCCCGACAGGTCGACCGCTTCGAGCACGGTGGTGCCGAAGAAGCGCGGTCGGTGCCATAGGTTGCCGTCCGGATCGGCTACGCCGCCCAGGTGGCGGGCTTGCAACGAGACCGTGTCGCCGTCGGCGCGCACCATGGTGACCGGGCGGCCGCCGGAGAAGCTGCGCACCTGCACGTCGGCGCGCACCACGCGCGCCAGGCGTTCGAGGGCGGTCGGATCGAGGGGGATGGCGTCGATGCGGGCGTTGCCGGGGGCGGGGTCGCGCCAGCGCGCCAGCCAGAAGACGCCGTCGGCGCGCACCCAGGCCACCGTGTCGGCCGAGGCGGCGACCGCGGCCAGGCCGGCGCTGTCGTCGTCGCCGAAGCTGAACTGGATCGCGCCGTCGCCGGAGCGCGCGGTGGGACGACCGGTGGTGTCGGGCACAGCCGCCTCGCGAGCCTGCTGTCGACCCAACTCGTAACCTGTCTTGAACGCCTCGGTGGCGCTGGGGCCCGGTTCCGCATCGCCTTGCGCCTGACGCGCGCGGTGCGACCGCAACGCCGCCATCAATTCCGGCGCCCAGGCGGGTCCGAGGTCGGGGCGCCGTTCGTCCCAGCCGATGGGCGCGGCCGTCAGCAACGTGGGCTGGCGATCCTCGTGGTAGGCACGGGCGCACTCCTGCAGCACGTCGCGCGCGCGGTTGGCGCGGCTGCCGCCCAGGGTGCCGTAGAGCAGCAGCAGCCCGAACACGGCCAGCAGCATGGGTGGGATGACGCCGAGCAGGATCCCGGTGACCGTCAGCTTGGCCCGCAACCTCAGGAAGTGCAGGCGCAGACCGATCAGCAGGGTGAGCAGCGACGCCACCCAGAACGCCTGCACACCCGTGCGCGCCATGAGCAACGCGTCGCCTACGACGCCTTCGGGCCGCGAGAATCCGCACGCCAGCGAGAGCACCGCCAAGGGGCCGCTCAGCAGGAACACCTGCCGCTTGCGACGGCCCTCGAGCAGGCGCAGGCTGGCCTGGCGGCGCAGCATGAACTCCAGGCCGACGATCATCGCCAGCACGAACAGCGGCTTGACGCCGGTGAGCACGGCCGACCACACGATCACGAGCGTGATGGTCCAGGCGCGCGGGCGGCGGGCGCCCAGCAGGCAGAAACGCGCGCCAGCCACCCAGGTCAACGTCCAGAGGATCGCCATCGGCACGGCCGCGGCCCCGGCGGCGCCGGTCACGAGGGTCAGTAGGCTTGCCGGCACCGTCAGCAGCATGGCCGCGGCCAGACGCCGCCAGGCTGCCTGGTGGCGGGGGTCGACGCGCGCCATCAGCGGATCCCGTGTTTCTGCTTGTAGCTGGGCCAGTTGGCCTTGAGGGCCTCGAACTGCTCGAGGTTATCGACCAGCAGGAACGGGTTGTAGAAGTACTCGTAGCCCAGCGAGGTCATGCGCATGTTGCCGTAGCCGCCGTAGTAGTCGTGGCCCGGGAACACGCGCGTCTCGCGGGGGAGCGTCTTGAGCAGGCGCTGCAGCGAGTCCCACTGCTGGCTCGCGCTCGAGCCGGCGAACTGCCGGCCGGTGCCGCCCACCTTGCCGCAGAAGAGCAGATCGCCCACGAACAGGGCGTCGCGCATGAGGAAGGCGAGGTGGTCGGGGCAGTGGCCGGGCGTGGCGATGACCGTGACCTCGAGCTTGCCCAGCGCCAGGCGCTGGCCGTCGACGAGCGGCTGGGCGCCGGGCACCGCCTGCGGGTCGGCGGCGTGGATCGGGCAGGCGAGCAGGGTCGACAGCTCGACCGCCGCGCCCCAGTGGTCGCGGTGGCCGTGCGTGACGAGGATCGCCCGCGGTTGCACCTTCAGCTCGCGGCACAGCGCCGCCAGGCCGGGCGCATGGAAGCCGGGATCGACGACGACGGCGTGGCGGTCGGCGGGGTCGGCCACGATGTACGAGAAGTTGCGGTCGCCGCCGGGCATGGCCTGGCAGACCAGGAGGTCATCCGTGTCGTACGCGAAGGTCACCACGTCGCGGCCGCCTTTCCGGCTCAGAGTCCGTCCCAGAACCGCACCGAGACCACGAGCCACGTGTCGCGACCGTCGGCCTCGAACCGCC
>CAZVWL010000080.1:0-11685 GCA_964630845.1 uncultured Fibrobacteraceae bacterium
GGCAAGCCCTGGCCGCCGCCTCCGGCGACGGCGGTGGTCTTGCCGAGGTCAGGCTGTGGCAGCAGCGGCTGAGCACCGATCCCGACCAGGCGATCGACCTCGCCATGCAGACCGTGCGCGACCGCCAGTCGTCGGTCAGCCTGCGCGTGCAGGCCGGTCTGGACGGCGCCGCCATCGCGCTCGCCCGGCAGCGCCCCGACCTGGCCTGGCCGCTGCTCAAACCGCTGCTGGATCTGCCGTCGGCCGACCTGCCCGGCGATGTCTACCTGCTGGCTGGGCAGGCGTTGCGCGCGGCTGGCGACCTGCAGCGGGCGCGCGAGATGCTCGCCTCCGTCCGTCCGGATGACCCCGCGTTCTCCGCCGCGCGGACCATGCTCGGCCGCCTCGGCCTCGAGACCGGCGACGTCGAGCTGGCCCTGAACTACTTCGAGCTGGCCGAGCGCAGGGTCGACCCCGCCGCCAGACCCGACCTGCTCGCCGGCCGCTGGCACGCGTTGCGCCAGCTCGGACGAGACATCGAGGCGCGCGACCTCGCCGCGCGTTTGATGCGCGATCATCCGGGCACGCTGGCGGCGATGGAGGTGTTCGAGCAGCAGCGCCGGCAGCAGGAGGAACTCGACGCCCCCCCGCCGGTCGAGACGGCGCCGATCGACGACGAGCCGATGCCGGCCACAAGCCCGGGCCGCTTCGCGGTGCAGATCGCGGCGTTCCAGGACCGCGCGCTCGCGTTGCAGTTCATCAATCGCTGGCGGCGCGAGATTCCGGATCTGCGTCTGGTGCAGGTCGCCGACGACCTCGGCCAGCCGCTGTTCCGGGTGATGACCGGCGATTTCGTCAGCCGGGTCCAGGCCCAGACCGAGGCGCGGCGCCTGGCCCGCGCCCACGGCCTGGAAGGATTCGTGACCGAGAGCGGCGAATGATGGCGCCCCGGGACGACCAGTCGAAGCCGGCCCGACGCGCCGATGGCGGGCGCCTGACGCCGATGCTCGTGCAGTACCTCGAGCTGAAGGCCCGCCACCCGCACGCCATCCTGCTCTACCGGATGGGCGATTTTTACGAGACGTTCTTCGAGGACGCCGAGGTCCTCGCACGCACCGCGGGCGTCGCCCTGACCAGCCGCGACAAGGATAGCGAGCACCCCGTGCCGCTGGCCGGCGTGCCGCACCACGCGCTGGACACCTACCTCGCGCGGCTGCTCGAGGCCGGCCTCACGGTGGCGATCTGCGAGCAGATCGAAGACCCCGCCGCGGCCAAGGGTCTGGTCAAACGGGACGTCGTGGAGGTCATCAGCCCGGGCACGGCGACCGCGCCCGAACTCGTCGCCGGCGCCAGCGGCCGCTATTGCCTGGCCTACCTCGCGCCGGGCGTGGGCGCGCGCCTCGACCAGGCCGACGTCACGCAGCCCGCCGGCTGGGCGCTGCTGGACGCGACGACCGGCTCGTTCCGCTGCGGCCAGGAAACGGTCGCTCTGGCCGCGCTCTGCGAGCGCCACCGCGTGCGCGAGGTGATCCTGCGCGAGGGCGAGCCGACCGCCGGGCTCGTCGCCTTGCGGTCGTCGCTGCCCGGCGTCGTGATCAACCAGGTCAGCGACACCTGGTTTCACCCCGCGTTCGCGCGCCGCACGCTGCTCGACCATTTCCAGGTGGCGACCCTGGGGCTGTTCGGCCTCGAGGACGAGGCGCGCGAGCTGGCCGTGTCGGCCGCCGGCGCTCTGCTGCGCTACCTGACGAGCCTCGTGATGCAGCGCCCGGCCCAGGTCACCAGCCTGCGATTCCAGGCCCGCGGCGACCGCCTGCTCTTGGACGCCGAGACCCTGCGCAACCTCGAGATCTTCCGCAGCTTTCGCGGGGAGCGCGGACCGGGCACGCTGGTGCACCACGTCGACCGCACGGTGACCGCGTCCGGCCGCCGCCTGCTCGAGGAACGGCTGGCCGAACCGCTGACCGACCTCGCCGAACTGGCCCGCTGGCACGAGGGCGTCGACGGCCTCCGAAGCCGCGAAGCATGGCGGAGCGAGTTGCGCGCCCGGCTGCAGGACGTGGGGGACCTCGAACGGCTCGGGGCGCGGGCGGCCGCCGGCCGCATCGGCCCGCGTCAGCTGCGCCAGCTCGGCCAGGGGCTGGTGGCCGCCGTCGCCTTGCGCGAGACCGCGGGGGCCGGCCCGCTCGACCACCCCGTCCGGGCATGGTCCGACCAGATCCCCGCGCTGGACGACCTCGGCCGTGACCTGCTCGCCGCGTTGCCCGACGACCCGCCGGCCACCGTGCGCCAGGGCGGCTACATCCGCGATGGCGTCGACCCGGAGCTCGACCGCTGCCGGGCCGTCGCCCGCGACACCCGCGGATTCCTGGCCGGCCTGCAGCAGCGCGAGCGCGAGCGCACCGGCATCAGCTCGCTGAAGGTCGGCTACAACAAGGTCTTCGGTTATTACTTCGACATCACGCGCAAGCACCTGGAGAAGGTTCCCCCCGGCTACGAGCAAAAGCAGACGCTGGTCAATTCGAGCCGGTTCGTGACGACGGAGCTCAAGCAGGCCGAGGCCACGATCCTCGACGCCGAAGAGCGCGCGCAGTCGCTCGAGGTGACTTGCTACACCAGGTTGCTGGAGGCCGCGGCCGCCCGCCACGGCGAGGTCGTCATCGCCGCCGAGCGGATCGCCCGCATCGACGTGATGGCCGCCTTCGCGGCGCTGGCCGAGGAGCGCGGCTACTGCCGCCCCGAATGCGACGATGCCTGCGAACTGGCCATCACCGCAGGCCGGCACCCGGTGATCGAGCAGCTGCTGGCCGAGCGCGACTTCATCCCGAACGACACCGTGCTGGACGGCGACCGGCGGCAGCTGATCCTCTTGACCGGCCCCAACATGGGCGGCAAGAGCACCTACCTGCGCCAGACGGCGCTGATCGTGCTCCTGGCCCAGGCCGGCAGCCACGTGCCGGCCACGGCGGCGCGCATCGGCTGGACCGACCGCATCTTCACCCGGGTGGGGGCCAGCGACAACCTGGCCCGCGGCGAGTCGACCTTCTACGCGGAGATGAGCGAGACCGCGCACATCCTGCACCAGATGAGCCGCCGCAGCCTGGTGATCCTGGACGAGATCGGGCGCGGCACGTCCACCTACGACGGGCTCTCGCTCGCCTGGGCCATCACCGAGCACCTGGCCGCGCCGCTCGGTCCGCGGCCCCGTACCATCTTCGCCACGCATTATCACGAACTCACCGAGCTCGCGAACACGTTGACCGGCCTGGTCAACCTGCAGCTCGAGGTCCGCGAATGGGAGGGCAAGATCATCTTCCTGCACCACGTCGGCCCGGGGCGATCGGACAAGAGCTACGGCATTCACGTCGCCCGCCTCGCGGGCGTGCCCGAACCGGTCCTGCGGCGGGCCGAGGGCGTGCTCGAGTTCCTGACGCGGGAGGCGCCCCGCAGCGCGGCGGCCGGCCTGCCCGCCCCGGTGGCCGACGGGGCCTCGCTGGCGGCCGATCGACCCGGCACCCCGGCCCAGCTGAGCCTGTTCCACGACCACGAGCGGGACGCGCTCTCGGCGTTACGATCGCTCCACCTCGAAACCGTCTCGCCGGTCGAGGCGTTCATGTGGCTGGTCCGGATCAAGCGTCAGCTCGACCCGGAAACCGCCGATTGAGGCCGGACTCAAGCCCCGTTGCCGGTGGCCGAAGCAGAAAGCAGGGTTGACCTGCAACGTGAGGCGTGATCATGAGCGACCGTCTGGCGATCGTCCTGGGCGCCCCCGGCGCGGCCGAGATGCCGCTGCTGGCCGACCTGGGCGCTCGCGACGACCTCGACATCCTGGGGGTGATCGACCCCACCGCCGCGGCCCTCGGCACGGCCATCGCCGAGATCATGGGGCTGGCGGTGGTGCCGTCGCTCGACCTGCTCGTGATCCCCAACGGCAGCACGCCGCTCGTGGTGCTGCCGGACGGCCCGGCGACCTTCGTCGCCGACCTCGCCGCCGGCGCCCAGGCTCGGGGCCTCGGCACGGTGACCACCACGGACCTGCGCGCGCGCCTGACCGAACTGCGGGCGCGGACGCCATCGCGTGACCGCGCGCCGCTGCCGCGGCCCGACCTCTCGGCGATCGCCCGCGAGACCGACACCATCCAGGCCACGCTCGCCAGCCTGGAAGACGCCCTGGCCGGCGACACGATCCTCAGGCGCCTGCTCGACCTCGCCACGCAGGCGGCGTCCGCCAGCGGCGGCTCGATCATGCTCTTCGACGAGGCCAGCGCCGAGCTGTACATCGCCTACGCGACGGGGCTGAGCGAAGGCACCCTGCACGGCACCCGCGTCAAGCTGGGCGAGGGGATCGCCGGCCGCGTGGCCCGCACGCGTCAGGCCGAGCTGGTCACCGGCGCGCAGGGGCCGTCACGCCGTCGCCGCGACCGGCCGGACATCACCAGCGCCGTCTCGACGCCGCTCGTGCACGAGGGGCAGTTGCTCGGCGTGGTCAACATCTCGACGCAGGCGGGAGAGGCGGCGCTGGGCGACGACGCCCGCGCCTTGATGGACGACCTCGCGCCGCGACTGTCCCGCATCCTGCACGGCGTCCAGCTCCTGCAGCAGGAACGCACCAGCCGCATCTTCGACCTCACCGAGCAGCAGCTGCGCCGCCTGGCGGCCGGTCGCGACGATCTGCCGGCCATGCTCGTCGACTGGTGCCAGGCCCTGGCCGTCACCGCCGACGCGGTGCGCGTCGCGCTCGTGGTCCCCTGCGAGGACGGCAGCCTGCTCGCCTGCGAGAACACGCCCGACGGCGGCGGCGGCCACTGGTACGAGCCGCTGCACAACCCGGCCTGGCTCGAGGTCCTGCCCACGGGCTTGCCGCTGGTGGCCCGGCAGGTCGACCTCGAACACGCCGACCGGCAGCCGCTGACCGTCTTCTACCTGCCGGTCGGTCGCGAACCGGTGCGCGCGGGGCTCGCCGTGCACTTCCGCCATTCGCGCACGGCCCACGGGTTTCACGCGCTCGCCGGCGAGATGGTCTTCCTGCTCGAACGGCTGCTCGTGGACCAGCTCGCGCAGCGGCGCCAGCACTGGCGCGCCGATCGCCTGGCCGACCTCTCCGCCTGCCTGCTCGCCCTGAACGAGCACGACGGCACCGTGGGGCAGCTCGGCGAGCGGATCTGCGCGGCGGCGCTGCAGCTGGCCGGGGCCCGCTACGGCGCGGCGGTCGCGAACGTCGACGTGGACCCGCCCCGCCTGGCCGGCGGCAACGTGCCCGCGGACGCGGCCTGGCTGCCCCAGCTGGCCCGCCTGCTGCGCAGCGCGGCGCAAGACGGCTGGCGCATCACCACCCTGGAGACGGGCACCGAGACGCTCAGCGTGCTGGCCGCGGTCAGCAACCCCGGCACCGCCGCGCCCGGCCTCGTGCTGCTCGGCAAGCAGCGACAGCACGTGCTCGACGGCCAGGTGTTCACGACGCTCGACGCCGAACTCGTCCAGCCGCTGGCCGCGAGCGTGCGGCGCGCCGTGCCCGACGCGATCGACCTGACGCGCGACATCCTGCCCGTGGTCGTCGACATCGAACGCCCGGCCGCCGGTTGCCCGGCCACGGCGCCCCAGCTGGGCCGCGATCGCCTGCTGGAAGATCTGCGCCGCGAGCTGGACCGCTGCGACCGATACCACAACGTCTGCGGCCTGGTGCTGCTGCGCCCGGCGCTGCCGCCGGAACGCTTGCATGACCTCCTGCAGGCCGCAGGTCGCCGCCTGTCCACCCACCTGCGCATCTCCGACCGCCTGTACCCGCTGGTCGATGAGGGCTGCCTGGCCGTGCTCGTGCCCGAGGACGTGCAGCGCCTGGACCGCGTGCAGGTCCGCCTGCAGCAAGCGCTGCGCGACATCAGCGGCGATCCCGACCTCGCCGTGTCGGCCGCACGGGTCGCTTACCCGGCGAGTTCGGGCACGGCCGAGAGCCTGCTCGAGCGCGTCTGTTCACGTCTCGATGCCTGACCCGACGCCCCCTCGTTGACGCGCCGCCGGCCGCAGCCTATCCTGGCGCTTCGACCCCGCAACGAAGTTCGCCTGCAGCCCCGCGGAGCCTGACGCCATGGTCGACCTGCCCGCCCCGATCCGCGTGCTCGACAACGCGACGATCGATCGCATCGCCGCCGGCGAGGTCATCGAGCGGCCGGCGTCGATCGTCAAGGAGCTCTGCGAGAACAGCCTGGACGCCGGCGCCACCACCATCGCCGTCAGCATGAGCGAAGGCGGCCTGGTGCGCCTGGCCATCGAGGACAACGGCCACGGCATCCCGTTCCGCGAGCTGCCGCTGGCGTGCGAGCGGCACGCCACGAGCAAGATCGCCTCGGCCGCCGACATCATGCGCGTCGGCAGCTTCGGCTTCCGCGGCGAGGCCCTCGCGAGCATCGCCTCGGTCAGCCGCCTGAAGATCGTCAGCCGCTGCGAGGCCGAACCCGTCGGCGGGCTCATCGAGCTGGACGGCGGGGCCATGGTCCGGCGTGAACCCGCGCCCCGCAATCGCGGCACCACCGTGACGGTGGCCGACCTCTTCTACAACACGCCCGCCCGCCGCAAGTTCATGAAGACCGCGCAGGCCGAGTCGCGCGCGGTCGTACGCATGGTCACCGTGCTGGCGCTCGCGCACTGGCAGGTGCGCTGGACGCTGCGCGAGGACGACCGTGTCCTTGTCGACCTGATGCCGACCACCTCGCTGCCGGGCCGCGTGCGCGACCTGCTCGGCGGCGCGGTGAGCGATCACCTGGCGCGCTTCGAGAAGGAGGCGGGCGGCTTTGCCGTCGCCGGGCTGGCCTCGCGGCCGACCTGGTCCCGCGGCAACCGCGAGCAGCAGTTCATCTACGTCAACCGGCGGCCGGTCGAGAGCCCCGCGCTCTCGCACGCGATCGGCCAGGCGTACCGGGAGGCGCTGCCGCCGGGCAAGCACCCGGTCGTGGTCGTGTTCCTGCAGCTGCCGGCCGGCGAGGTCGACGTCAACGTACACCCGGCCAAGACCGAGGTGCGCCTCCTGCTGGAACGGCAGGTCTACGGCCTGTTGAAGAGCGCCATCGAAGAGGGGCTCAGCCTGCGCGACGCCGCGCACCTGCGCCCCACCACCGAACCCTCGCTGCCGGACGCGCCGGACGTCGGCCCCTTGCCGGGCTTCGACGGTCGACGCTGGGGCGGGCAGGCGCCCGGCGGCGACGCGGCCGACGCCTTGCGGAGCCATTTCCAGCGCGGGGGCTCGGCCGGCTACGAGCATCGCGGCGTGCCGGCCGGACAGGGGGAGTTGTTCGGCGCGGCCGCCATGCGTGCCGATGACCCGCAGGCCGCCGCCGGCGCGCCGCCGCTGCTCGACGAGGTCGCCGCGCATCACCCGGCGCCGTTCTGGCAGCTGCACCGCACCTACATCGTGACGCAGATCCGCGGCGGCCTGGTGATCATCGACCAGCACAACAGCCACGAACGCATCCTGTACAACCAGGCGCGCCGGGCGATCGGCGGCGAGGGGCGCTCGCTGCCCACGCAGCAGCTTCTCTTCCCGGCCCACCTCGACCTCTCGCCGTTGAAGCTGCAGGCGTTCCAGCAGCATCGCCAGGAGCTGGAGACGCTCGGCTTCCTCGTGCAACCGTTCGGCGGCCAGTCCATCCTCGTGCAGGGGATCCCGTCGAGCCTGAAGAACTGGCAGGAAGGACGCCTGCTGCTGGACATGCTCGACGACCTCGGCCGCGAGCACACCCCCCGCGACGAGCAGCACGCCGACCTGCTGGCGTCCTTCGCCTGCCACGGCGCCGTGCGCGCGGGCGAGCCGCTGACCCTGCCGGAGATGCAGAGCCTGGTGGACCAGCTCTTCGCCACCGACCAGCCGCTGTCCTGCCCGCACGGACGCCCGACGCTCATCCAGTTCACCCTCGAGGAACTGGAGCGACGGTTTGGCCGCCGCTGACGGGTGCACCGACGGCGCGCGACGCCGCCTCTGCCCGGCCCTCGTCGGCCCCACCGGCGTCGGCAAGACCGACCTCGTGCTGCACCTCGCGCGGCGATACCCCATCGAGGTCATCTCCCTGGATAGCCGCCAGGTGTACCATGGCCTGCGCATCGGCACCGCCCAGCCGACGGCCGCCGAGCAGGCGGCGTGCCGGCACCACCTGGTCGACTTCCTGGCGCCGACCGCGACCTACTCGGCCCAGCGCTTCCGCGACGATTTCGCCGCCTGCTGGCTCGAGATCACCGCCCGTGGCAAGCTGCCCGTGCTCGTCGGCGGCGCGGGCTTCTACCTGCGCGCGGTCACGCATGGATTGTTCACGCTGCCGTCCGACCATCCGCAGCGCCTGGCCGAGGTGCGGGCCGACATCGCCACGCTGGACGACCAGGCGCTGGCCGAGGAACTGTCCCGCGTCGACCCCACCGCCGCCGCGCGCCTGCACCCGCACGACCGTTACCGGCGCGCGCGCGCCCTGGAGATCAGCCGCCTGGCTGGGCGCCCAGCCAGCGACCTGGCCCGCGGCCAGTCGCCCGATCCGGCCCTCGGCCTCGCCGTGCCGCTGGTGCGCCTCGAACGCCCGGTGGCCGACCTCGACGCGCGCATCCGGCGCCGGGTCGAGGCCATGCTCACGGCCGGCTGGGTCGAGGAAACCCGTGGCCTGCTGGCCGAGCACCCCGCGGATTGCCCCGGCCTGCGCAGCCTCGGCTACGCCGAGATCGTCGGCCTGCTGCAAGGCCGCCTGACGCCCGACCAGCTCGTCCCGGCCATCACGCTGGCCACCCGCCAGTACGCCAAGCGGCAGCGGACCTGGTTCCGCCGCCTGGAGGTGCAGGAGGCGGGGGCGCCGGCAGAGGACGCCGTGGTTGCGGCGCTGTCGCAAATGGTCGAGCGTGGCCTCGCGCTGCTGGACCGGCCTTGACGCCACGGCGCGCCTGTGCGAGATTCTCGCCTCGGGAGCGGGCTTAGCTCAGTTGGTAGAGCATCAGCTTCCCAAGCTGAGGGTCGCGAGTTCGAGCCTCGTAGCCCGCTCCAGTCTCCAGACCTTCCTCAGAGCCGGCCCAGCCGTAACCTTGCGCCTTCCCCGCGCGTCTGTTTACCTGATACCCTCGATGCTCGTCGACCCGCACCGGTGCCTCGTTCCGGAGGATCGTTAGCCATGCGCCGTTTCGCCACCATCGCCCTGCTGCTCGTGCTGGCCACCGCCGCCGCCGCCTCGTCACAAGCCGACCAGGACCAGGCCCTGGCGCGCGAGATCGACACCATGCTGCGCGCCGCCTACCCCGCCGACGCCCCCGGCGCCACGGTCATCGTGATGCGCGACGGCCGCACCGTGCTGCGCGAGGGCTACGGCCTGGCCGACCTCGAGCTGCAGGTCCCCATGGCCCCGGACATGGTCCTGCGCATCGGCTCGGTCACCAAGCAGTTCACCGCCGTGGCGATCCTGATGCTCGAACAGGAGGGCAAGCTGGCGCTCACCGACCGCATCGAGACGTTCCTGCCCGATTACCCGACGCACGGCCTGACGATCACCATCGAGCACCTGCTGACCCACACCTCCGGCATCCAGAGCTACACCGACCAGGCGCAGTTCGGCGAGCTGATCCGCAAGGACTACACCGTTTCCGAGATGATCGACCGCTTCAAGGACGACCCCATGCTCTTCGCGCCGGGTTCGCGCTGGGTCTACAACAACGCGGGTTACTTCTTGCTGGGCGCGATCATCGAGCAGGTCACGGGGGAGACCTGGGCCGCGTTCCTGCAGCGCCGCATCTTCGACGTCGCCGGCATGGCCACGACCTTCGCCGACCGCCACGAGCGCGTGATCCCGCGCCGGGTTCCGGGCTACGAGCCCGACCCCGACGGCGGCTGGCGCCAGGCCGCCTACCTCAGCATGACCCAGCCCTACGCCGCCGGCGCCATGCTCTCGACCGTGGACGACCTCGCCCGCTGGGACGCGGCCCTGCGTTCGGGCCGGCTCATCGATGCCGCGACCCTCCAGCGGGCCTGGACCGAGTACCTGCTCCTGGACGGCGGCCGCACGGGGTACGGATACGGCTGGGTGGTCGGCCAGTGGCAAGGCAGCCGGCTGATCTCCCACGGCGGCGGCATCAACGGCTTTTTGAGCGAGACGATCTGCGCGCCCGATGAGCGGGTCTTCGTCGCCATCCTGACCAACAGCGCCGGCGGGCCGTCGCAACCGAGCCGCATCGCCACCGAGATCGCCCTTCTGGCCATGGGCAAGCCCTGGCGACCGCAGGAGGTCGCCGTCGAGCCCGAGGTCCTGCAGCGTTACGCCGGCGTCTACCGCATCGACCCCACCACGACGCGCACCGTGATCTTCGAGGACGGCAAGCTCTTCACGCAGCGTTCCGGCGCGGCGAAGCTCCAGGCCCGGCCCATGTCGCCCACGGCGTTCTTCTACGAGGGCTCGTTCAGCCACTTCACGATCGACCTCGCCGAGGACGGCACCGTGCGCGGCATGACCATGCGCGCCTTGAACAGCGAGCCCGAATTCGCCCGCCTGACCGACGAGCAGCCGGTCGTGTTGACGGCCATCACGCTGGACCCTGACAGCCTGGACCGGTACCTCGGACGCTACGAGCTGGCGCCGTCGTTCGTGATCACCGTGACGCGGCAGGGCGACCAGCTCGTCGCGCAGGCCACCGGCCAGCCGGCCTTCGAGATCTTCCCGCTGTCGCCGGCCCGGTTCTTCCTGAAGGTGGTCGAAGCCCAGATCGAGTTCGACCTGCCGCCCGGCGACGGGCCGGCGACGGGCCTGACCCTCTTCCAGTCCGGCCGGGTGATGCCGGCGTCGCGCCTTGCCGACTGACCTTGGCGCGCGGCGCTAGGAGTAAAGCGCGTCGACCTCGTCCCAGTCCAGGAACCCCGCCGGCACGCCGACCAGCGCGTTGGCCACGAGCTCGACCAGCCCGCCGTAGTGCAGCTTGACCCGCGGCCAGGCCTCGTAATGGCTGAACAGGTCGCGGATCTGCCCCTTGCAGTTGGAGCAAGGCGCGCACACGTACTTGGGCCGGCTGGTGTCGTCGATCTCCGGCGCGAACGCGCCGAGCACCTGCGCGAACTTCTTGCGGCCGGCCACCACCAGCCGCCAGTCGCGGAAATTCAGCGAGTCCATGACCGCAAAACCGCTGCCGCCGCCGCAGCAGTAGTTGTCCACGCCATGCGGGGTCATCTCACGGAACTGGGGGCACGCGGCGCGGATCACCTCGCGCTGGGGCGCCACGACGCCCATGCTGCGCACCACGTTGCAGGGGTCGTGCAGGGTGACGGGGAAGTCGTTGCGGGCGGGGTCCAGCTTGATGCGGCCCTCGCGTAGAATCTGAGATAGCAGCGTGAAGCAGCTCTCGCGCGGCAAGTTATGGTCGCCGAGCCAGACGCGGTCGCCGACCGCGATCGCCGCCTTGTGGGCGTGGCCGCACTCGCCGACCACCACCCGCCGCACGCCCAGCCGCCGGGCGGCCTCGGCGTGCGCGTGCGCCACGCGCGCTAGCTGCACGTCGTCGTAGAAGAGGCCGTAGTTGACCGAGTCGTAGCCGGCGAGGTCGCTCGAAAGGGTCCAGTCGAGGCCGGCCGCGGCGAAGATCAGGGCGAAGGCCTGCAGGTTCTCCGGCCAGGTGAGGAACTCGCCGGCGTTGTGCAGCACGAGGATGTCGGCGCCGGCCTTGTCGACGGGGATCTCCACCGAGACGCCGAGCCGGTCGGCGAGG
>CAZVWL010000081.1:0-11626 GCA_964630845.1 uncultured Fibrobacteraceae bacterium
GCCTTTGCCCGCCCCGCCTGCCGGATTGCCTTTGTGGCCATCGGGCGAGGCTCACGGTGCTGACGCGCCGGGCGGTGCAGGCCGATCCCGACGAGACCGCCGCCAATCCCCGCGCGCGTAGCGCCCGCCTGCGTGCGGCCCAGATCCTGCCTCGTACCGGAAGGAGTCCGGCATGACCGGCCTGTCGTCGTCGATCCGTCCGCTGGCCATGTCCATGGCGCACCGCCGCGCCGCGTCGCGCGACCGCAATCGCCTGCTGGTGGCGGCCGTGCTGATGACCGCGCTGATGGCCGCCGGCATCAGGCTGGGCAACGAGGTCACCGGCCTGCGTCGCGAGGTCCAGGACCTCGCGCGCACCTGCCACAACCTGGACGCCAGGGGCGCCATGCTGGCCGTGCGCTGGAACACCGAATCCTCCCGCCAGACGATCATGCGCCGTGCCCAGCGCGAACTCGGCCTGGTGAGCGAGACCGCGCCGGGCGCGATCCTCGTCTCCTACCGCGATGCCGGCGCGGGCACCGGCACGCGTCCGTGGCGCCGCCTGGCCGCGCATGACCCGGTGCCGACGGCCAGCGCCGCCCAGGAAAGGCGTTGAGCCATGGCCGAGGGCCGTCGCCTCGTGATCGTGCGCTGGAGCTGCCTGCTGGTGGCGGCCGTGCTGTCGGCGCGGCTGGTGCAGGTCCAGGTGTTCCAGCACGAGAAGCACCGCGAGGCGGCCGAGCGGCAGTGGCTGGAGGCCCGGACCATCACGCCGCGTCGTGGCGACCTGCTGGACCGTGCGGGTCGGCCGCTCGCCCTGACCGTCAGCTCGTTCCAGGTGGGCGTGGCCACATCCCGGGTGCGTGATCGCGAGGCGCTGGTCGAGACGCTCGCCGACGTGCTGGACCTGAACCCGTCCCAAGTCCGTCGCCAGCTGAAGGCCGCGGCGGGCGATCATACGGTGCTCGCGCGTCAGGCGTTCCTCGACCAGGACCAGCAGCGGCGGTTGCGACGATTCGCCGCCGTGACCGTGGACGAGCAGATCGGCCGCGTGTACCCGCTCGACGGGCTGGGGGCGGCGCTGCTCGGGTTCTTTCGCGTGGAGCCCAAAGGCACGGTCCACCAGACCGGCCTCGAGCGGAGCCTCGACCAGTTCCTCAGCGGCCGGGCGGGTCGCGCGATGCGCGTGCGTTCGGGCGTCCTGGGCCAGGACCACGGCGAGGTCGTCGTCGAGCCGGTGCGGCACGGTCACCACGTCGTGCTGACGCTGGACGCCGACCTGCAGGAGATCTGCGAATCCCGGCTCGCCGAATCGGTGAAGGCGACCGGGGCGCGCGCTGGTTCGGTGCTGGTCGTCGAGCCGCGCACAGGCGACGTGCTGGCTTCGGCGAGCTGGCCGCAGGTCGCCACGCGCGAACGTTCGGTCAGCGACCTCGCCTGCTGGTCCGATCGCAACCTGACCGCGGCGTACGAGCCCGGCTCGGTCTTCAAGATCTTTACGGCCGCCGCGCTTTTGACGCGCGGCGCGATCGACACGGCCACGGTCTACGACTGCTCGCAGAACCAGCTCGACGGCATGACCCTGCGCGAGGCGGCGGGCAAGCGTTACGGCCGGCTCACGTTCATGGACGCGTTCAAGTTCTCGAGCAACGTCTGGTTCGCGCGCGCGGTGGCCAACCTGTCGCGCGACGAGATGCACCGGGCGCTCCTGGATTTCGGCTTCGGCCGCGGCTCCGGCGCGCCGTACCCCGCGGAGAACGACGGCAGGCTGGCGCCGCCGGCGGCGTGGTCGGCCCGCTCGCAGGCGACGCTCGCGATCGGCCAGGAGATCTCCGCCACGCCGCTGCAGCTGGGCATGGCCGCCGCGGCGGTCGCCAACGGCGGCACCTTGATGGCGCCGCGCTTCTACAGCGAGGTGCGTGGTCCCGACGGCGCGACGCTGCGCACGGTGCCGCCGCAACCGCTGCGCCAGGTGATGCCGCGCGGGCTGGACGTTCTCTTGCGCGAGGCCATGGGCCGCGTGGTGCGCGAGGGCACGGGCACCCTGGCGGCGCGGTCGTGGGTGACGATCGGCGGCAAGACGGGCACGGCGCAGAAAGCCGCGCCCGGGCGCGGCTATGCCGACGGCCTGCACTCGGCCACGTTCATCGGCATGCTGCCGCTGGAGGCGCCGCGCCTGGTGGTCGTCGCGGTGCTGGACGAACCCGACCGCGCGCACCACTTCGCTTCGCGCAGCGCCACGCCGCTGTTCGCCGCGATCGTCGACGACATCCGCCGCACGACCGCCTGGTTGACCGATGTGGACCACCAGAGCGAGCGGCTCGTGCTGGACGCCGAGCCCGAGCGCGTGCAGGTGCCGGACGTGGTGCTGCTGTCGAGCGCGCGCGCGGCCGTGCGCCTGCGGCAAGCCGGGCTCGAGGTGCGGGGCGGGGAGCGGTCGGGGCGGGTGGTGCAGCAGGTGCCGGCCGCCGGCAGCCTGCTCGTGCCCGGCGCCGAGGTCACGCTCACGGTGGCCGCAGCGGTCGGCGACCAGCAGCAGGCGAGCCCCGACGTGCGGGGCCTGAGCAACCGCGAGGTGCGCGAGCTGGCGGCGCGCCTCGGCGTGCCGGTGCGCATCACCGGCGTCGGCTACGCGCGCCAGCAGGAGCCGCCGCCGGGCGAGCGCCTGACCGACGCGGGCCTGCTCGTGCGCATGGGCGACCCATGGCGCTGAGCCGGTCGCTCGAGGCGCTGTGCGCGCCCTGGCCCGAACTGGGCCTCGAGGGCGACGCGCGCGTGCCGATCACGTCCGTGGTCGAGGATTCGCGCCAGGTCGTGGCCGGTTCGCTGTTCGTGGCCGTCGCCGGCCACGGTCAGGATGGCCATGCCCACGTGGCGGCGGCGGTCGCGGCCGGCGCCGCGGCCGTGGCCGTCGACCAGGCGCGCCTCGCGGAGGTCCGGGCCGCCCTTCATCCTTCGCCTCCCGTCGCCTGGGTGACGGCCCCCTGCACCCGGGGGCTGCCGGCCCGTCTGGCACGGGAACTCGAGGGGCGGCCCGACGCTGCGCTGACCGTGGCCGGCGTGACCGGCACCAACGGCAAGACCACGACCTCGTTCCTGCTGCAGGCCATGCTCGGGCATCTGTGCGGCGCCTGCGGACTGCTCGGGACCATCCGTTACGATGACGGCGACGCGTCGACCCCGGCCCCGCTGACCACGCCCGGCGGCCCGGTGCTGTACCACTGGCTCGGGCGCATGGTGAAGGCCGGTTGCGCCGCGGCCGCGATGGAGGTGTCGTCCCACGCGCTGGATCAGGACCGGCCCGGCGAGCTGGCCCTCGACGTGGCGGTGCTGACCAACCTCGGCCGCGACCACCTCGACTACCACGGCGACCTCGAGCGCTACCTCGCGGCCAAGGCCCGCATCCTGGACCTTTTGCGGGACGGACCTCGCCGCGGCAAGGCGCCCGGCGTCGCGGTGATCAACGCGGCCGATCCGGCGCTGGCGCCGCTGGCGGCCGCAGCGCCGCGCGCGGTGACCTTCGCCGCCGATCCGGCGGCGACCGTGGCGGCCGATCTGCGCGTGACCGGCGCGCGGCTCGGCCTGACCGGCACCGAGCTCGAGCTCACCTGGCGCGGTGTTCCCATCGCGCTGCGCAGCCCGCTGGTCGGGCGTTTCAACGTCGAGAACCTGACGGCGGCGCTGGCGTCCGGCCTGGCCCTCGGCTACGCTCCCGAGGCGTGCGCGGCGGCGCTGGCCCGGGTCGCGCAGGTGCCGGGACGCCTCGAGCGCTTCCCGTTGCCGCAAGACGCGCTGGCGGTGGTCGACTACGCGCACACGCACGACGCGCTGGCGGCCGTGCTCGGCGCCTGCCGCGAGCTTGGCGGCCGGCGGCTGCTCGTGGTCTTCGGTTGCGGCGGCGACCGTGACCGCGGCAAGCGGCCGTTGATGGGCCGCGTGGCGGCCGAACTGGCCGACGCCGCCTGGATCACGTCCGACAACCCGCGCAGCGAAGACCCCGCCGCGATCTGCGCCGAGATCACGGCCGGCTTCGACGCCGTCGCGCGACCGCGAGCCGCCGGCCGTGAGGTGATCGTCGACCGCCGCACGGCCATCAACGCGGCCCTCGCGGCGGCCGGTCCACGGGACGTGGTCGTGATCGCCGGCAAGGGCCACGAGGACTACCAGCTCGTGCAGGGTCGCGTGCTCGCGCTGGACGACCGGCAGATCGTGCGCGACTGGCTCGCGCGGGAGACCCACGATGATTGACCGGCAGGGACCTTCCAACGCGCCGCACGCCTTCGCCCTGGCCGATGCCGCACGGGCGCTGCGCGCCGATGGGCATCTGCTCGGCGTGGTCGAGGCTGTCGACGGCCGGTGGACCGTGCCGTCGGGCGACGACGTTGCGGGCGCGTTCGCCGGCGCGTTGCTGGACTCGCGGGCCGCCACCTCGGGCACGCTCTTCGTCGGCCTGCGGGGCGCGCGTCACGATGGCCGCGAGTTCGCGCCGCAGGCCCTGGCCGCAGGCGCCCACGCCCTGGTGGGGCCCGGCCCCGGCGGGCCGGACGACCCGGCGCGCGCGCTCGACCTGCCCGTGCCGGCGCCGGCGCGCGGCGTCGTGCTCGTCGCGCGCGAGGCGCTGGCCGCGCTCGAGTGCCTGGCCGCCTGGTGGCGCGCGCGCCAGCCCGCGCTCGTCATCGGCGTGACCGGCACCAACGGCAAGACGACGACCAAGGACCTGCTGGCGGCGGTCTGCGCCGCCGCCGGCCCCGTGCTCGCCACGCGCGGCAACCTGAACAGCCGCGAGGGCGTGCCCGTGACGCTGCTCGGCCTGCGGCCCGACCACCGCCACGCCGTCATCGAGATGGGCGCCTCGGCCGTCGGCCACATCGCCGCGCGGGCCGCGCTGGCCCGGCCCCGGATCGGCGTGATCACCAACGCGGCGCCGGCGCACCTCGAGGAGTTCGGCAGCCTCGAGCAGGTGATCTCGGGCAAGGGCGAGATGGTCGCCGGGTTGCCCTCCGACGGCGTCGCCATCCTGAACGCCGACAGCCCCGGCTTCGCCAGCTGGCGGGTCCGCGCCACCTGCCGGGTGGTGTCCTGGGGACACCGAGCGGGGGATCATCGCTGGGACTGGCAGGCCGGCGACGCGCACACGCCCGGCTGGCTGCTGCTCGACGGCGACCGCTGGCCCGTGCCGCTGCCCGGTCGTCACAACGCGGCGAACCTCTGCGCGGCCATCCTCGCGGCGCGCGCGGCCGGCCTCGACGACGCGACCATCCGCGGCGGCCTCGCCGGCTTCCAGCCGTCGCCGCACCGCGCGGCGCTGCGCCGCCTGGCCGGACGCCTCGTGCTCGACGACTGCTACAACGCCAACCCCGAGAGCATGCGCCAGGCCGGACGCATGCTCGTCGACCTTCCCGGCCCGGGGCGAACCTGGGCGGTGCTCGGCCACATGGCCGAACTCGGCGCCGATTCCGACGCGCTGCACCGCGCCTGCGGGCGCGACCTCGCCGCGCTCGGCATCGACCACCTGCTGCCGGTCGGCCCGGCGGCGCAGCCGCTGGCCGAGGGCTTCGGTGACGCCGGCGGCACGGTCACGCCCTGCGCCGACCACGCCGCCGCCGCCGCGCTGCTCGAAGGCGAAACCCGCGCCGGCGACCGCATCCTGGTCAAGGGCTCGCGTTCGGCCGCCATGGAGCGCGTGCTGGAAGCGCTGGCGTCGCAGTGGGGCTGGACGGAGGCGCGGTCGTGACGCCGCCGCGGGTCAAGGACCGCACCGTGCTGGTCGTCGGCCTGGCGCGCAGCGGCGTGGCGGCCGCCGCCTTGTTCGCTCGCCACGGCGCGCGGGTCATCGGCGTCGACGACGACACGCCGGACGGGCTCGAACGGCGCTGGCAAGAACACGACCTCGCCGCAGAAGCGACGCAGGTGTTCGCCGACGTGGTCTGCGGCCCGAGCTGGCACACGCTGGACCCCGCCGGCATCGACGCGGTGGTGCAGAGCCCGGGCGTCGCGCTGTCGCACCCGGCGCTCGTCCGCCTGCGCGAGGCGGGCGTGCCGGTGGCCGGCGAGCTCGAATGGGCGGCGCGGTTCCTCGTTTGCCCGGCCGTCGCCGTCACGGGCACCAACGGCAAGTCCACCACCACCGCCTGGCTCGCGCATGCGCTGAGCGAGGCCGGCTACACCAGCCCCGCCGTCGGCAACCTCGGCACGCCGCTGTCCGCGGTGGCCGACTCGTTGCCCGCCGACGCCTGGCCCGTGGTCGAATGCAGCAGCTTCCAGCTCGAGACGCTCGACCGGTTCCGGCCGGCGGTGGGCCTGATGCTGAACCTCGCGCCCGATCACCTGGATCGTTACCCGGACGTGGCCGCGTACGCGGCGGCCAAGGCGCGGCTGGCCGTCCAGGTGCGCGACGACGGCCACTTCGTGACCTGGACCGGCTGCCCCGAGGCGCTGGCCTGGCCGCACAAGGGCGCCCGCCTGCTCTTCGGCGACGCGGCCGCCGGCGCGGCCGTCTGGCTCGACGACGGTCGCCTGCGCGCGCGCTGGCGTGGCGGGATCCTGGACATCGCCGAGGTGGCCGACCTGCGCCTGCAGTCGCCCCCCAACCTGCTCAACGCGCTGGCGACCGTGGCGGCGGCCTTGCCGATCGTGCCCGATCCGGCGGCCCTCGGCGCCGGCCTGCGCAGCTTCGCCGGCCTGGCCCATCGGCACCAGGAAGTGGGTCGGCTGGGTCGTGTACGATTCGTGGACGACAGCAAGGCCACCAACGTGCATGCTGCCTGCGCCGCGCTGCGCGGTTATCCGCAACCGGTCGTGCTGATCGCCGGCGGCAGCGGCAAGGGCGAAGACTACGCCCCGCTGCGCGAGGCGATGGGCGCCGTGGTGCACGTGGTGACCATCGGTCGGGAGGGCCCGGCGATCGCCGCCGCGCTGGCCGGCGCGGTGCCGACCACGCCGGCGGCCGACCTGCCCCAGGCCGTCGCCCTGGCGGCGCGCCTGGCCGCGCCGGTGGCCGCGCCGCAGGCGACCGTGCTGCTGAGCCCGGCCTGCGCGAGCTTCGACATGTTCAGCAGCTACCGCCAGCGCGGCGAGGTGTTCGCCGCGGCGGCGCGGGCGCTCGGCGCCCGACAGGAGTGACCATGCGCTTGCCGCTCGCGATGCAACGACTGCGCCAGGAGAACCTGGACCACTGGTTCATCGGCGCGGTGCTGGTGCTCTGCCTGCTCGGCACGGTGGCCGTGTACGGCGCCGGCAGCTTCACCTCCGACGCGTCGAGCCAGCACCACTTCCTGCGGCAGCACCTGCAGCGCCTGGCGATCGGCGCCGTCGCGGCGCTGTTCTTCGCCTGCTTCGACCACGTGCGCCTGCAGCGCGGCTGGCTGGTGTGGACCGCGCTCGTCGGGGGCGTGCTGCTGACGGCCTTGCCGCTCGTGCTCGGCAAGTCGGGCATCGTGCGCTGGGTGGCGATCCCGGGCCTCGGCCAGTTCCAGCCGCTGGAGGTGGCGAAGCTCGCGCTGGTGCTCTTCCTCGCTTACCGGCTGGCCGCGCCCCGGCTCGATCAACCGCTGGGCGTGCGGCAGCTCGCCCTGACGCTGGGTTGCGGTCCGGCCGCCCTCATGCTCGTGCTGGCGTTGCAGCCCAACTTCGGCAACATCGTGGTGATGGGGCTGGTCACGTTGCTGATGCTGATGGCCGCGGGCCTGGCGTGGCGCTGGCTGCTGGCGACGGTGCCGGCCGGCGCGGTCGCGCTGACCGTCGGCTACCTGGAGATCAGCAAGCTGCACACGCGCATCGAGCAGTGGCGGCAGGGCTGGCTCGGCCGCGGTCTGGACGGCGAGCCTCCGTTCGGATACCAGGTGCACCAGTCGCTGCTCGGCATGGGAGCGGGCGGCTGGCATGGCCTGTCGCCGGGCAACAGCCACAACAAGTTCGCGTTCCTGCCGGAGAACCACACCGACTTCGCGTTCTCGTTCCTGGGCGAGGAACTCGGACTGATCGGCACCCTGCTGATCGTCGCGGCGTTGCTGGTGATGGTGTGGCGCACGGTGGCGATCGCCGAGCGGGCGCCGTCGCGCTTCGGACGGTTGCTCGCGCTGGGGTTGGGCGGCATGCTCTTCATCTACGGCACGGTGAACGTGGCGATGGTCACGGGCGTCATCCCGGTGATGGGCGTGCCGCTGCCGTTCGTCAGCTATGGAGGTTCGGCGTTGATGACCAACCTCGCGGCGGTCGGCGTGATCCTGAACATCGATCGGCAGGGGCGGCGCCGGCAGCCCATGCCGTCGGGGCGTCGAGCTGCCATTTGACCCGCGGCCACTGCCGCGATAGAATGTCCCGGCAACGGAGCGCAAGGAGGCGCCATGTTCCGGAACACGCGGCACGTGCACCTCGTCGCCATCGGCGGGGTCGGCATGAGCGGGATCGCCGAGGTTCTCTTGAACCTCGGCTTTGCCGTGTCGGGCAGCGACCTCAACCGCTCGGCGACCACCGACCGCCTCGAGCGGCTGGGCGCGCGCGTTTGCATCGGTCACGACGCGGCCAACGTCGAGGGCGCGGACGTCGTGGTGCGGTCGTCGGCGGTGACCGAGGCCAACAGCGAGGTGCAAGCCGCGCGGGCGCGGCGCATCCCGGTGATCCGGCGCGCCGAGATGCTGGCCGAGCTGATGAGGCTGAAGGAGGGCGTGGCCGTAGCCGGCTCGCACGGCAAGACCACGACCACGAGCATGACCGCGGCCGTGCTCGCCGCCGGCGGGCTCGACCCCACCGTGATCGTCGGCGGCCAGGTGCGCGCCCTCGGGACCAACGCGGTGCTCGGCGGCGGGCGTTATCTGGTGGCCGAGGCGGACGAGAGCGACGGCAGCTTCCTGCACCTGGTGCCCACGATCGCCGTCGTGACCAACGTCGACCTCGAGCACGTCGACCACTATCCCGACCTCGACAGCTTGCGAGCCGCCTTCCGGGAATTCCTCGCGCGGGTGCCGTTCTACGGCACGGCCGTGCTCTGCGCCGACGATCCGGAGGCCCGGCGCCTGGCGCTGGACCTCGACCGGCGTGTCGTCACCTACGGGATGGTGCGCGAGGCCGACGTCTTCGCCGACCCGCAGACGTTGCGCAGCGACGCCACGGGCCAGCGCGCGACGGTGTACGCGGCGGGCAAGCGGCTCGGCGACCTGCAACTGCCGCAACCCGGCCGTCACAACCTGCGCAACGCGCTGGCCGCGCTGGCGGTCGGCCTGGAACTGGGGGTCGACGTCGCCACGGCGACCGGCGCGCTGGCCTCGTTCGCCGGCGTCGGCCGGCGCTGCGAGAGCCACGGCGAGCACGGCGGCGTGCTGGTGCTGGACGACTACGGCCACCATCCGACCGAGATCTCGGCCACCATGGAGGTGGCCCGCGCCTTTGACCGCCGCCTGGCCGTGCTGTTCCAGCCGCACCGCTACTCGCGCACGCGCCACTTCGCGCGCGCGTTCGGCGAGGCGCTCGCCGCGGCCGACCTCGCCGCGCTCCTGCCCGTCTATCCGGCCGGCGAGGTGGATCCCGGCGACGCGGGCAGCGAGCTGATCGGCGCCCAACTGGCCGACCGGTTCGGGCGCGAGGCGGCGCTCCTGGACGGCCCCGACTCGGCGCTCGCCTGGCTCGACCGTGCCGTCGGGCCGGGCGACGTGCTGCTGGTGGCAGGGGCCGGCGATGTCGGCCGCCTGGTGCCGGCGATCTGCGCCCACCTTGCGGGGAGGTCGCGACCGTGACCCAGCGCCTGGCGCCCCTGGTGATCGGCGAGCACAACGGGCCGCGCGGGCGCCGTCTGGCCGTGGCGAAGCGCGCGGCCAAGCCGCGCCGCATCGTCGTGCTCTGGGCTGCGGCAGCGGCGCTCGGCCTCGCTCTTCTGATCGGCGCCGGCTGGTGGGCGCTGCGCTCGCCGGTGTTCGCCGTCGCGCGTGTCGAGACCGGTCCCTATCGATTCAGCGAGCGTCAGGAGGTCGAGGCCGCGCTGCGTGCGTGCCTCGGCCAGAACCTGTGGCGCCTGCGTGGCGGCCACGTGGCGGCCGCCCTGGCGGACCTGCCCTGGGTCGAGGCGGTGCGCGTGTCGCGCCGCGTGCCGGACACGGTGCTGGTCGCGCTGCAGGAATGGCGGCCGTTGCTCGTCGTCGGCACGGCGGGCGCCGCCGAGGGGCACGAGCTGCTGCTGGTCGGCGACGGCAGCGTGCGCCAGCTCGCCGTGCAGCCGGACTCGCCCGTCCTGCCGGTGCTGGTCGACTGCGGGGTCGCCCAGGTCGCGCCGGGACGCTGGCGCCTCGAGGGTTGCGCCGGCCCGGCGCTCGTCGAACTCGTCGAGGCGATGGCCGCGACCGGTCTCGAGCAGGCTGCGCCGGTCGACTTCGTGCGCGCGACGGCCGAGGGATTCGTGCTCGTGCTGCGCGGTCGTACCGGCAGCCTGCTGGTCGGCGAGGAGGGGTTCGCCGACCGCCTCACCCGTTACCTGCTGGCCCGCGCGCGGATCCCCGCCGGGGCGCTGGTCGACCTGCGATTCGCCGATCGCATCACCTTCGTACCTCCCGACCCCGCGCGCACCTGATGGTCGCCGTCGGCACCGAAAGGACGTCTCGATGACCGAGGGCAACCTCATCGTGGCCTGCGATCTGGGCACGGGCAGCTTCCGGGCTCTGGTGGCCGAGGTGGCGCCCGGCCGGCCGCCCCAGATCCTGGCCGGCGCGTCGACGCCGGCCGAGGGGTTCCGCGACGGCGATTTTGTCGACCTGAAGGCCGGCAGCCAGGCGATCGCCCGCTTGCTGCGCGAGGTTCAGGACCAGGCCGGCGTGGTCGTCCAGGGTTTCGGTTTCAGCATCTCGGGCTCGCACCTGCGCTCGGTGATGGCCACCGGGCAGATCCCGCTGACGCCGGGCAACCGCGAGATCGCCGATCGCGACGTGCAGGACGTGATGACCATGGCGCGCAGCCTCACCATCCCGTTCAACCACCGCATCCTGGCGGTCAATCCGGTCGAGTTCTCGGTGGACCGGGTCGGCGGCATCAAGGATCCGCGAGGCCGCGCCGGCAGCCGCCTGGAGGTCAGGGCGCACCTGATCACGGGCGCCTGCTCGGTGATCCGCAACAACGAGAACGCGATCGAGAAGGCGGGATTCCAGCCCGCGGGCTGCGCGGTGGACGTGCTCGCCGCCGCGACCAGCCTGGTGACGCCCGCCGAAGCGGAGCGGGGCGTGCTGCTGGTGGACATCGGCGCCACGGTGACGCACTGGGCCGCCCTCGCCGGCGGCCGCCTTTTGGGCATCGGCGCGACCCCCTGGGGCGGCTACCACCTGACGCGCGACCTCGCCAGCGGCCTGCGCATCGGCGACGAGGCCGCCGAGGCCGTCAAACGCGACCGGGGCGTGGTGTTGCGCAGCCTGGTGGAGGACGTGGACGTCAACGTGCTGTTCGACGAGGAGAACCCCGAGGAGACGCCCGGTCTGATCGCGGCGATCCTCGAGCCGCGGCTCGAGGAGATCGTCTCCCTGGTCAAGGACGCGCTGGGCCCGGACATCGCGCTGAACCGCCTCGCCGCCGGCGTCGTGTTGACCGGCGGCGGCAGCCGCTGCCGTGGCTCGCGCGAACTTGCCGAGGAGGTCTTCGGCGTGCCGGTGCGCGTGCGCTACCTGCCGGAAGA
>CAZVWL010000082.1:0-11625 GCA_964630845.1 uncultured Fibrobacteraceae bacterium
CAAGGGCACCTCGACAAGGCCGGTGTTGCGCACGTTGCCGACCAGCGAGAAGACCTTGGTGCCGCTGCTGCCGTTCCAGGGGTTCTGGCTGACGTCGCCGGTGCCGATCCCGGCGAACCACTGCGGGCCCTTCTCGAGGATGACCGGCACGTTGGCCCAGGTCTCCACGTTGTTCAGCACGGTGGGCTTGTCGCGGTAGCCGTGTTCGACGTTGTGCACGTACTTGGCGCGCGGCTCGCCGGCGCGGCCGCTCATCGAGGCCATCAGGGCGCTCGACTCGCCGCAGACGAAGGCGCCGGCGCCGCGGTGCACGTGGATGTCGAAGCTGAAGTCATGGCCGAGGATCTTCTCGCCCAGCAGGCCGTAGGCGCGGGCCTGGGCGAGCGCCTTCTGCAAGCGTTCGAGGGCCAGCGGGTACTCCTTGCGGATGTAGATATAGCCGTGCCGGGCGCCGACGGCGTAGGCGCCGATCAGCATGCCCTCGATCACGGTGTGCGGGTCGGTCTCGATGATGCTGCGGTCCATGAAGGCGCCGGGGTCGCCCTCGTCGGCGTTGCAGACCACGAAGATCTCCTCCTGGCGCGCCAGGGCGGCCTTGCGGCCCGACTCCCACTTGACGCCGGCCGGGAAGCCGCCGCCGCCGCGGCCGCGCAGGCCGGAGCGGATGACGTCCTGGATGATCTGGTCGCCGGTCCGCTCGCGCAGCGCGCGCGCGAGGGCGTCGTAGCCGCCGCGGGCGATGTAGTGGTCGATGTTCTCGGGGTCGATCAGGCCCTTGTTGCGCAGGGCGATGAGCTGCTGCTTGGTGAAGAAGGAGATGTCGCGCATGGTCTGGTTGACGACCCCGCTGACCGGATCGGTGTGCAAGAGGCGCGCGACCGGCCGACCGCCCTTCAGGTGGCTGTCGATGATCTCCTGCAGGTCGCCTTCCTTGACCATCTGGTAGAACGTGCCCTCGGGCTGCACGACGACGATCGGCCCCACGGCGCAGAAGCCGTTGCAGCCGGTCGGCACCACCAGGTAGTCCTTCTCCAGGCCGTTCTCGCGGATCAACGCGCCGAGCCGGTCGCGGATGTCGAAGCCCTTGGCCGCCACGCAGCCGGTGCCGGTGCAGACCATCAGCATGCCCTTGTAGGAGGCCGTGCGGGCCAGTTCCTGGGCGCGGATGGCGGCGAGGTCGCAGCCGCCGGATCCGGCCGTGGCCGCAGAGGCCGGCGTCGGTGCGTGCGCCGGGCGGGCGGCGGCGTCGTTCTTGCCGGCCTGGCGCACCAGCTTCTCGAGGTCCTTCGCCTTCACGTTGCCGTGCACCTCGTCGCCGATCTTGACGACCGGCGCGATGCTGCAGGCGCCGAGGCAGGCCACCGCGTCGAGCGTGTACTTCTCGTCCTTGGTGGTGCCGCCGGCCTTCACGTCGAGGATGCGCTCGAGCGAGGTCACCAGGTTGGCGCCGCCCTTGACGTGGCAGGCGGTGCCGAGGCAGACCTGGATCGTGGTCTCGCCCTTGGGCTCGAGCGAGAACGCCTTGTAGAAGGTGGCGATGTGGTAGAGGTAGGCCTTGGGCGTGCCGGTCAGACGGGTCAGCTCGTCGATGGCCGGCTTGGGGATGTGCCGGAACGCGTCCTGGACGTCCTGCATCATCTCGATGACGTAGTCGGGGTCGCGGTTCCAGCGATCGGCGATCGCGCGCACCTTCTGGAGGTCGGCCTCGGGCAGCTTCTCGGCCACGCGCTTGGGGGTGATCAGCGCGGCGACCTTGTTCTCCTCGACGCGCCAGGCGGGCGTCACGCCGCGGTGCTTGATCACCAGCCCCTTGACGTTCTTGTGGCGGAAGACCGTGCCGAGGCCGCCGCGGTCCGCCTGCTTCAGGCGCACGGCCTGGCGGCGCCAGTCGTAGAACGAAAAGTTGAGGCAGCCCATGTAGGCGTGCTCGGCGCCGCGGCCGGCCGACACGACGGCGATGTTCTTCTTGTCGAGGTCGCCGTCGGCGTACATCTCGGTGAGTTCCTCGGCCAGCACGTGCGAGTCGACGCTCTCCAGCGGCGCCCGTTCGATGGTGATGCGGCCGGCGGGCGCGTCGATGTAGACGATGACCTGCTCGCGGGCGATGCCGGTCAACACGAGGGCGTCGTAGCCGGTGAACTTCAGGTACGGGCCGAAGTAACCGCCCACGTTGCAGTCCATGATCGAGTGCGTCTGCGGCGAGATGCCCGTCACCAGCGTCTTGCCCGAGCCGGGGAACGACAGCGTGCCGCCGAGCGGACCGGACGCGAAGCAGAGCGGGTTCTCGGGGCTGTCCCAGCGCGTCTGTGGCGTGACCTCCTGCAGCGTGTACCACAGGTCGAAGCCCTTGCCTCCCACCCAGAGGTCCTTCATCTGCTGGGTGACCGGCAGCTCGGTGATGGTGCCGGCGGAGAGGTCGATCCGCAGCGAGCGGTTGGCGTAGCCCTTCTCGAGGCGCACCGGCTGGAAGCGGAACTCGGCGAGCACCTCGTGCGCGGCCTTCAGGGACTGGATGTGGGCATGGGTCATGGTCAACCTCGCTGAGAGGGGTCGCGGGCGGGGGATGTCCGCGGGGCTCGGCCCCGACCTGTTAGGCTGCAAACATAGGATTCGAGGCCACGAATTCAAAGGAATTGCTGGTTCGAGGACCGTCTGGCAGGTTGCCAGCGGCCGGGTCGTCTGGTACGATGAAAATGCATGAGCGATATCTTCAAAGACCCGCTGCAATACGCCTCCCTGGTGGCTCACCAGCTCAAGGGGCCGGTCGCCACCATCAGCACCATCCTGTCGACCATCCTCGGCGACTTCGCCGGTCCTGTATCGCCCAAGCAGCGCGACATGCTCAAGCGGGCGCTCGTGCAGTGCGAGGAGTCGTTGTTGACCTCCAAGCGGCTGCTGGCGATCTCCCGATCGGCGCAGGATCCCCAGGCGTTTGCCGGCCGCGCCGACCTCGCCGCCATCATCCGCCGCGTGAGCGCGGCGTACCAGAGCAGCGCCGCCGAGCACGGGATGATCTTGAGCGTCAAGATCGACGCCGAACCCGCCTGGGCCGCCGTCGAGCCGTCGGCCATCGCCGAGGTCGTCGAGGCGCTGCTCTCCAACGCGATCAAGTACACGCCGGACAACGGGGCCATCGAGCTGCTGGTGCTGTACGACCCCGCCCTGGAGACCTTCCAGCTGCGGGTGGAGGATTCCGGTATCGGCATCCCCGCGCACGCGATCGAGAAGATCTTCCGGCCGTTCTACCGCACCGCCGACGCCCGCGGCAGCTCGCGGCCCGGCACCGGGCTCGGGCTGGCGTTCGTCAAGGCGGTGGTCGACGGCGCGCAGGGGCGTATCACGGTCGAGCGGTCGGCGCTCGGGGGCACGGCCTTCGTGATCGACCTGCGGGCGGCCGAGGACGCGGCGCCGATCGCCGAGCCTGACCGACCGCGCCTGAAGGTGGTGATCGTCGGCGGGGTGGCCGCCGGTCCGAAGTGCGCGGCGAAGATCGACCGCCTCGATCCCGACGCCGACGTGACGATCGTCGAGCGCGGCCGCTTGCTGTCGTACGCCGGGTGCGGCCTGCCCTACTACATCGCCGGCATCGTCAAGGACCAGAGCGAGCTGATGAGCTCGCCCGTGGGGGTGGTGCGCGACATCGTTTTCTTCCAGCAGACGCTGAACATCCACATCATGAACCAGACCGAGGCCGTGGCCATCGACCGCGCGCGCAAGCAGGTGCGCGTGCGCGGCCTGCTGGACGGCGCCGAGAAGGTCCTGGACTACGACAAGCTGCTGCTGGCGACCGGCTCGGTGCCCATCCGGCCCGACATCGAGGGCATCGACCTCGCCGGCATCTTCACCCTGCACGGCGTGGCCGACGCCGAGGGCATCAAGACCGCGCTCGAACGGGGCAAGGCGCGCGACGTGGTGATCGTCGGCGGCGGGCTGATCGGCCTGGAGGTGACCGAAGCCCTGGCCGTGCGGGGTTGCCGGGTGACGATCGTCGAGAAGCTCGACCAGATCCTGCGGCGGGTCGACCCGGAGATCGCGCTGTTGATCGAGAAGCACCTCGAATCGCGCGGCGTGCGCATCCTGACCGGCACCGAGGTCACGCGCTTCGTGGGTGACGGGGGCGGCAAGGTGGTCGCCGTCGAGACGAGCGCCGGCACCCTGGCGGCGAATCTCTGCATCGTGGCGGTGGGCAATCGACCGTGCGTCGAACTGGCGGAGCGGGCGGGCCTCGCGCTCGGGCCCAGCGGCGCCATCCGCACCGACGACCACATGCGGACCAGCGACGAGCACGTCTACGCCGCCGGCGATTGCGTCGAGTGCACGGACCTGGTCACGGGCCAGCCCTGCTGGGTGCCGCTGGGGTCGACGGCGAACAAGCAGGGCCGGGTAGCGGCGGTCAACATCTGCGGCGGCGACGACCGCTTCGGGCCGATCGCCGGCACCACCGTCTGCCGCATCTTCGGCTGCGTGATCGCCTCGACCGGCCTGAGCGAGGCGCGGGCCCGGGCGGCGGGCTTCGACGCGGTGAGCGTCCTGGTTCCCGGCCCAGACCGCGAGCACTTCGTGCCGGGGGCCGGCCTGCTCAAGCTGAAGCTCGTGGCCGACCGCGCCACGCGTCGGCTGCTCGGCGTGCAGGGCGTCGGTGCCGGCGGCGACAAGCGCATCGACGTGGCCGCGGCGGCGATCGCCGCCGGCCTGACCGTCGACCAGGTGGCCAACCTCGACCTCGGGTACGCGCCGCCCTTCGGCCCGGTGATCGACAACCTGATCACCGCCGCCAACGTGGCCCGCAACAAGCTCGACGGGCAGATGGACAGCGTGGGCCCGCTGGTGGTCAAGAGCCGGTTGGACGCGGGCGAGGATCTCCTGTTCCTGGACGTGCGCACGCCGGCCGAGTACGACCACCAGCGCCTCGGCGAGACGGTGTTCATCCCGCTCGCGTCGCTGCGGGCCCGTTGCCGCGAGCTGGATCGCGACCGCACGATCATCGCCGTCTGCAACTACTCGCTGCGCGCCTACGAGGCGGCGCTCATCCTGAAGGCGCGGGGATTCCGGAACGTGACGGTCCTGGAGGGGGGGCTCGAGATGTGGCCGTTCTGATGCGGCCGGCCGGTCTGGTCCCGGGTCCTCCGATATGGTATGTTCCCGGGGTGCGGCCGGGTGGATGACGCACCGTGAAACAGCTGCTGGCCCTGCGCGCTTTTACACCTTTATTGTGCTTCGTTCCTAATAAGAGGCGCCACGACTCGGGCCCGGACTGCCCGGCTTGGGGCGTCCTCGATACCGGCGCCAACCACAGGAGTGAACGATGAACGACAAGGCCGATTCCCAGGGCAAGTGCCCGGTGATGCACGGGGCGCTGACCAAGGCGTCCGCCGGCGGTGCCTCGACCCGCGACTGGTGGCCCGACCAGCTGAACCTCGGCATCCTGCACCAGCATTCCGCGCTGTCGGACCCCATGGGCGAGGACTTCGACTACGCCGCGGCGTTCAAGAAGCTCGACTACGCGGCGCTCAAGAAGGACCTGCACGCGCTGATGACCGACTCGCAGGACTGGTGGCCGGCCGACTACGGGCATTACGGCGGTCTGTTCATCCGCATGGCCTGGCATAGCGCCGGCACCTACCGCACCGCCGACGGGCGCGGCGGCGCGTCGACGGGCACGCAGCGGTTCGCGCCGCTCAACAGCTGGCCCGACAACGCCAACCTCGACAAGGCCCGCCGCCTGCTCTGGCCGATCAAGCAGAAGTACGGCAAGAGCATCTCCTGGGCCGACCTGATGATCCTGGCCGGCAACGTCGCCCTGGAGTCGATGGGGTTCAAGACCTTCGGCTTCGGCGGCGGGCGCCAGGACGTCTGGGCGCCGGAGGAGGACATCTACTGGGGGCCGGAATCGGAATGGCTGGGCGACAAGCGCTACAGCGGCGACCGCGACCTCGAGCGGCCGCTGGCGGCAGTGCAGATGGGTCTGATCTACGTGAATCCGGAGGGTCCGAACGGCAAGCCGGACCCGATCGCCTCGGGGCGCGACATCCGCGAGACGTTCGCGCGCATGGCCATGAACGACGAGGAGACCGTCGCCTTGACCGCCGGCGGCCACACCTTCGACAAGACCCACGGCGCGGCCCCGGCCACCCACGTGGGCCCCGAGCCCGAGGCCGCGCCCATCGAGGAGCAGGGCCTCGGCTGGCGTTCCAGTTATGGCAGCGGCAAGGGCCGTGACACGATCACCAGCGGCATCGAGGGCGCCTGGACGCCGAACCCCACGCGCTGGGACAACGGCTACTTCGACGTGCTGTTCGGCTACGACTGGGAGCTGGTCAAGAGCCCGGCCGGCGCCTGGCAGTGGACGCCGAAGAACCTGGCCGAGGAGCACATGGCGCCGGATCCCGAGGATCCGACCAAGAAGGTGCCGATCATCATGACCACCGCCGACATGGCGATGCGCATGGACCCGATCTACGAGAAGATCTCGCGCCGCTTCCACCAGAACCCGCAGGAATTCGCCGACGCGTTCGCGCGCGCCTGGTTCAAGCTCACCCACCGCGATATGGGCCCGATCACGCGGTACCTCGGCCCCGAGGTGCCGAAGGAAGAGCTGATCTGGCAGGACCCGGTGCCCAGGGTCGACCATGACCTGATCGACAAGAAGGACATCGCCGCCCTGAAGGCCAAGCTCCTGGCGGCCGGCTTGTCGGTCGCCGAGCTGGTGTCGACGGCCTGGGCGTCGGCGTCGACGTTCCGCGGCTCGGACAAGCGCGGCGGCGCCAACGGCGCGCGTGTCCGCCTGGCGCCCCAGAAGGACTGGGAAGTGAACCAGCCGGAGCAGCTGGCGAAGGTCCTGAAGGCCCTCGAGAAGATCCAGGGCGAGTTCAACGGCGCGCAGTCCGGCAAGAAGCGGGTCTCGCTGGCCGACCTGATCGTGCTCGGCGGCTGCGCGGCGATCGAGAAGGCCGCCAAGGATGGCGGCCTGGCGATCGAGGTGCCCTTCACGCCCGGCCGCACCGACGCGAGCCAGGACCAGACCGACGTCGAGTCGTTCACGGTGCTCGAGCCGATCGCCGACGGCTTCCGCAACTACCAGAAGGGTCGGTACACGGTGTCGCCGGAAGAGCTGCTGGTCGACAAGGCGCAGCTCCTGACGCTCACCGCCCCGGAGATGACCGTGCTCGTGGGCGGCCTGCGCGTGCTCGGCGCCAACGTCGGGCAGGCGAAGCACGGCGTGTTCACCGGCCGGCCGCAGACCCTCACCAACGACTTCTTCGTCAACCTGCTGGACATGCGCACCGAGTGGAAGCCGCTCGGCGCCGACGGGCAGCAGTTCGAGGGCCGCGACCGCAAGACCGGCGCGGCGAAATGGACCGCCACCCGGGTGGACCTGGTCTTCGGCTCGAACTCCCAGCTGCGGGCGCTGGCCGAGGTCTACGCCAGCAACGACGCGAAGGAGAAGTTCGTGCGCGACTTCGTGGCGGCGTGGTCGAAGGTGATGGACGCCGACCGCTTCGACCTCGCATGATCCTTACCGCGTGACCCCCGGGCGCGCCGTTCCGCGAACGAGCGCGCCCGGGCTCCTGTCCCCTCTCCTGTTGCTGTCGAGGCGCACCATGATCACACGACCCGGCCTGCTGATGATCGGCGCGGCGCACCGAGACGCCGGCAAGACCGCGTTCGCCTGCGCGGTGATCCGGCGCCAGGCGCCGGCCCGGCGTGTGGTGGCGCTCAAGATCACGCGCCTGGACGCCGGCGACGCCGACCGTTTCGGAGCCGGGGACCGGTCCGATCCCGGCTGGCGATCGTTCGACGGTCCTTTCCAGATCGACCAGGAAGACGACCCCGCCGGACAACGCGACACCTCCCGGCTGCTGCGCGCCGGCGCGTCGGCGGTCCTTTGGCTGCGCGTGCACGACGCGCACCTGGCCGAAGGGGTGGCGGCGCTGCTGGCGCGGGTGCCTGGCGGCGAGGTCGTCGTCTGCGAGTCCAGCTCGGCCCGCCTGCACGTGGTGCCGGACCTGTTCCTGGTCGCGCGCCGCGCCGACGATCCGTCGTGGAAACCGTCCTGCGCGGCGGTGGCCGACCTCGCCGATCGGATCATGGTCTTCGACGGACGAACCTGGGACCTCGACCCCGCCGACGTCCGGCTCGACGATGGCCGCTGGGTGCTGTCGGACCGCGCGCGCGGCGACGGTCCACGCTGAATGCAGCGGCGCCGGGCAGCCGCAGCCGCCCGGCGCGAGTGTCGACGCGGGGTGATGGTCGTCAGGCGATGTACTTGCCCCGCGCCGTGTAGTGCGTGTGCAGCAGCTCGTGCGCCGTGTGCCCGCACGGCCCGTCGGTGAGGAACTCCGCGTAGAGCTTCGCCACCGCCGGATTCTCGTGCGACTTGCGCACCTCGTAGGCCACATCCTCGGCGTAGATCGCCCGGGCCCGCGCCTGGCGAATCTCGGCCGACGTGGGGATCGGCATGCCGCCGCCGCCGAGGCAACCGCCCGGGCACGCCATGAACTCGATGAAATGGCAGGACGCGAGCGGCCCGCCGGCCTTGATGTCCTCGAGCACGCGCTTGGCGTTGGCCGTGCCGTGCGCGACCGCCACCTTGAGGGTGGCGCCGTTCAGCCACGACCAGTCCTTGAACGGCAGGTCGTGGTTGAGCTTGAGGATCTCGGGCACCGGGCCCACCTTCGGCACCGTGATCTCGGCCATGCGGATGCCCTCGAAGCCGCGCACGGGCAGGATGTCGGCATGCGCGAACAGGTCCTCGACGCGGATGCCGCAGACCAGCTCGATCACCGACCGCAGCGCCGCCTCCATCACGCCGCCGGTGGCGCCGAAGATCACGCCCGACCCCGTGGCGGTGCCGAACGGGTCGTCGAAGTCGCTCTTGGGCATGCTCGGCAGGTGGATGCCCGCTTCCTGGAACATCTGGGCCAGCTCGCGGGTCACCAGCCCGTAGTCGACGTCCTTGTGGCCCGAATCGCACATCTCGGGCCGGTTGCACTCGTACTTCTTGGCCGAGCAAGGCATGAGGGCGACGGTGACGATGTTGGCGGGGTCGAGCCCGTGCAGCTTCGCGTAATACGTCTTGAGGATGGCGCCGAACATCTGCTGGGGGCTCTTGGCCGACGAGACGTGTGGCAGCATCTCGGGATAGAAATGCTCGATGTACTTCACCCAACCGGGCGAGCACGAGGTGAACTGGGGCAACGCCGTCGGCTGCTCGAGCACCAGCGCCTTGTAGAGGCGCAGGATCAGCTCGGTGCCCTCCTCGATGATGGTCAGGTCGGCGGTGAAGTTGGTGTCGAAGACGCGGTCGAAGCCGATCGTGCGCAGCGCCGTGTTCATCTCGAAGGTCAGCGGCGTGCCCGGCTCGAGGCCGAAGCACTCGCCGATCGCCGCGCGTGGGGCCGGCGCGGTCTGGATCACGACGTGCTTGGTGGGGTCGTTGATGTCGCGCCACACCTCGTCGGTCGGGTCGGCCGCGCCCAGGGCGGCGGTCGGGCAGCGGTTGATGCACTGGCCGCAGTTGATGCAGACCACTTCGGCGAGCGGGCGGTCCATGAAGGTGGCGATCGTCGTCTTGTCCGAGCGGTTGATCGCCTCCAGCACGCCGACCTCCTGCAGGTCGATGCAGGTGCGCACGCAGCGCCGGCAGAGGATGCACTTGTTCATGTCGCGCCGCACGGAGTACGAGGAGTCGTCGACCGGATGCAGGGGCGCTTCGGGATGGCCGAAGCGGTAGAAGTCGACGCCGTATTCCTTGCAGAGCGTCTGCAGCTCGCAGTTGAGGTTGCGGAAGCAGGAGTAGCACTCGCCATGGTGCTTGGCGAGCATCAGGTCCAGGACCAGGCGCCGCGCCTGGCGGACCTTGGCGGTGTGGGTGCGGACGGTGATCGGCGCGGTGATCGGAAATGCGCACGCCGCCTGCAACGTGCGGTGGTGCTCGACCTCCACCACGCAGATGCGACAGACGCCGGCGACGCAGAGGTCGGGGTGATGGCAGAGGGTGGGGATGCGGATGCCCAGGCGGGCCGCGGCGTCGAGGATGGTCGTGCCCAGCGGGACCTTGATCTCGTTGCCGTCGATGGTCACGGGCACGGTGCCGCCGATCGCCTTGACGTCGACGGCCTGGGCCACGCGGTGGCCGCGCTGGCTGACCGGGGCGCGGGAGGTATCCGGGCAGTGCTTGCTGTTGGCGGACATGTTCGCTCCTTTACCTGGTCACCGTCTCGGTGCGGCCCATGATCTCGGCGCGGAAGTGGCGGACGATCGAGAGGAAGGCGTTGGGGCTCGACTGACCCAGCCCGCACTTGGACGAGAGCTGCATCACCTCGCCCAGCTTGCAGAGTTCGTTCAGGTGAGCCATGGAACAGCGTCCCGCCTCGAGCAGCTCGACGCCGTGCAGCAAGGCGGCGTTGCCTTCCCGACACGGCGTGCACTGGCCACACGATTCCTCGACGAAGAATTCCATGAAGTTGCGGGCGATGTGCAGCATGTCGCGCTGCGGGCCGAAGACGATCACCGAGCCGCCGGTCGAGATGTCCTCGAAGGCGATCGTCCGCTGGAACTCCGCTGCCGGCACGCAATGGCCGGACGCGCCGCCGACCTGCACGGCCTTGGCCTCGGCGCCGCCCACGGCGTCGAGCAGCTCGGCGACGGTCACGCCCAGCGGCACCTCGTAGACGCCGGGATGGGTGCAGTCGCCGGAAACGGACAGCAGCTTGGGTCCGGTCGACCTCTCCGTGCCGATGTCCGCGAACCAGGCCGAGCCGCGGGCGAGGATCGCCGCGGCGCAGGCGAAGGTCTCGACGTTGTTGACGATCGTCGGGCGGCCGCGGAACCCGGTGTCCACGGGGAAGGGCGGCCGGTTGCGTGGCTCGCCGCGGTGCCCTTCCAGCGATTCGATCAGCGCGGTCTCCTCGCCGCAGACGTAGGCGCCCGCGCCCATGCGGATCTCGATGTCGAACGCGAGGGGCGAGCCCAGGATCTTGTCGCCGAGCAGGCCCTGACGCCGTCGTTGCGCCAGCACCTCGTCGAGCCGCGCGCGCAGATAGGTGTACTCCTCGCGCAGGTAGAGGATGCCCTGGGCGGCGCCGATCGCGTAGGCGCCGATGGTCATGCCCTCGAACACGAGGTCGGCGATCTCGGTCAGGATGAGCTGGTCCTTGAAGGTGCCCGGCTCGCCCTCGTCGGCGTTGCAGACCACGAACTTGGCGTCGTGTTTCGCGGCCGCGGCCAGGTTCCACTTCGTGCCGGTGGGGAAACCGGCGCCGCCGCGTCCCTTGAGGCGGGCCGCGGTGATCTCGGCGATCACGTCGGCGCGGCTCCTGGCCAGGGCGGCCCGCAGTCCGGCGTTCGGCTCGACGCTCCTGAACGTGGGCAGACCTCTGGTGACGGTCGTGCTCATGATTGCACCCCCGACGGCTGGTGGTCGTGGAACGCCAGCGGCCCGAAGCTCTTGCGGCAGGCCTCGACGATGTCGTGCACGGTGTCGGCCGTGACCCTGGTGAACACCTGGTCGTTGACCAGCAGCGCCGGGCCCTTGTCGCACATGCCGATGCAGCTCGCCCATTCGAGCGAGAATTTGCCGTCGGGCGTGGTCTGTCCGAACGAGATGCCGAGGTCGTTCTCGAG
>CAZVWL010000083.1:0-11610 GCA_964630845.1 uncultured Fibrobacteraceae bacterium
GTTCGTTGCTGTCCGGCGGCGCGGCCAAGCGGCTGCTGACGATCAGCGCCCTGTCCGGCGTGCCCGGCAGCCGGCGCGCCGAGCAGGCCGACCTGAACCTGTTCTACGTGAGCCCCACCGCCTACAGCCGAGCCGTGCTGGCCGGCGCCTGGAACTACCTGGCGGGCCTCTTGCTCGGCACCGCCGGCCTCTTGCGCCGCGGCCGGCCCCGCCTGCGCAACCATCCGATCAAGCTCGCGCAAGGGTCGGTGACCAGCTCGGTGTTGCGCCAGGCGAGCTTTTTCTGGCTCGGCCAGGACATGGTGCGCGGCGTGCCCGTGATCTACAGCAACTTCGTCGGCTACGACGACATCGCCCATTTTTCCGGTCCCGACGACTACGAAGCCCAGATCGTGCTGGCCGCCTACGACCGCAACCTGCACAAGCTGCGCCGCTACGCGCGCCGACACGCGGCCGTGTCCTACGACGTCGTCGTGTTGAGTGACCACGGCCAGACTGCCTCGGTGCCGCTGCGTCAAGTCGGCGGCCGCTCGCTCGGCCAGGTGGTGGCCGACCTCGCCGGGCGCGCGGTGTTGCAAGGGGCTTCGGCCGGCGACGCCGCGTACCTGGACGTGCTGCTGCGCGAGATGGAACTGGAGCGCGACCACCTCGGCTGGGCGGTGCGCCGCGGCCGCCGCTCGCTCACCTTGATCCGCGACCGGCGCGGCAGCGGCGCCGACCAGGAAGCGCGGGCCCATCGCTCGGTGCCACGGGCGGAGGCTGTCGGCCGCGTCGGCGATGCCGAGGCCGCCGGCGAGGTTGCCGCTCTGGGCGACGCCGCCGAGACGCCCGAGATCGCCGTCTGCGTGTCGGGCTGCCTGGCTCACCTCTATCTCAAGGGGTACGACGAGCCGCTGACCCTCGAGGACGTGCGGGACCGGGTGCCCGGGCTGGTGGAGTCGCTGGTCCGCGAACCTGGCATCGGCCTGGTGGTGGCCCGTCTTGCCGCCGGCGAGGCCGTCGCGCTCGGCCCGGACGGCCTGCGCAACCTGAACAGCGGCGAGGTGGTCGGCGTCGATCCATTGCGACCCTACGGCGACCCTGCCCGCTGGTCTCCCGAACTCGTGCGCTTGCTGAACTGCCCGTCGAGCGGCGACCTGATCCTCAACGGCGCCTGGCTGGCCGACCAGCGGAAGGTCGTGGTCTTCGAGGAGCAGACCAGCAGCCATGGCGGCCTAGGCGGTCCGCAGACCGCGCCGTTCCTGCTGGCCCCCCGCGCCTGGCGCGTCCAGGGAGGCGATCTGGCCCGGCCGGAGGCGTTGTACCGGTTGCTGCGATCGCACCTGCCGATCGGGGTGGGGCCGGCGGCGGGCGATGGCCCGTCCGCCCCCGACACCACGACAGGCTAGGCGCCAGTGCCCAGAAGAGTGTTGCTGAGGCGGCGAAGTCGTTGTTATATATCACTGTAGCGTGAAGTTGCGTGAAACCGGGGTTTCATCCGGCTGGTCCCGGAGATGGCTCTCGCCAGCAACAGTCTTCTGGGCACAACCCGAGGCTTGCATGACGCGGGGTCGTTTTCTATATTCGTCCGCACCGTTGCCCGGTCGTTCAATGGTAGGACAGCTGACTCTGGATCAGTCGATGGGGGTTCGAATCCTCCCCGGGCAACCACGGACTTGTGGCCCCTTCGTCTAGTGGCCTAGGACGCCGCCCTCTCACGGCGGTAACACGGGTTCGAGTCCCGTAGGGGCTACCACTTGCCAGAGGCTTCCCCCGGTGGGGAAGCCTCTGTCCGTCTCGGGTCACCAGCACAACGGTCACCCGCTCGTGGGGCATCCGCTCGCGAAGGTCACGCCGATGGACCGACCCACCCGCGTCGCGCTCATCTTCGTCGACGGTTTCGGCTGGGGCGCGCCCGACCCGGCCGTCAACCCGACCTGGAGCTACGGCGGCTCGCTGCTGCGGCTGCCGGCCGCCCCTGGGCCCGGCGAGGTGGTGCGCCTGGAGAATGGGGCCTGGGCCTGCGCCCTCGACGCGTGCCTGGGCGTGCCCGGACTGCCGCAGAGCGCCACGGGCCAGACCGCGCTGCTCACCGGCCTGAACGCCCCGCGGATCCAGGGGCGACACCTGTCCGGCTTCCCGGGACCGACCCTGCGCGCGCTCTTGCTCGAGCACTCGCTCCTCTTGCAGTTGCGCCGCGCCGGTCTTCGGCCGGTGTTCTTCAACACCTTCCGCTCGCCCTTCTTCTCGTGGCCGCGGGAGCGGCAACTGCGCATGTCGGCGACCACGGTGGCGAACCTCGCCGCCGATCTGCCGTTCTTCGACGTACCGGATATGGCGGCCGGGCGCTCCCTCTACCAGGACTTCACCGGCGAGGAACTGCGGGCGCTCGGGTTCGCGGCGCCCTTGCTGACGCCGGCCGAGGCGGGAGCCTGTCTGGCTCGCAACTTGGAGCTCTACGATTTCCTGCTGTACGAGTACTTCCGGACCGACAAGGTGGGGCATCTGGGCGACCGTGTGGCCGCACACGCGGAACTCACGCGGCTGGAAGGGTTCCTGGCGGCCGTGCTCGAGGGCCTGCCTGCCGACACCTTGCTCTTGTGGTGCTCGGACCACGGCAACCTGGAAGACCTTACCGTCATGACACATACGCGCAATCCGGTGCCGTTGATGGCGTGGGGGCCGGGGGCCGACGCGTTCGTGGCTGGTTTGACGAGGCTGGATGAGGTCACGCCGGCGATCGTGGGGGCGCTGAGGGGTGGCTAGAGGTTGGGTCGAGGATGCGAGTCAGGGATTCAGCGGCATGAATGGCCATGAATCGGATCCAACGCAGCGAATCGCGGCACCCGATTTCCTACTCGATTATATGAATTTGTAATTTCAAGAACATGCTATTTCTTCAATAAAAGATGTCGTATAATCGTCATGTGGCCCGGGCAGGTATGCCGTCTTCGCCATGATGTCAGGACGCCAGCGCGCCGAGCAGCCGGTCACTTGACTTGCAATGATCAAGAACGGGGGTGAGCAACGAACTCCGAGATTCCGGGCCCGAAGCCACTGTACATGTTCGAGGAAGTGCGACCATGCGACTCGCACCTTTGCCACACGTCCTCAAAGGAGAAGCGCTGATGAAGAAGTCGATACTGATATCCGTGATCTCGCTGCTCACGCTGGCCCTCGCTGCCGGCGCGATCGCGAAAGATGAACATGACCGCCCGGTCATCGACGTTCCGCACGTTCTGGGTGGCGCCAAGGCCGTCGGCGACGACTGCAGCGATCCCATCGTCATCACCGAACTGCCGTACTACGGCACCGGGTTGACGACGTGCGGCCGCGGCAACACGTACCCGTCCGGCAGCAACTGCCTCGGCAATTACGCCGGTGGTGAGGACATCATCTTCCAGTTGGACCTGGCCGAGGAAGCAACGATCCAGATTCATTTGACGACGTCGTCCACCTGGACCGGTCTGGCGATCGCCGATCAGTGTCCGCTGGCGAGCGAGTGTATTGCGGTGCAGACCGGATCGAGCGGCAACAAGTCCATCACCAACCTGACCCTGCCCGCGGGCAGCTACTTCATCATGGTCGACACCTGGCCGTCGCCGAACTGCATCCCCGACTTCGACCTGACCGTCGAATTCGACGATCCCCCGCCGCCGCCGCCGGCCAACGACGACTGCGCCGGTGCGATCGACCTTCGCCAGCAGGGTTTGAACGAGTTCGAGATCGACCTGTGCCTGTATCAGCATTTCTACTCGCCGGGGACATCCGGGAATTCCTGTACCGGGTACGCAGCCACCGGTCCGGAAGCTGTCTACAAGATCTTCCTGAGCGAAGGCGAGCCCTTCTCCGCCTGCATCGACGTCGTCGCGGGCTCCATCGATCTGGCTCTGTACATGGTCACCGATTGCGCGGATCCCCAGAGTTCTTGCGTGGCCGGCGACGATTCGGGCAACCCCGAGTGCATCGAGTTCGAAGCGCCCGTTGAGGGTTGGTACTACATGATGGTCGACTCGTATTCGAACTGCGGCGCCGGGCTCACCACGGTGACCGTCGAGTACCTGGAGGTCATCGCGACGGCGCCCCAGAACTGGAGTCACGTCAAGAGTCTCTACCGCTGATCGACATCGACCAGCACCCGGCCGCGGCCGGGTTGTCCGACAAGGCCCCGGGAATCGGCGTTCCCGGGGCTTTTCGTCGAGCGGCGGCCCCCGGGGGCAACCAAGCCCGTCTTTGCCGGATGCCGGACTCCAGATTCGGCCCGCCACGATAGTCGCGTCGCTTCCGACATCGAAAATATCTACAGATAACCTCATATCGTTCTCAATGGTGGATTTTTCGGCAATTTGTCACCGCTTTGTTATCGTGTTATATTGTATTGTTTTACGCGACAAGTGGCTATTGCCCGTAATATGGTGCGGTTCTGAAGAACGATAGAAAAGCTGAGATTGCATGCGGAAATTCTTTAGTCCGCCGCAGCCAGAGCCGATCTCATCGAACGGTTGGTCGGCGAGGCGGTGCGGCAGGGTTGCCAGGCGCATGGTCTGACCCGCAAGCCCCGGATCTGTCGGCACTGGCATGCGTGTTTGCACGAAAGGACACTCGGATGTTCGCGAGCATGAAACTTGGGACCAAGATCGGCCTGGGCTTCGGCGCATTGATCGTGATCGCGATGTTGCTCGGTGGCCTGGCTGTCGTCAGCATGAAGAAGGTCGAGAAGAAAGCGATCGTGCTTTCCGGGGAGTACATGCCCGAGGTTGACCTCTGCAACGAAGTTGAACGTTCGGCGCTCCTGACGATGTACGCGATCCGCGGCTACGGCTTGAGCGAGGATCGCACCTATCTCGATGATGGCATCAACCACCTGGGCGAACTCGATCGTTGGCTCGGCGAGTGCGCCGATCTGGCGGCCCGGGCGGAGCATCTCGTGATGCTGGGCCCCGCGGTCGCCAAGGCGCGCGACCTGGCTCGCCAGTACCGTGACCTCGTGAGCCAGACCGAGGGACTCAGCGAACGACTCGGTCGGAATCGCGAAACGCTCGACGAAGCGGCGGCGGGGTATATGCAGAGCTGCGCTCGCTTCCTTGCCGCGCAGGATGGCGCGATGGCGCATGACATCGCGCGTGGCGCCGGCTCCGCGGAGCTTCGGGAACGCTTGCAGAAGATCGCGCTGATCAACGATATCATCACCCTGGGCAACGCGACGCGTGTCGCGTGTTTCCGGGGCCAGGCCGTGCGGGATCCCCGGATCATCGAACGGGCGGATGTCAACTTCGATGAAATCGCGCGCAAGGTGCAGGAGTTGCGCGCCATCACGCGGCTGAGCGAGGATCTTGCCCAGATCGATGCGGCCGAGGCAGCCGGCGCCGACTATCGGCGCGGGATGACAGAGCTGGTGGCCAACTGGGTCGCCCTCGACGCGCTGGGGACGCGCCGGACCGCGATCGGTAACGAGTTGCTCGCGCAGGTCCAGCAAACCGCCGCTGCTGGAATCGACGGGGCGGTGACGATCGCGAACGACGCGACTTCGGGCCTCGGTGCGGCATCGTTGACCGTCTTGTTCGGCCTGGCTGTCGCCGTGCTGGTTGGTCTGGCGCTGGCGATCCTCATCACGCGGTCGATCACCGGTCCGCTCAACAGGATCATCGGTGCGCTTCGTTCGGGTTCCGGCCAGACCTCCGCGGCTGCCGACCAGGTTTCGTCGGCCAGCCAGTCGCTGGCCGAGGGTGCCAGCAGGCAGGCGGCGGCGATCGAGGAGACCGCTTCCAGCGTGCAGGAGATGGCGTCGATGACCCGTCTTTCCGCCAGGAGTGCCGGCGAGGCGCGCACGTTGGCGTCCACGACCAACGCCAGCGCGAGCAAGGGCGTCGAGGCCATGAGTCGCATGAGCAAGGCCATCGCCGACATCAAGAAGTCGAGCGACGCCACCGCCAGGATCATCACGACCATCGACGAGATCGCCTTCCAGACCAACCTGCTGGCCCTGAACGCAGCGGTGGAGGCCGCCAGGGCCGGCGATGCGGGCAAGGGTTTCGCGGTCGTCGCCGAGGAGGTCCGGAGTCTGGCGCAGCGTTCGGCCGAAGCGGCCAAGAACACCGCGCAGATGATCGAAGACGCCGTGCGCAACGCGGACGGCGGCGTGACGATCGGCAAGGAAGTCGGTGAGGTGCTGGCGGAGATCGGCAACGCCGCCGGTCAGGTCAATGGGCTGGTCGAACAGATCGCCTCGGCGAGCGAGGAGCAGGCCAGCGGCCTCGAACAGGTCAACCTGGCCGTTGGCCAGCTCGACCAGATCACGCAGGCGAATGCGGCCAATGCCGAGGAATCGGCGTCGGCGGCGGAGGAGCTGTCGGGACAGGCGGAGGAGCTCAACCGCATGGTCGTCGAGTTGATGTCGATGGTCGGCGGAGCTTCGGACGCGATTCAGGTGTCGCGCCGTTCGGTGTCTGGACCCGGCCGTGCGCTGCCGCCGCGGCAGGTGGCTGTACCGACTCCGCGCGCGCGCGTGGCGAGGTCGGAATCGCCGGTGGCCAGCTTGACCGACGAGGAGATCATGTCCCTGGCCGACGAACGCGCCCTGATCTAGGCATGACTCCGGCGAGGAGATGAACGAAGGACCCGGGGCGAACCCCGGGTCCTTCGTTCGATTCGGTCGCCCGTCAGGGGCGGGATGAGCGCCGTCGCCGCCCTTCCATCAAGGCCGCAACCCCTCCAGATAGAACACCTTGGAGCGTGTCTGGGCGTGCCCGGACGGTCGAATAAAGCGACCGGCGAGTGTCTACGCTGCACACCGGCTTGGGCGTCGCGCGGATCCAATGGTGTCACCTAGAAGGTATCCCGGGATCTGGCCCGGCGTCGGAATCCCTGAGCCCACGTTACGAATATAGACCCTTGACACCCCCCCCCCTCGATCAAGTAAGATCACTTTCGGGTGGAGCGCTCCCCCTCAACACTTACAGCCTACGCCCGTGACATCGCCCGTGGCGACCGACCGGGATCGTGGCTGCGTCGGCAAGACGGGGCCGCCGATTGGCGACCTCCGAATTGCCATCGATTTCGACACAGGGGGAACCGATGTCACGCCATCTCATCATCCTGTTGCTCGCCGTCACCTGCGGAAACGGCCTTGTAAAGGCAAATAACAACTTCCCGTCGTATCCGTTCGAACTCAATGACGTCGTCCGCGCGAAGTTTGTGTTCGTGGGCTTCGAGGGCAACGCGGCGGGCACCTTAGTCATCGAAGACCGCCACCTGGTCGCGATCGACCAGATCCGGGACTACCTGGCAAGCCATTCCAACGGGACGCTCACGTTGACCGAGGACTCGGGCGTCCTATTGCGTCACGGCTGGAGCATCGATACGGAGAACAGCGATCCTTCCGAGGAAGCTCCCGCTTGGGTGGCCCACTACTCCCCGACAGAATACATAGACGCGACCGCCTTCGATTCCTCTTATCCGTACTACGACGAGCTCAAGAACTGGTGGGTACAAGCACAGCCCTCAGGCCACTGCACGCAGCTCTACGCCGAGATCCTCTGGAATATCTACAAGAACTATAACGATCAAGGCGAGAATCCATTCGAATCGGACGACGGCACGCCGTGGACGCTGTTCTTCGTCTTCATGAACGAAGGGCTAGGTCACCACATACACTGGCCGGATGGTCCCTGGGGTGGCGGCGTCGGCGGTCGACCGAATATCGCGGTCAACGCTGCCGCCGTCGTTGATTCCACCGATGGTTTCTATTCCTACTTGAAACGCACTCCCGGAGGCCACCAGTTCGCGGGCGCCGGCCAGAGCGCCTGGAACTTCTACTACTACCACGACGGAGTACCTGAAGGCGACCCGATCCCCGCCATTGACGCCGCGGAGTCGCTGGCGCGCGTCATCTTGCATGAGTTCGTGCACACGCTGGATACCCCCGACGGCCCGCCGAACCTCCATGGTGTCGATAATCCGTACAACGAAACTCGGTACTACTATGGCAACCTCAACCTCATGTGTCAGCACTGGGACTACGGCAAGGGCATCCCGCCGATCTCCGACCCGATCCTCGCGGGCCTGCCCTGGAACCGCGGGCGGAACAATGATCTATACGCGAGCGTGGTCGATCTGACTGGGCAGAATGTGCGCGGTCACCGCCTCTATGACGTGCGCGCCGGTGGCCAACTGGCTCGTTTCAGCATCGGGCGCTACGTTTTTGGCCCCCAAGATCATGGCGACGAGCACTTCATCCTGGCCTATCACGCGGGAACAGGCCTGGACGCTCAGGTGCGGGTCGACAACCCCGACAGCGGTCCGATCGTGCCAAGCCAAGGACTGGCCATCTGGCATTGTATCGGCGATGCGCGCGACGAGTCGCTCGTGCTCTGTGATCTCGAGTCGCCGATCGGCCTCTGGAGCTACGGATTTCCGGACCCACAGGCCAAGTTCCTGCCGCCGAACCACCCGAATTGCAACCCCAACTTGCACGAGAACAAGGTATCCGGTTTCGACAACTACGACCTGTGGGCTATCGTGGCCGACCCTGACGACGGTGAAGCATCACACTACCGAACCGGGTACAGCGACTACAAGGGCGACGTCTTCGATTTCTTCCGAAACGACCACACCGAAACCGCTGCGGTGTATCGAGACGAACCAGGAACCTACGATCTGACCCAGTTCAACAAGTCGGAGTTCTCCTTCGCCACCAACCCGAACACGTACGGCTATCAGCGCGTATCGTATAACGGGTCAAATTACCCGTTCCCGCGCCGCGCCCCGCAAGACGTCCCGAACTCGTACGTCGTGAAGATCGGCGAAAAAGTCTTCGACGAAATCGAGGGCCACTACGTCACCATCGACATCTCGCCAGGACCCTGGGCCGAGATCCTCTCGCCAACGGCCGAAGCGACGATCACTCCCGGCGCCACCGTGCCCGTCACCTGGTCCGATGCCTACGCCGACTTCATCACCACGGTCGACATCGACTATTCGCGCAACCGGGGTCAGTCCTGGACGCCGTTGGTCGAGGATTGCGATGCGACGGGCCCCAACGGCCGCGAATGGCTCTGGACCGTCGAGGCCAAGCATGCTTCCATCGGCAGCCAGACGAGCCTGATCCGCATCACCTATCACAACAACATCACCGACGACGTCGCCGTCGAGATCATGCCGGGACCCTTCACGGTCACCGGCGCACCCGTCCAGGCCGAGGACCTGATCTTCCCAGGCGCAGGCGATGCGATCTTCGCCCACACCGTCAACCAGCTGCGGTGGACCCACGACATGAGTGGCCCGTGGCAGTTCATGCTCCAGTGGACCAAGGATGGCGGCCAGTCGGTCGACTCGACCGGCACGTTCCTCGACTTCACCATCGACCCGGTGGCCGACCACTACGTGGCCGACTGGACGCCGGAAGCGATCCACCTTGGCCCGCGCGTGCAGTTCAGGCTGAGATGCGAATCGCACGCCCTCAGCACCACGTACGGCAACTGGACTCCTGCCGTGCCCGTCTACCCGGCGGGGTCCGGCTTCACCGACGTGACGTTGAGTTCAGGCCTGCAGGCCGCCGACTGGTACGACGGCATCCCCAGCGGCGCGATCCCCATCGACCTCGACGGCGACGACGCCGAGGACTTCATCGTTTCGTTGGCCGAGGATGGCGATAACCACGGCGCGGCGGTGTATCGAAACGTCGGAGGGTTCAGTGGTGTCATGGACTTCGAAACGGTGTCAATCTTCGATGCCTTCAGCGCCGACCACCGCCCGATCGCCGGTGCCACCGGCCTGGTAAGCGGCGATCTCAATCGCGACGGCTTGCGCGACCTGGTCATCGGCAAGGCCGACGGTACGGGAGCCCGCATCTACGGCGCGACGAACTTGACGACACCGCTGTTCGCCGACTCGTCGAGTACCTGGGTGGATGCTAGCGCGATCGCGCTGCTCGAGAACACCGTACGCGCGACGATCGTGGATGCTAATCATGATGGTTATGAAGACCTGTTCTTGACGCGAACCGGATCTGCCTTCGGTCCCGGCGGCGACAGCCTCCTGCTCAACCAACCAAACGGGCAAACCAACACTCCGCAGTTCAGCGCTGACCCCCAATGGCCGCTGACCCACTTCACGGAGACCGTTGCGTGGGCTGACCATGATCGCGATGGGCTCTGGACCGTCTTCGGGAGCGATGGTGGTTCTGCCAAGCTGATTCAGCAGATTCGCAACGGGGCCTTCCTAGATATTTCGTCGTCGTTCCCGGTCGAAATCAACCGCCCGGTCGCCGCCTGCTGGCTCGACGTCGATCACTCCGATGGCCTGGACCTCGCGATCGCAACCGAGTCCCAGGGTGTCATCATCCTGTTCGGCCCAACGGGGGGAAACGCCACGTTCAGTTCGGCGCTGACCATCCCCTACGCGTCCGGCTGGCGTCCGAGCAGCATCGCCACTCTGGATTACGATCTGGACGGCTGGTCAGACCTCGTCCTCACGGGCCAACGTGATGGCTCGCAACCCATGCTGCTGCTCAATCTCGGCAACCATGCCGGCTTCGACAAGAGATTCGTCGACATCGGCACGCCGGTCGGCCTCGCGCTGGGCGGCACGGAACTGAGCGCCGGCGCGGCCCCGGCCGACTACGACGGCGATCATGATGTCGACCTCTTGCTCGCACGCCACACCAACGCCCTCGATGGCGGGCGGTTGTACAGGAACAAGGTCCGCAGCGGCAGCAGCGCCGCTTCCAACTGGATCGCCTTTGATTTCGAGCGTAACGGCGGGATCGTGGACGTCGCGATCATGGGCACGGTGATCACGCTCCATAAGTATGCAGTCGGCGCCGGCACCGGCGCCCCCCTCGGCAGCTACGTCGTTGACGGCGGACGCGGCGCCGGCGGCCAAGCAAGCGGGCTCGTGACCTGTGGACTCGGCGACTACGACGGGCAGGTGGAGTTCCAGTTGCACCTGCCGACCGGCCACACAACGAGCGGGATCTCAGACGCCAACAGGATCGTCGACATCGGCGTCGAGGCCGCTACGGGTCAACTGACCCTCATCCCCCTGCTGGCCATCGACACCGGGTCCGTGGCCTGCAAGATCGAGGTGCAGCCCAACACCGGCCTGCTCGACTGGCGGTTCACCTGGACAACGAACACCTGGACCCCGGCCGCCAACGACGTCGTGAGCCTCAGCGGATCCGGTTGCGGCTTCACGTCCGTCTCGTTGACGAACTCCGCCGCGGACGTCGAGGCGACGGTTTCCTACGACGTCGATCCGCAGACCGGAGCACGCCGCTACCTGCACGAACTGGTATGGCTTGGCCGTCCCTGTCAGGTCAACTGCGTGTATTCGTTCTCCGTCGAAAGCTCGACCAACAACCCCACCGCCGCGATCACCACGGCCACCGGCACCGGAGGACGGATCAAGGTCTGTCCCCAGGCGCTCTAAAGGAGCCCTATCATGTCGCTTATCAGCAGGAACACGCTCATCGCGGCCACGGCCTGGATCGCGCTTCTGGCCGGGCCGGCCCTGTCCCTGGACCTCCCCCCGGTCGACGGCTTGCTCGGCCTGGAAACCGCCGACGGCGGCGGTTGGATGGCCATCAAGGTCGACTTCGACGAATCCTCCGCGCTCGCCGGCGTGATGTGGTAC
>CAZVWL010000084.1:0-11593 GCA_964630845.1 uncultured Fibrobacteraceae bacterium
GCAGAGCGCGTTCGGGGGCGCACTCATGCTCCCGTTGCATTGCTTCGTCGAGACCATTCCTCAGGGCCGCTGGGCTCCGATCGGCTATCCGCCGACGGTGCTGTGGACCGAGGCCGTGGGCCACGGCTACAGCGCCGGCGACGTCTACCAGTTGGGCGGCCAGAACTACATGCTGTTCCCGCTCTTCGCCGTCAGGAAGGCCGCCTGATGGCCACGGCGATCACCGTCCCGAGCCCCTTGAACCTGGTTTCCGGGACCGACTTCTCGGTCGATCTGTCGTCGGCCGTCCTCGATCCCGTTAGCACGCGCCCCCTGCAGCGCGTCGGGATGAACGTGGGGGCGCTCTCGGTGCTGGCCGACCCCCGGCCTACCGCAATGCAGAAGGATGGCGGAGTCGCACCCGTCCACGGCCATGTCGTGCTCGGCCGCGTCCACGTGATCCCGCGCAGGATCGATCTCGGCGCAGTCGTCTCGGACCAGGAAGCCGAGGTCGAGGTCTGGAACGCCGCCATCGACCGCGCCCAGATCCTCGAGGAGATCACCGTCGATGGCCCCACCGGGATCGAGGTCACCGACCACCTCGGCTTGCCGGCCCACTTCCCTGCATCGCGCTCCGAGGTCTACCTGGTCAAGGCCCTCACCGACGGCGACGCCCTGATCGACAACCTCGTCACCTGGGTGTTCGCGGACCTCGACCCGCTGGGCACCAACCTGCGCATCCTGGGCTTCCGGCTCATCCCGTTCCCGTTCCCACCGAACTGGGCGCAGCCTGTGAGCGAGACGTTCGGGTTCATGACCGACATCATCGTCTCGTACCGCGGCATGGAACAGCGCATCCAGTTGCGCACGGTTCCGGTGGGCACGATCCGCTACGCGACGCTTCTGGATGACCTGCGTGACGCCCAGATGGCAGGCGCCATCCTCTTCGGCAACCAGGCCCGGGCGTTCGGCGTTGGCCGCTGGCAGTTCCAGACCCGGCTCCTGCAGGACGCGAGCGCGGATGACTACGACGTATTCTGCGACACATCCGACATCCCCTTCGAGCCGGGCGGCATGGTCTTGCTCTGGACGGACCCCTACCACTGGGAGGTCCAGACCGTCGAGAGCGTCCTGCCGGATCGTGTGGTCCTGAGCTTCGGCCTCATCCAGTCCTGGACGGCGGGCCCGACCATCGTCCTGCCCATCGTGGTCGGCCGGCTGTCCGCCGAAGAGGGCATCACCTGGGACGCCCTGTCGATCGCGTCCACCTCGCTGACCTTCGACATCGACGGGTCCCGGCCATGAGCTACCTCGGCCACGACGTCCTGGAGCTCAACTACAACCGCGTCGGCGCGTTCGAGGAGCGCCTGAGGCGGAAGTTCGTGCTCCTGAGCTCCAAGACCGGCCGGCGCATCGCCGACGAGCAGGCCCCGGCCCCCGCGCCGTCGCGGCCGTTCACATGGACAGCGATCGGACGCGACGAGATCACCGCCATGCGCACCTTCCTGGACGCACGCCGCGGTCGCGCCGTCCCGTTCTGGCTGCCCAGCTTCCAGTGGGATCTCGCCCTGGCCGAGGACGTGTCCCAGAACCAGTCCAGCGCCACGATCTGGTGGGTCCGATACAAACAGCAGATGTGGGGAACGACCGGAGCGAGGCGTCACCTGGCCATCTGGTCCCTCGGCGACAGCACCATGGACTACTGCAGGATCACGGGCGCCATCGATGTTGCGAACTACCAGACCGAGACCCTGACCCTCGACCCTGTGGCCCAGCGCGAATACACCCGCACCAAGACCGTGCTGTCGTTCCTGAAGTTCTGTCGCCTGGACGAAGACCGCATCGAGATCTCCTACCCGAGCCCACAGGTGGCCGAGGCCACGATCCGCGTCCGGGAACTTCCCCTGGAGGCGCCGCTGTGACCTACGACGCCAGAGAGAAGAGCCGGTACCTGGGTCAGCCCGTCGAGGGCTTCCGGTTCGCCCAGGGCAGCAACCTGTGGCTCTACACGTCGGCCGACCGGGCGATCACGCTGCCCGCGGGGGTGTTCGCGCCTGAGGCCATCACGCGCAGCGAGCTCGACTTCTCCCAGGAGGACACCGGCGAGACGATCGACCTGACATTGCCGCGCCCGAGCCCCGTGGCTGCCCTGTTTATCGGGGACCTGCCGTCCACGCCGGTCTGGGTCACCGTCTACCGCGCCCACCGCGGCGAAGAGTCCCTCGCGGTCACGATCTTCAGCGGCAAGGTGATCCGCGCCCGTTTCGAGGAGTCCGAGGCCATTCTCACCGGGGCGAGCCTGATGGCCATGCTGGCCCGCACAGTGCCGATTCTGGCCATGCAAACGCCCTGCAACCACGTGCTGTACTCGGCGGCTTGTGGCGCTGACCCCGGGGCGTGCCGTGACCAGGTCACGGTCACGTCGGTTTCGGGCGCGACGGTCACCTCGAGCGGGTTCGCCCTGCGTCCTGATCAGTGGTTCCGCGGGGGCCGTCTTGCATCCGCTTCCGGTGAGACCCGCTTCATCGTCGAGCACCAGGGCAACACGGTCACGCTGATCTCGCCGATGCCCGGGCTGTCGTCCCTCGAGCAGGTCTGGGCCTACTGGGGCTGCGATCACCTCGAGGCTACCTGCCGGGACAAGTTCAGCAATCTGATCAACCACCTGGGCTGGTCGCGCCTGCCGGGCCGGAACCCCTTCTCCGGGAGGATCGACTGATGGCCTTCTGGATCATGGCCCTTGTCTACATCGTCGGCACGGTCCTGTACGAGGTCCTGCGCCCCAAGCCGCAGTTTGACAAGCCGACACCGTCCAGCCTGGGCGACTTCCAGTTCCCCACGATCGGCGAGGGCCGGACCATCCCCGTCGTCTGGGGCACCTGCAAGCTCTCAGGCCCCATGGTCACCTGGTACGGCGACCTGCGCATCCAGGCCATCAAGGAGAAGGTCAAGACGGGGCTGTTCTCCTCGAAGGAGATCACCACGGGCTACAAGTACTACCTCGGCGTCCAGTTGGTGCTGTGCAGCGGCGAAATCGACGAGGTCCTGCAGATCCGGTTCGACGACCGGCGGCCTCCGGCCGGCTACGCCCACACGCCCGACGTCACCCAGATCAGCATCAACGCGCCTGGCTTCTTCGGCGGCGAGGACTCCGAGGGCGGAGTCCAGGGCAGCGTCTACGTCTACCGCGGGACAGCCACCCAGCCTGCCGACTCGTACCTCGAGGCCCGAATCGGAGAGAGCCTGCCCGCCTGGCGGCGCGTCTGCTACGCCGTGTTCCGGCGCGTCTACCTGGGGACGAGTCCCTACATCAAGGCCGTCTCCTTCGTGGTACGCCGCTGCCCCAATGGCCTGAGTCTGACCGGAGGAGCCGAGAACATCGACGGCGACGCCAACCCGGCGGCCATGATCTACGACATCCTGATTTCGCCGTCTTCGGAGAACGGCCTCGGGCTACCGGTGGGGTTCCTGGATGTTGCCGCGTTTCGTTCAGTGGGACAGACGCTTGCGACCGAAGGTCTCGGGCTTTCGATGCTGCAGGATCGCGGCACCACCGCGAAGGACCTCGTGCTCGAGATCCTACGTCACATCGACGGCGTCATCTACGTCGAGCCCACGACCGGGCTTCTGACGATTCGGCTCATCCGCAACGACTACGACCCCGAGACGATCCCGGTGCTTGATGTGGACTCGTGCACGGTGAGATCCTTTGCTCGGCCATCATGGGGCGACCTCAAGAACTCCGTGCGCATTGGCTACGTGAGCCGCGACGCCGGATTCATCGAGAAGACCGCCCAGGCCCAGGACCTGGCCGGGATCGAGGTCCAAGGCGGCGAGGTTTCGCTTCAGGATCTCACCCTCCGCGGGCTCTCTAACGCGACGACTGCCCAGCAGGCGGCCGCCCGGTCGTTGGCTGCCTTGGCCTACCCCTTGGCCACGATCACGATCGAAGCGGACCGCTCGGCCTGGGCGTTCCGCCCCGGGGCGGTGTTCAAGCTCATCTGGGATCCGTTGGGCATCAGCGGCATGGTCTGCCGCGTGGTTCGGGTCGGTACCGGCCGACTCGACTCGGGCAAGATCGAGATCGAAGCGATGGAAGACGTGTTCGCCGTCGACTGGACGGGATACTCGACGCCGCCGGACTCTGGCTGGCAGGACCCCTCTGGCGACGTCCCTGCGCTGACCGCCCAGGTAGCCCTGGCCGCGCCCTACGAGGCGGTGAAGGACTACGGTAGCCTGGCGGCCGACGTGCAGTTGGCCGTCACGTTCGCCGCCGCGGGGGTGACCGGGGTGTCTCTCGGATACCGCGCCTACGTCTCCGACGGCGCTGGCGGATGGGCACCGCCGGTCGACGTACCGTTCTTCACGCCGTCCGGAGTGCTCAGCACTGCGATCGACGAGTTGACCAGCGAGATCGTCGTGGCCTCGGGTCTGGACACCGACCTGGTCGAGTCAGTCAGCGCGCCTGACTTCTCCCTCGGCGTCAATGTCGCCTGGATCGTCCACGACGGCGTCGAGGAGTTCATCGCGTTCCAGAACGTGGTGCAGGGCGAGAGCGACATCACGCTGCAGGTCATCGCCCGAGGGTGCCTCGACTCCGCACCGACGGCGTTTCCGGCCGGCACGCGCGTGTGGTTCATCTCCTACGGCAGCCAGATCGTGAACATCCGCGGACCGGTGCCTCCGACAGTCAACGTCTACAACGACATCCGCTCCCAGGCCTTCAACAACCAGAGCGAGTTCCCGTTCACGTCGTGCCCGACATCGCAGGTCGTGGCTACGACGCCGGCGCGGTCGGCGAAGGTCTACTGCCCGACTGATGTACGCTTCAACAGGGAGAGCTATCCGGCGTCGATCACAGGTGAACTGACGGTGTCGTGGTCGCACCGGAATCGGCTCGGGACATGGAGCTACGTCGACTCTGGCAGAACCACTTCGCCGGAACCGGGGACAGAGTACGACGTCCTGGTCTACGGGGAGCTTGGCACGCTCGTCCACACCGCGTCGGGGTTAACCGGAACGTCCTGGACCTACCTCGAGGCGACCGAGATTGCGGAGTCGGGGCTCGCGCGGCTCAACGATCATCTGCGCGTGGTGATCCGGACATACGGGGCTGGGCGCACGCACGAGGCGAGCAGGGTGGTGGAGTGCGAGTTCAATCGTGTGTGAGGGGGCAAGGTCACCGCGTACCGATCCAGCAACAAGAGGCGACTAGCGATGAGTCTGCTACAAGTTGGCAGTAGAAATCCCTTGCTCTGAGACCAATACTATCAAGCATCCGCAGTGATCCTACTCAACCGTGGAGAACAAAGCCTTAATCGTACTCCACGTCGACGCGTCAACTGGCACTTTGTCGGCAACCACGATGGCCGCACTCCAGGTTTCGAATGGAACCTCGCCCGAAAGTTCCAGGCAATGGTCCGGAATCAGGCTCAACAAAATGGATGGAGGGTTCGTCGATTCAAACGGTACTAAGCCAGAAGTCCCCGGGTTTTCTTGAACTGCGGTTGCGTTGATCGCGACATCGAAGGAGGCGACACAGGTCAATCCGGCCAGAGATTCGCAATCCAGATATATTAGGAAGACGTAGTTCGGCCCTGAGTGGAACTCATCTGGCGTGGTCAATGCGTCGACCGCGTGAAACAACGCCGGTCGGTGCGCAACTACCTCCAAGTCATCGCTCAGGATCATCCAGAACTCGTACCCAACGAACTCGGCACCGTCGTCTTGCACCAGCACGTAACAGGTCGCCGTCGTGTCAGCACTCACGGTCAGGACTTCGACGTACTCGCTGTCACTCCAAGAGATATACAGGTCGCCACTCGCGCCTGCTGTGTTGGCGATGAAAACAAGGAAGCAGATGCCAGTATTGACAACCATTCGACGCATGTAACCGGCATTCATCGCTTTCTCCCTCACCCGATGTGTCAGATCGTCGGACTCGGTGCCCGGCGAGTCGCCGGGCACCGAGCGATTGTTCATATCACTTCAGCATGGTCACTTTGCCCGTATAGACACGGTCGCCGTTCTCGATCCGGTACAAATACGTCCCGCTCGAGGCGCGATCACCGAGTCGGGTCCGTCCGTCCCATCGAACGACACCCCGCGAGGAACCGATGCCAGCATGAACCTCGTGCGTCAGGGCTCCCAATACATCGTAGATGTGCAGCGTGTAGCCGCTCTCGGGGTTCGGGATCCGGAACGACACAATCGGGTTGAATGGATTCGGCGACGCTAGAACGGCCTTCTCCAACGAGACCATCTCTCGCTCCTCGACGTTTTCACCCGACGGCTCGATCTCCTCGCCGCGATCTAGCGCACCACTGAATCCGTAGCCGGCCGATCGGTTGAGATCCAGCGTGAGGTTGCTCTTCTCGCCACCGACTTGGAAGATATTGATGGTCACCGTCTCTAGGTCTGCATCCTGAGCGATCGCCACCGCCCTGGAGACGTCGACGATAAAACTCGAGGCCTCGATGACGAAATCGCTGTCGGTCGGCACGAGTTCGTCACCGACGGCACCGTACGAGACCAGCATCGCGGTGGTCGCCCCACCGAGGCCAATCTCCGCCCAGCCGCCGTCACCATCGAAGTCCGCCACCGCGACTTCGACCGAACCCAGGTACTGAGCACCATCGGGCAACGTCGTGCCAAAAGCGGCTTGGCTCGCGAAGGCCAAGACTGCGACGGAGATCAGGTTACGAAGCTTCATCTTGGCTCCCCCTTATTGGCAGTAGGCCGGCAAGTAATTGACGGCGTTCAGGAACTTGCTCGCTTCAGGACTTGTCCCGCCATTGTAGCAGTTGCCGATCATATCCAGGTCCTCGGACATGTTCAGGTTGCCAGCGTAGTACTGGTTTCGCCGGGCGAAGAAATCGTTGTTGCCATAGTCGCCGTATTCACCGAGGTTTGCGCGGCCGGTCACGCCACACGCGAAGCCGTTGCCGCAGTACTCGAAACTGCTGTTGCGCACACGTATGTGAGCGGTATTGAAGCTGTTCGCGCCGATTGCGCACTCTCGGATTACCACCTGCAACAGATCGCAGTCGCCATCGTCGGCGAAGATACCCGAGCCGCTGGCGTTCTCAACCGTCACGCCGGTGATGGTCATGTTCGTGCAATCAGTGAGCCGTATCCCGTCGTCGCCGGCGCCGTCGATGGTAACGCCAGTGATGGTGTCGCCGTCGAGGTCGTAGAGGACAAGTCCGTGGGCTGAAGCGTTGGTGATGCTAGTCGCGGCACCGGTTGTGGACAGGGCGTCGAGTCCAGAGATGATGATGCCGACCCCACAGTTCGTGGCATTGATGCCTTGTACGACCGCGCTGCCGTTCGCCACGAGTAGGCCGTATGAGGCGCAACCGGTGACGTTGACGTTGGGGCCGATCGCGGTAGTCGTGGGACCACCGATGACGACGATCCCGGCCGGGCAATTCGCGGCGTGGACACCATAGATCGAAAGCCCCTGGCCGCCCTCGGCGTAGATGCCAACCGAGAAGCCATCCACACTCACATTATCGTGGATGTTTATCTGATGCGTGTGATCGCCGGAGTAGCCCGTGATCGAAATGCCGCGCCCGGTGCCCGTACCGGCGGTCACGGTGGTGTTGCTGATGGTCACGTTATCGAAGAAAGCCATGGCGTTGAGATCGATGCCGTCGGTGACGGAATCGAGGAAGCAGTTGTCGACGACCAGCCCGCAACGATAGCCCACGTTCTTCTTGTACAGCGCGGTGGGACAATCGCGGAACGTCGTGTACTCGAACCGGTTGTCTTCGACGGTGCTGCCATGAAACGTGATCGGGCCCCAGGTGCTGCCGGGATCCGCGTAGGAGCGGAACTCGATGCCAGAGCCCTGGGTGCCGCTGCTGACGATCCGGCCCTCGATGAAGAACTCGATCTGGTTGGCGTACTCGCCAGACGAAAGGATGTCGTCATCGGCCATGAGGATCTGCGTGCCGGGAGCGATGGTCAAAGTCTTGCCCGCGGGAACGACGATGTCGCCCGAAACGTAGACGGTGCCCGTCCACGTCGTATCGGTCGCCACGGCCGGGCAACTGCCGTACATCGTCAACGCGCGGAAGCCGTTCACGCGACCGGTACCGAGCAATCCCTCGTATCCGGGATTCAGGTGATCGATCGGGTCGACACCGCGCTCGACCATCCAGATAATCTCATCACGGTCCATGTGCGGGTACGCCGATTTCACGAGTGCCGCGATTCCGCCGACGATCGGTCCACTCAGCGACGTCCCGTACTCGCCGATTCCGTAAGTATGGATCCCATTGACGCACGTGTTCGCCGCGTACAGGTTCCATCCGCGCGCACTGACATCGATCCACTCGCCGTATCGCGTGGCACCGTAGCCGTTATCCCACCGGGTGTCCAACTCATCCAGGCCCGCGACCATTAACGACGGCTGAACTTGGTTCAGGGAATGCGGTATGGAGGAGCCATCGTTTCCCGCGCCGTTCACAAAGACAACGCCTTCATCCACAGCCGCCTGGATCGCCTCTCGCATAGCTGGTGACGAAGAACCGGAGGCCATGACGATGATGTCGGGATCGAACTGCATTGCGTACTCGACGGCCTGGGCAACGACTTCGAGTTGGAGCCATCCGCTCTCGCACTCGTTGTTGCCGTTCAGCCTGCCATAACCCACCCGGACGGGAAGGATCGTCACGTTGGGGGCGACACCCATCATGACTCCGTGACCCGCGCTCGTCGCCAGCATGCTGGCGACCATCGTGCCGTGGGAGTTGTGCGAGAAGACGTTGTTGTCCCGGTCGTGGTAGTCCTCATTTGGGCAATTGCCGCTAATTTGCCGGTTGGTAAAATCGTAGCCATGGATGTCGTCGACGAAGCCGTTCTCGTCATCGTCGGCGGCGAGATCGCCAATCCAACCCGAATCATCGATCTCGAGATCGGGCCAAGTCTCGTTGTTTGAGTAGCCATCACCGACCCGGTAGTCCCCGCCCACGTTCATCACGTCGTCGAGCTCGTAGTAGATGTAACCGCCGATGTTGATCGCCGTGGTAGTGAAGGTCGTCGTCGTGTTGGCAATGATCTGGACACGGTTTCCGGTCACCGATCCCCCTTGAGTGTAGAGCCATCGGCCAACCAGTTCCCCAGGGGTCCAGTTGGCCGAGTAGTCGTACAGGGTCAAGCCGACTAGATCGTCGGCGGTGCCGACGACGACGTCGGTCTCCGGATCGTTGCGATAGTCGCGGCCGAGCGAGTCCTCGTCGATCAACCCATCGCCGTCGTCGTCCACGTAGGCAAGGCCCGGGCGGCCGTCCTGGTTTGCGTCGCCCAGCGACTCGTTCGTGTTCGTGTACAAAACGCCGTTGTTGAACGCCAGCAGCGACTCTTCCGGCGTGCAAGCGAATTCCGGACCGTCACCGCCCAACTCGGGATGCATCCAGTCGAATCCAGTATCGAGAATGGCGACCAGCACCGATTCGTCACCGCGCGTGATGTTCCATGCTTGGGGCATGTCCATGTCGTGGTCGTCGGCCCAGTAACCGGACCAGCCGCACCATTCGCCTGGGTACTGGACGTCCCCGGTCCGTCGATGGTGCAACTGGACTTGCGAATCGCAAAAGCGAATCTGCGACGACGGAGGGAACCACGCCTGCGCGTGCTCGCCCAACACTCCGGTATCCTCCGGATTGTCCTCGAGGTACTCGACTTCAGGCAACAGCGTGGTCGCTGGGATGTTGGCGCTTGATTTCGCGCCGGTATGCATGATCACAAGGTATGGGCCATCGAGATGACGATCCGCATCAGACGTGTCCAGCAGATGCTGCAGATCGACGACACCAGGAAGATCGCTGAGGGTGACCTGGCCCGACGAGGTCGTGAGCTGGATGTAGCCGTCGATGACAGCTGGTTGCGCCACGACGCTGCCGTCGGTGAATCGGATGATCATCTCCGATGTGTTGAATGATAGCGCGAACGATTCTGTGGCGCAAAGCAACAACCCAAATACCAACACCTGGCTGATATGTGATAACTTGCCGCTCAGAACTCGAGGCAAGCTGCTACAGCTGAATCGCATAGGATCCCCCCCGTTTGACAGCGCCATGGTTTCTCAAAGCGGGCTCCCTGAGTCGACGACCCCGCCCTCGATGGTGATACGCTACATTCAACTAGGCCGAATTCCAAGTGTATTTTGGAGTCGCCAACCCCGCGTACACTTGTCCCGCTTTGTCTAGCCGGTCTATCGTCGCCTCCCTGGCCCTCGATCCCCGTGTCACCAACCAGGCCATCTACAACTGGCTCTTCAGTCACGCGCCCACCCCGCCGGGTCCCATGCGGCATCGTCCCGCGATTTGTCGTGAACTCTTCCTTGCGTATAGCGCTCCGCTGGGGATCAGGTCCGCCGACACCTTGTCCCCACTTCAGCGCCTCATCCCCCCTTTGTCACATGACGGGCAACATGCCGCGACACTTCCGACCGGAACGGGGTAGGTAATTATAAGGGACCGACGAGAGGATAATGGTGATCCGAACCGAGGCGCTTGAACGCGGTAGGTTCAAGCGTGCCCCCGATCGCTGGCAGACCGAATTCGGCCGCTGGGTGGCCGACTTCGGCGTGCCCCGCATCGTCGCCGGCCTGGCCCACGATCCCGACCTGCGCGTCACCAATCAGGCCGTCTACGAGTGGCTCCAGGGCCACGCCCCGCACCCGGCCCGCGCCATGGCTCTCGTCGAGATGTCCCGGGGCCGCCTCACCCTCGAATCCATCTACCAGCACAGCCGGCAGGTCAAGCAGTCCGAGGGCGACACCGGGAGACCGCGATGAGGATCGACCTGCAGATCGACTCCGCTCCGCTCGTCCTGCGCCTGCAGAACGGTCAGCGCCGCCTGGCCTACGCCGTCGTCAACGCCATCAACAACACGGCGAAGCGCATCCAGGCCGTCGAACGCCGGCGCATCGAGGAAGAGTTCACGATCCGCAAGAAGGAGTTCATCAGCCGCCAGGCCGCGATCATCAAGCCGTTCGCCAGCGTGCAGCAGGGCAGGCCGTACGCCGAGATCGGGGTCGGGCAGAAGCCCCGCCTACTCCTGTCCGCCTTCGAGCGCGGGGCCGAGCGCAAGCCGTTCACCCAGGGCGCCAGGCGCGTGGCCGAGCCCGTGGTCGGTGGACCAGCGCGCCCGCAGTTCGCTGCGCAGGTCACGCCCGAGCTGCGCGCCAGTCGCCTGCGCTTCGACCGCACCAAGACAGGCCGACGGCGCGTCGGCGTCACGCGCACCAAGACATACCTCGTGCCAGAGGTCGGGATCTTCCAGCGCATCAGCCCCGTCGCCACCCGCCTCGTCTACTTCTTCGCCAAGGGCAAGAAGATCAAACCGCGCCTGCACTTCGTCGAGACGGCCGAGAAGGAAGCGGACCGGTGGTTTCGCGAGGAGATGGAGCGAGAGGTTCTGAATGCGATCGCGAGAGCCCGTGGCGCGGGCCTGTGAAAGAAGGGGAAGAAGGGGATGTTTCACCCCCAAGAGGTGAAGAACTCGCAAGTCGTTGCGGTTAGGTACTTTACGGAACAATCACCGCGGGTGGCCGGCGACCTCGGCCCTCGTAGCGTGGGAGAGTCATGAAACAAGTTTCCACCGA
>CAZVWL010000085.1:0-11549 GCA_964630845.1 uncultured Fibrobacteraceae bacterium
GTCTGATCGAAGCCCCGCTCGCGCACGCGCGCGGCGTGCAGCGGCAACGGCACGAGCCGAGCCGGGCCGTCGACCGCGACCGCCGCCTGCAACGCGGGCACGAGCAACGCGGCCAGAGGCCGGCCGAGGCCTCGCACGGCCCGGTATTTCCAGGCGCCGACGAGGGCCACGAGATCCGCGGTCTCCGGGCGCGCCGCCCACACCGGCAGCCCGGCCACCTGGCCGACCAGCGGCGGCTGGCTCCAGGCGGCGAAGCAATCGGCGCAGCAGTGGGGAAGGTCGCGCGCCCGCAATCCAGGGGCCGCTCCGGGCACGCCTTCGGCCCAGCCGCGCCCCCGCCGCACTGCCTCGCTCCGTCGAATGCCGCACGAGGCGCACGATTCCGGCGCCAGCACCTCGAGCACCGCGTCGAGCGCCACGTGGCAGATCCCGGCGACCGATCGACGACGGCGCTGGTTCACGCCCGACGCCCGGCCGCCCGCGCGGCACGCACAAGCATCACGGCGCCCGCGGCGACCAGCGCGAGGCTGATCCACTGGTTGTTGGTCCATCCGAACAGCCAGCGCTGCGCCGGTTCGTAGTAGCGGGTGAAATCGAGCCCGAAGCGGGCGACCCCGTAAAGGAGCAGGAACCGCCCGAACGTCTCGCCCGGCCGTGCGCTGCGCCGCTCCCACGCCAGCAGGAGCGCGGCGATCCCGAAGCCCAGCAACGAGTCGTAGAGCTGCGACGGATGCACGGCGACGGCGCCGAAAAGCCTGGTGGCTGGCGCCAGCTCGGGAAAACGCACGGCCCATGGCAAGCTGCAGGGCAAGCCGAAACAGCAGCCGGCCAGGAAACACCCGATGCGGGTGATCCCGATGCCGAGCGCGACCGAAGGCAGCATGACGTCGGCGACCGTGACGAAAGACAACCGCCGGCGCCGGCAGAACACCAGGCTCGCCAGGACGGCCGCGAGCAACCCGCCGTAAAGCGTCAGGCCGCCATCCGGAAAGGCGAAGATGCGTAGCCAGCGGCCGCTAAACTCCTCCAGGTGGGTGACCACGTAGAAGAGGCGCACGCCGATGATGCTCGACACCAGGATGATGAAGCTGAGGTCGTAGACCGTCTCGCGCGCCAGCCCGCGGGCCGACCCCCGGCGGGCGGCTAGCCAGATGCCCACCACGAAACTGATCGCCAGCATGAACCCGAAGCTCTTGATCGGACCGAGCAGCACCGGATGCAAGATCGTCCTCTCAGTCGTCGTAGCGGTGGGCGCTCAGGTTCAACAGGATCGAGACCATGAGCGACGACACCAGCAAGTTCGATCCCCCGTAGCTGACCAAAGGCAGCGGCAGGCCGGTCACCGGCAGCAGCCCCGTGGTGATCGAGACGTTCACCACCACATGGAAGCAGTAGTAGCAGGCGACCCCGATCGCCAGCAGGCTCGCGAACGGTCGCCGCGCTTCGAGCGCGAGGTCGACCGCCCGCATGACCAGCATCAGGAACAGCAGCAGCATGACCGCGGCGCCCATCAGCCCGAGTTCTTCCCCGGCGACGGAGAAGATGAAGTCGGTGTGTCGTTCCGGCAGGAACGCCAGGCCTTTCTGCGTTCCTTGCAGGTACTGCGTCCCGAAGAGACCGCCCGAACCGATGGCCACCTTCGACTGGATGGCCTGGTACCCGGCCCCCATCTCGTCGCGACCGGGATCGAAGAACGTCAGGATCCGCTCCTGCTGGTAGGCCTGCAGACGGATCCAGACCAGCGGGATCGCCAGTCCGGCCGCGATGTTGGCGCCGAGCACGATGACGCTGGCCGCCAGGCCGCGCCGAAACAGGTACAACCCCCCCATCAAGAGGACGATGTACACGCCCCAGGGCCACGGCTGTACGAGCACCCGCTCGGAGTAGAACATGATCACGGCGCTGGCTGCCGCCGTCAGCGCCGTGACCAGGAACAGACCGGAAATGCCATACCAGAAGATCATGCCCAACCAGATCGCCAGGAAAACCAGGCTGGTGCCAAGATCGGGCTCGCGCAGCACGAGCACCGCGGGCACGAGCGCCAGCACGAGGCTGCCCACGGTCGCCGGGACCGTCGAACGATCCTCCATCCGGCGCACCAGCCAGGACGCCAGCAACAGGACGAGCGCGACCTTCGCGAACTCGGACGGCTGCAGCCGCAGCGGTCCCAGGTTCAACCAGCGGCGCGCGCCTCCGATCTCGGGCGCGATCAGCAGCACGAGCGTCAACAGCGCGGCCGCCAGGAGGTAGCCAGGCCAGGCCGCGTTGTCCAGGTAACGCAACGGCACCCGGCTGGCGACGCAGACGGCGAACCAGGAGAGCGCGGCCCAGACCATCTGTCGCCAGAACACGGCCTTCGGCACGTCGACCCGCACGTCGGAGTAGACGCCGACCAGCGGCTCGGTCACCGACCATAGCAGCGCCAGGCTGAACAGCACGAGCGCCAGGTAGATCACGATGAGCCGACGATCACCGCGAGGCCAGAGCAGGCCGAGCAGGTTCATGGCAGCCTCCGGGTCGCGTCACCGCCGGCGAGCCCGCCCTGATCGAAATAGCTGCGCAACCAGGCGCCGGCGACCGGTGCGGCGATGGCCCCGCCGCCGCCGGCATTCTCGACGATGACCGCGATGGCGACCTCGGGCGCGGCGGCCGGCGCGTAACACATGAACCAGGCGTGGTTGTCGCCATGCACGTTCTCGGCCGTGCCCGTCTTGCCGGCGACCGGCACCCCCGCCTGCTGGGCGGCCCTTCCGGTTCCAGTGTCGACCACCTGCCGCAGCGCGCGCCGGATCCAGCGCAGGTGAGCCATGGAGAACGGCAGCTCCGCCGGCCCGACCGCCGGCGTCTGGCCCCTCACGAAGGTGGGGCCGGGCACGCGCTCATCCGCCAGACGCGCGGCCAGCAACGCCATCTGCAGCGGCGTGACCAGGATCTCGCCCTGGCCGATCGCGTTGTTCAGCATGACGCCCCGGGCCCAACCGCTGCGCCCGAAACGGCGATCGTACCAGGCGCTGGTCGGGATGTTCCCGGCCGACTCCTCCGCGTAGATGCCCGTCAACGCCGACCCGAGACCGAACGCGCGGGCGGCGGCCGCAAGTTCATCGACTTCCAGGCGCAACCCGAGCTGGTAGTAGTAGACGCCGCAGGAGACCGCCAGCGCGGTGGTGTGGTCGATGCGGCCATGCCCTTCGGGCCGCCAGCAGCGGGCCACCCGGTTGCCGAAACGGAAGCTGCCTGTGCAAGGGTCGAGCACCGTGCCGGTGTCGATCACGCCCTTCGCAAGCCCAGCCAGGCTGGTGATCGCCTTGTAGAGCGAGCCGGGCGCGTAGGTGGCCTGCACGATGCGGTTGAAGAACGGTTTGGCGGGGTCTTCGATGAGCTCCCGCCAGCGATCGGCCGGGATCGCCGCCGTCATCATGTTGGCGTCGAACGACGGCGAGCTGACGGCGGCGATGACCTCTCCCGAGGGGATCGCCAGCGCCACCGCGGCCCCGCGGCGACCCGCCAGCAGGGAATCGAGCGCCTGCTGCAGGGGCAGCGACAGCGTCAACGCCACGTCGCGGCCCGGCAGCACCGGCCGCAGCCAGATCGACTCGCGGCCGACGATGCGGCCTGTCGCGTTGATCTCCTCCAGCTTGATGCCGGCGACCCCGCGCAGGCGCGTCTCGAAGGCCGCCTCGACCCCTTGCTTGCCGATGTAGTCGCCGGGCCGGTAATCGAACTCGGCGGCCGACTGGTCGATGTCCGCCTGGTCGACCTCGCTGGTGAAGCCGATCACGTGCGCCAGAAGCGGCCCGTGCAGGTACCGGCGCCGTAACCGCGATTCGACACGCACGCCGGGCAGCTGGCCGCGTCGCTCCTCGACCGCCATCAGCTGCGGCATGCTCGCGCCTCGCACGAGCGAGACGCGCCCGCGGCCGCGCCGCTGCTGAGCCTGCAGATCGGCCAGCGTCTCGTCGACCGGAAGATCGAACCAGGTCATCAGGCGCGTGAGCGTGGAATCCGGCGTGCCGCCGCCGAACGAACCGACCGGCACGGTGATGTCCGAGTGGAAGCGGTTGTCCGCCAGGGGCACGCCGTCGCGGTCGGTGATGCGACCCCGCGGGGCCTGCACTCTCAACTGGACCTGCCTGTTCTTCAGGGCGCGCTCGCGGTGCTCCCCATGGCGCACGATCATCAGGTTCACCAGGTTGATCAGGATGATGCCGAAGAGCAGCAGGACCACGGCCCGCAGGATCCGGGAGCGCACGGCGAAGGCGGACCGCAGGTCCATGCTAGTCCTCCCGGCGCAAGATGCCGACCAGATCCGCGAGTCGGATCAGCGGCACTCCCGCGACCGCCGTGTACAGCGCGGTGGGCAACGCGTCGGCCAGCCAGGGGTCGAGGAAGACATCATGCTGCTGGCGGCTCTGGACGAGCAGCACCAGGGTGTCGTGCGACAGGCCGGCCAGCAGCAGCAGGGCGGCTTCCACCAGCACCATGCCATAGACCAGCCGACCGCGCGTGCGGCCGATCAGGAATCCCAGGAGCGATTTGGCGAGGGCGTGCAGCCCGAGCGCCGTCGGCGCGGCCAGATCCTGCACCAGGCCGAGGCAGAACCCGCCCAGCGTGCCGGCGCGCGGCCCCTGGGCCATGGCCAACAGCACGACGGCGATGATCGTGAAGTCCGGCGCGACACCCCGGATGCTGATCGCCGGCCCGATCACGCTCTCGCCGACCACCGCCAGCAGCACCCACGCCAGGGTCGTTTGCAGGAACCTCCTCATGGCGCACGCTCCGCACCGTCGGCGCGGGCGCCGTCCTGAGGCGAGGTGCCCGCGGGCAGCGGTGTGGCTCCCACCACGAAGACGGTCTCGTTGTGGGTGAACTCGGCCAGCGGTTGCACGTCGATGTCCTTGAAGATCGCCTCGCTCGGCGCCGCCACCTGGCTCACCACGCCGACCGGCAACCCGCGCGGCACCGGATCGGCGAGCGGGCCGCCGACCTCGCGGCGCACCTCGGCGATGCCGGCGGTGACGACCATGTCGCCCGGCAAGACGTCCTCGTCCCGGCCGACCAGCTCGACGACGAATCGATCGGCGCGCGGACGCAGCACGCCCACCAGGCCGGTGCGCTCGAATTCGACCCCCAGGGCGACATCCGGCGCGCTGAGCAGTTCCACCCAGGCGGCATGCGGGTCGATGATCGTGTGCAACCGCCCGATGACGCCGCGCGACGTCAGCACCGGCAGGTCGGCGTGCCAGGCGAGCGGCTCGCGGCTGCGGACCTGGATCATGGTCGCCTGACGCACCCGCTTGCGCGCGATGACCCGGCACGGCGCCACGTTGCGCTGCCTCTCGGCGACCAGCGCCGGCCCGGCGTCACGGGCGAGGTCGGCTTCCCGGCGTCGCGCGGCGGCCAGCTGGAGTTCCAGCGTGAGGACCTGCGCCGCGAGCTTCTCGTTGTCCGCCCGCACGCTGAGCACGTCCTCGCCGAAGTTGCGCACCTCGAGCCAGGGATTGACCAGCACGCTCGCGAGGGCATGCGCCGTGCGGATCTGCGCGTGGTCCGGCAGCAGCAGCAGCACGAGCGAGGCGAGCACGCAGAGGCCTCCGACCATGAGGTCGGCGCTGATGGCCGGTTGGGTCTTGCGCGCCATGCCTGCTTCGCGGGCTCCTTCCGCAACGACGGTCTCAGCGCATGATCACGGGGCGATACTTTTCGAAGTCGTCGAGGATCTTGCCGGTGCCGAGCACCACGCAGAACAACGGGTCGTCCATGAGGTTGATCGGCAGGTCGGTGTGCTCGCGCAGCAGCTCGGGAAGGCCTTTGAGCAGGGCGCCGCCGCCGGTCAGCACGATGCCGCGATCCTTGATGTCGGCGGCCAGCTCGGGCGGCGTCTGCTCCAGCGCATGGCGCAGGGCATCGACGATCTGCTGCACCGGCTCCTGCAGCGCCTCGCGGATCTCCGCCGAGGAGATCTTCATCGTGCGCGGCACGCCGGAGACCTGATAGAGCCCCTTGACTTCCATCTCCTGCTCGTCGCCAGCCTTGTGGGCCGAGCCGATGGTCTTCTTGATAAGCTCGGCGGTCTGATCGCCGATCAGGAGGTTGTGGTTCTTCTTGATGTAGGTGACGATGGCCTCGTCCATCTCGTCGCCGCCGACGCGGATCGACGTGTCGCAGACGATGCCGTTGAGCGCGATGACCGCGATCTCGGTCGTGCCGCCGCCGATGTCGATGATCATGTTGCCGGACGGCTGATCGACCGGCAGGCCGACGCCGATCGCCGCGGCCACCGGCTCGGCCACGAGGTAGACCTCGCGCGCGCCGGCGTGCTTGGCGCTATCGCGCACGGCCCGTTTCTCGACCTCGGTGATGCCGGACGGCACGCAGATGATGATGCGCGGCGGCACCATGTGCTTCTTCTTCTGGGCCTGCTTGATGAATTCGCGCAGCATGTACTCGCAGACCTCGAAGTCGGCGATCACGCCGTCCTTCAGCGGTCGGATGGCCGCGATCGAGTCGGGCGTCTTGCCGAGCATGGCCTTGGCGGACGACCCCACGGCGTAGACCTTCTCGGTCGCCTTCTCGATGGCCACCACCGAGGGCTCGTTCAGCACGATGCCCTTGCCCTTGATGTAGACCAGCGTGTTGGCCGTGCCGAGGTCGATCGCGATGTCGTTGGTGAACATGCCCTGCAGGCGCTTCAGCATGGATCCGTTCCTTCGCGCTGGGCCGACCCTAGGGCGCTGCGGGCCAGCCATGCTCCCTGATGCTGACCACCTCGCCGTCGCCCACGACCAGGTGGTCCAGCAGTTCGATCCCCAGCAGGCTCCCGCAGCGGGCCAGGCGCCGCGTCAGTTCCACATCGTCCCCGCTCGGCCGCGCACACCCCGAGGGGTGGTTGTGCGCGACGATCACGGCCGCGGCCTGCAACGCCACCGCGGTCCGGTACACCTCGCGCGGGTGCACCAGCGAGGCGTTCAGCGTGCCGACCGACACCGTGCGCACCGCGACCACGCGGTGCCGGGCGTCGAGGTACACGCCGAGAAAATGCTCCCGGTCCAGGCCGCCCAATTCCCGCTGCAAGAGCCCGGCGAGATCGCCTGGCCCCCGCACGAACAACCCGGCGCCGTCGGCCGGTTCGACCAGGCGCCGGCCCAGCTCGCAGGCCGCATGCAACCGCACCGCGCGCGCCGGTCCCATGCCTGGCAGTCCCAGCAGCACGTCGACCGGTTGACGCGCCAGCAGACCGGCTTCCGGGTAGCGTTCGAGCAACCCGCGGGCCACCAGGGGAGCCGATTGCCCGCCACCGGGGCCAAGCACGATGGTCAGCAGCTCGGTCGTGGCGAGGCATCGCGGGCCGTGGCGCAGCAACCGGTCCCGCTCCGCCGCGTCGGCCGCGGCCCGCCGGGGCAGCGCCGGTTGCGTCGCCGCCTCCGCCGCATTCGTTAAATTATTTACTGACAAGGAAATAACCTCGGCGAAGGCAGGACGAAAGTAACAGAAGCACGACGGAGCGGCAACTCTTTTTAGCGGCCGACCGAGCAGCCGACCTGTTGGTGGCGGGCGGGATGGTCCCGCGGGCCAGACCGCGCCGCCGCGCCGCGTGCGCCACTTGTACCGGCCGACGGCGTCGCCTATCCTCTGCGCGTGGCCACCGACGAGAGGACGGAGCTTGAGCAACGCTGCCAGGAATTCCGACGGACCGATCATCGTGCGCAAGTACGGGGGCAGCAGCCTCGCCGACATCCCCCGCCTGCGTGAGGTGGCGCGCGACCTCGCCGCGGTCCGCGCCCAGGGCCAACGCCTCGTCGTGGTGGTCAGCGCCATGGGCGATCACACGGACGAGCTGGTCCGCCTTGCCCACGAGGCCAACCCCGCGCCGCCGCGCCGGGAACTGGACATGCTGCTGACCGTCGGCGAGCGGGTCAGCATGTCGCTGCTGTGCATGGCGCTGGCCGCCGAAGGGGTGCCGGCGATCTCGTTGACCGGCAGCCAGGTGGGCATCATCACCGACGCCAGCCACACCGACGCGCGGATCCGCGAGGTCCGCGCCTATCGCATCGGCGAGGCGCTGGCGGCCGGCCAGGTGGTCGTGGTCGCCGGGTTCCAGGGGTATTGCGACCAGACCCGCGAGATCACGACGCTCGGCCGCGGCGGCAGCGACACGACGGCGGTCGCCCTCGCGCACGCCCTCGGCGCCGAACGCTGCGAGATCCTCAAGGACGTGCCCGGCGTGATGACCGCCGACCCTCGCCTCGTGCCCGAGGCCAGCAGGATCGAACGCCTGACCTACGACGAACTCCTGGCGATCGCCGACTCCGGCTGCGGCGTCGTGCACCCGCGCGCCGTGGCCTACGCCGCCAGTCACCAGGTGCCGCTCTTCGTGGGCTCGAGCTTCGTCCCCGGCCCCGGCACCCTGATCACGCCCGAGCCGCAGCCCGCCGCGCCGCCAACCAGCCGGCTGCACGCCATCGCGATCACCGTGGCCGACCGCCAGGGGCGTCTCGTGCTGACCACGCCGACGGGCACCCGTCGCGACTTGCCGAACGCCGCGAACCCGGCGGTCGAGTGGGCCCGCCTGGCCGCGGCCCGCGGCGCGCTCACCGCCGAGTGGCAAGAGACCGATCGCGATTGGTGCTGGGAAGGCTGGGCGACCGTGACGGCGCTCGCGCCGGTGGCCGAGCAGGCCCTGGCCCGCGCGGCCGACCCGACCGCCGGGTTCACGGCGCGCTGGCAGACCGACCGGACGGCGATCGCGATCGCCGTCCGGCGCCCCGAGAGCTGGTGCGGCGCCTTGCAGGAGCTGGCCGGCGTGCTGGCCACCCACGGCCACCCCGACGCGGTCGTGCGGACCGACGGCCAGGTGGTCCGCGTGCTGGTGCCGGCCGCTAGCGCGCCCGGCCTGCTGCCGGCGTTGCACGGTCTGGTCGGACCGGCGTGAACGTCTGGTCGAGGTAGTCCCGCCAGGGCCCCGCGGGCAGTTCGTGACGCGCGCGCTCGAGCCAGGCGTCGAGGTCCGCTCGCCGGCGCTCATCCGCGTGCAGCAACAGCAGCAGCCGCACCCACGCCCGGCTGACGGCGGGGTGGTGGCAGCCCTTCTGCACGAGGTCCGTGTAGACATGCAGCGCCAGCTCCTGATCGCCCGACTTCTCGGCCCGGTGCGCGGCCGCGGCCAGCGCCTCGACGGACAGCCCGAGCCCCGGCATCGCGCGCCGGCCCTCGGCGAGCGTCGCCAGCGCGATGTCCCAGCGGCCTGCGCCGGCGGCACGGTCGTATAGCGCTCGGTACGCCTCGACCGCTTGTCCCTGCAGGCCGGCCATCGCCAGCGCCCGCGCCTGCTCGCCGGCGGCCTGCAGGTCGTCCGGCGCGGAGGCCAGGTAGTCGGCATACGCGCCGGCCGCGGCCAGGGCCTGCCCGTCCTGCAGGTAACGCCGCGCCCGCAGCAGCGACGACTCGGCGGCCGCTTCGCCGCGGCCGCCCATGGCGAGGGCAAGAACGAGGCCCGCAAGGAAGCCGCCGAGGTGCGCTGGGTAGGAAACCTGGCTGCCGCTCTCCCCGGCGATCAGCGCCTGCGCCACCTGCAGCAGCAACCAGAAGAAGACCGCGGCCGGCAGCGGCAGCAAGCAGCGCCCGGCGCGGTTCTGACCCTGCAGCGGCGCCAGCACCCAGTAGACGATCGCCAGCCGGCCGTGTCCGAGCCGCACCAGCGCGTAACCGAGCAGGCCCGACACCGCGCCGGACGCGCCCAGGATGCCCAGCCCTCCCTGTCCCAGCCAGTCCTGCCACGCGGCGATGCCGTGCGCGAGGTTGCCGCCCGTGCCGGCCGCGAGGAAGAGCAGCAGCGTGCCCAGGCGGCCCAGGCGGTCCTCCGCCGCCGGCAGGAACACCAGGAGATAGACGACGTTGCCGGCCAGGTGCAGCCAGCCGGCGTGCAGCCAGACCGCCGTGATCGCCGTCCAGGGCGGCGACGCGCCGGCATGGTAGACGAGGTCCCACGGGTGCACGGGCCACAAGCCGGGCAGCCAACGCTGCCAGGCGAAGACAGCCACGATTGACCCGATCAAGGCCGCCGACAACCACGGTGGTCGCCGGCGAGGCAGGTCGAGTCCGGCAGGAAAGAAGTAGCAGAAGTACATCGACCGCTCCGCGCAGGTGCTTCGGTGCCGATCCCAGGATCGGCCGCCGGCCGTCCCGGTTGAGCGCCACGCGCGCGGAGGCTCAGAAATCGAGCGGCAAGGTCTGCTGCAGGCGGAAATCGCCCAGCCCGTGGGCATCGTAGAAGACGAAGCGGAGCCCGGCCTGCGGCACGCTCCAGACCTCGTACACCGCCCCGGGCACCCGTTCGTCGGCGACACGCTCGATCCGCTCCGGTTCCCCCCAGCGGATCAGCATCCGGCCGCGATCGCTCAGCGCGCCGCGTCCGAAGCCGCCGAACCGTTCGTCCGCGGCCACGATGCGCAGCAGGTGCGCCTCGCGGGCGACCGTTGCCGTCGAACCCTGCCCGGCGGCGAGGTCGTCCCAGAGCGCCGCCCAGGCTTCGGGGCGAAACGCCGCCGGCAGCGCGCGCAGCGAATCGCGCCGGCCGGCCGGCAAGTACCCGTCCAGCCAGACCAGGTGGCGGCGCCAGGCACGGTCGTCGTCGAGCGGCACGGTAAGGTTGATGAACGACAGCGCCGGTTCGCGCGGCAAGCGCCAGCGCTGTCCGTCGATCTGCGCCTCGACCGCCAACTGCATCGAGCTGCGGCCGAACGGCAAGCGCGCCACCGGCCAGGTCAGCGCGATCGGCGGCGCCTGAGGCGCGGCGTCCGTTTCCGCGAGGGCCCGCGCGCGGCGGCGTGGCGGCCCGGGATCGTGCCCCGTGACCTCGCTCACCAGTTCGACCCCGCCGGCCGGCCATCCCGCACCCTGACGCGGGCGCACCAGGCGCACGTGCAGGAGCACCGAGTCGGCCTCGGCCGCCACCCGCAGGCCGCCCGACGCCGCCGGAACGAGGCTGGTCGACACGTCGCCGATCCACAACGGCGCCGCGGCGTACGATCGCGGCGCGAACGCCAGCCGGCGCTCCCACCGGCGCGTCGAGCCGCGCGCCCGTGCCACGACCTCGAGCGTCGCCGGCTCGGCCCCGCGCACGAGCACGGGCGCCTGGATCTCCAGCGGCGTGCGCCCCCGGGTGGCCGCGTCGCTGTCCACCTCCGCCCGGCCCGATCCGACGCCCCCGCCGACCTGCCGATCGTCACGCCGGGCGACCACGGTGAGGTCGACCTCGGCGACGTACAGGCCGTCGACGCGACGGAAGACCAGCGCGGAATGGGGCAAGGAGATCATCACGACCGGCGCCACGTTGCCGAGCGAATCCGGCGTGGCGGCGATCCACGCATCGAGCGTCTCCCGCCGCGCCGGCGACGGCGATTCGCGGTACGAGGAAGCGCAACCGAGCGCGACGGCGAGCAACACCGGCGAGGCGGCCGCGGTCAAGACGAGCCGCCGGATCACGGCGCGGTCAGGCCGGCCGTTCATGGCGCTCGTCCGCGATGACGCGCCCGTCGTGCAGGCGGATGACG
>CAZVWL010000086.1:0-11424 GCA_964630845.1 uncultured Fibrobacteraceae bacterium
CCCGCCACCGCTGCGACCGCGACCGTTGCGGCCGGCGACGGGTCATGGTGTGCATAGGCCGCGGCGGCCGGCGTGAGCACCTGGTGGGCATTGGCTGCGGCGGCCGGCGCCGCGCGTCCGGCGGCCGGCTCGGCGGCTCTCCGCCCGTCGCCGCGATCCGGCGGCGACGGCGGCAAGGGGATCTCCGTATCCGGCGCCACGGCCGCAGGAGAGGGCGTCCCCGGCGTGGCCGGCATGGGCCGGCCGCCCGGCGGCTCGACGGCCGGCACCCCGGACGATGCCGCCGGGCTCGTCGGCAAGACCGCCGGCGACGTCTGGGCCGCGCTCCGGGTGCCGTCTTCGGCGGCGGCGGGTCGCGCCTCGGGCGCCGATCCGGACTCGGGCAAGGCCGTCGCCGCCAGCGCGAGCGGCGGCACGAGCGGACGACCACCTGGTGACCAGGCCGTCTGCTTGCGGTCCGTCGGGAGCAACGGCGCCTCTTCCGCTGGCGGCGGCAAGGCCGGCGCGGGATTCTCGGCGCCGTTGGCCAGCGGCGTCTGCCCGGGTGCGATCCAGCCGGCAAGTTCTGCCGCCGCCACGGGCGCCGCCGCCATCTGGCCTTCGTTCGGCCCCCACGCAGCCATCGAGGCAACCTGGCCGACGACGACCGGCTGCGCCGGATCAGCGGGCCAGGTCGGCGCCGCGGGCGCGCGTCCGTCTTGCGACGCAACCGCCTGCGGCGGCTCGGGGTTGTCCCATGCCGCGGCCCCCGCCGGAGCGGCGAGCGGCGTGCCGCCTAGCAGATACGCCAGGAGTTCGTCGAACGCGGACGCCTTGGTCCCGCGTGCGCCTTCGCCGACCGGGTGCTGGGTGGCGCCGGGATTGATCGCGCCCCCAGGCACGCCGAGCAAGTCCAAGTGCATGCTACGCTCCTTGCTGCAGGCTCAGGCGTGTGCTGATCTGCGCGGCCCGCCCTGGATCCATCAACGACAGGACACGCGCGGCCTGGCGTTCCTTCATGCGCGAAAGGATCGCCAGCGTGATCTCGATGTCGAGCGACTGCAGGATGGTGGCCGCGGCGTCCGGCTTCATGGCCTCGTACATCTTGGCGAGCCGCGTCGCCGCCGCGTCCTGCTCGCTGACGTAGGTCGCCTGCTGGCTCTCGATCTTGCCGACGATGCCCAGCAGTTGCGCGTGCACCTGGGCCATGACCTCTTCCTGGGCGGCCTGCGACTGCCGCAGTCCGGCCAGCCGCTCCGCCTCGCCCTGCAGGCGATCCCGCTCGACGGCGGCCTCGCGCAACAGCCGGGCGGCCGCCGACGCATCGGCGCCCTCCTCAGGCACGGCCGCGCCCGCCGGGCCGAGCGAGGCGACCAGGGCGGCGATCCCGCCGAAGATCAACAGGAACGTCACGCTGGAGATGATCAGGATGCTCTTCATGGCTTCTTACCTTCGCCCAATTCGTGGTCAGCCCACTCGCTCCGGTCATGGTCCCTTGCCGATCGGCGTTGCCGAGCGCCGGGACAGCGCCGCCCGGATCGCGCCGATCTCGTCGAGCTGCAGCCGTTCACGCCGATTCTCGGCCGCTTGCCACTCTGCCCGCTGCCGCGTTTCCAGCCGCTCGAGAACCTCGCACCGCCGCCAGGCCTCCTGGAGGCTGCGCCGCGCGGCCGCGACCGCCTGTAGCCGTGTCTCGACCACGCCGGCGGCCCCCGCGAGCAGCGATTCCAGTTCCTCGTGCCAGTCCGCCAGGCGGGCAAGTACTGCCGGGTCGAGCCGACCCTGCCGGGCCGCCGCCGCGGCGCTCCGGCTGTCCTGCAATTCGTCGGCCAGCGCCGCGCGCGCCGCTTCGGCCGCCTGCAGCGCCGCCTGGGCATGAGCCAGATCCTGCGCGCGCGCGTCGGCCTCGCGGCGTCGGTGTTGCAGGACTCGTTCCAGTCGGAAGCGGAACATCAGGCCACCTCCGCGCCGACGACCTCGCGCAGCTGATCGAGGCTCGCGGCGGCCGGCACGCGGTCCTGCATCGCCTGGACCAGGAACGCGCGCACGGCGTCGCGACGCGCCAGCGCCGTGTCCAGCAGCGGCAACGACCCCGCCGCATAAGCGCCGATGCTGACGAGGTCGCGATTGTCTTCGAGGACCTTCAGCCAGCGCATCAGCTGCTCGCCCGGTCGCCGTTGTTCGGCCGGCAACACGTCGTTGCGCAGCCGGCTCACCGAGCCGAGCACGTCGATCGCCGGGTAGTGCCCGTCGCGGGCCAGGTCGCGGCTGAGCATCACGTGCCCGTCGAGGATCGAACGCATGGCGTCGCCGACCGGGTCATGGATGTCGTCCCCCTCGATCAGCACCGTGAAGAACGCCGTGATCGCGTTGACCGCCGACCAGCCGGCCCGCTCGCACAGGCGCGGCAAGGCGGCGAAGACCGACGGCGGGTATCCCTTGGTGGTCGGCGGCTCGCCGGCCGCCAGGCCGATCTCGCGCAGGGCCATCGCGTAACGGGTGGCGGAGTCCATCAGCAGCAGCACCTCGCGGTCCTGCTCGCGGAACGACTCGGCGATCGTCATCGCCGTCTCGGCCCCCTTGGTGCGCATCACGGCGCTCTCGTCGCTGGTCACCACGATCACGACGCTGCGCGCCAGCCCCTCGGGGCCCAGGTCGCGCTCGAGGAATTCCCGCACCTCGCGCCCGCGTTCGCCGATCAACGCCAGCACGTTGACGTCGACCTCGGCGTTGCGCGCGAGCATGCCCAGCAGCACCGACTTGCCCACGCCGCTGCCGGCGAAGATGCCGAGGCGCTGGCCGCGCGCCACGGTCACCAGGGCGTCCAGCGCCCGGATGCCCGTGTCCAGCGGACGATCGCAGCGCCGGCGGGCCAGGGCGGACGGCGCGGCGTCGCCCAGGCGGCGTCGGGGCAGGTTGTGCAGAGGAGGGCCACCGTCGATCGGTTCTCCCAGGCCGTTCAGCACGCGGCCGAGCAACCGTTCCCCGGTCGGCACCGTGAGCTGGTTGGCCACGGGCGCCACCACCTGGCCGGGCGCGATGCCCCGCATGTCGCCGTAAGGCATCAGCAAGAGCTTGCCGGCCTGGAAGCCGACCGCCTCGCAGGGGACCGGCGGCTGACGGCGTCCGCCTTCGATCCGGCACAACGAGCCCACCGGCACCGACAGCCCGCGCACCTCGATCGTCATGCCCACCAGGCCCGTCACCCGACCGAGCTGGCGCACCGGATCGGCGCGGTCGATCCTGGCGATGGCCGCGTCCCAGTTCAGGTCAGGCATGGTCGTCTTCCTCGGCACTTCCGCCTTCAGCCCGTGGCGTCCGGTCCGGAGGCACGGCCAGCATCTCGTCGAGGACCTCGCCGAGCACCGCCAGCTGACGCTCGACCGTCGCGTCCCACTCGACGTCGTCGCCCTTGATCAAGCAGCCGCCACGGCTCAGGCGCCGGTCGGTCTTGACCGCGCCGATCCTCAACTGATGCCTCAGATCGGCCGCCGTCTCGAGCCAGGCCGCGTCGTCGGGGTGCAGCGTCACGGTGAGCTGGGTGCCGGCCTCGGCCTTGAACAGCACGGTCTCGAGGGCGCGCACCAGCACCGTCGGGTCCTGGTCGACCTCGCGCCGCACGATCTTCGCCGCCATCATCACGGCGATCGCGCCCAGGCGACGCGCCCAGGCGGCCAGGGTGGAATCCACGTGCTCCCGCAGGGCGTGCGCCAGACCGCCTTGCCAGGTCGCCAGCGCTTCGGCGGTCTCCTGCTGGATGGCCGCCACGCGCGCCTCGCACTCCTCGCGCTGCTGCGCATGCCGTTGCTCGAACTCCCGCCGCAGGTCCTGGTCGAGAAGCGCGACCACCTCGGCGCGCTCGCTCCGCGACAGCGCCCGCAGCAGCGTGTCCGCGTCGGCGAACCCCGCCTCGGGTCGGAACGCAGCCGCCCGCCCGTGCACGGCCGCCGCCACCGGAGCGGTCGGTTCGAACCGCTCGGATCCGCCGCCGATCGGCACCAGGGGCTCAGGACACCATTTCTGCATCCTTGCCCCCCTTGCCGATCACGATCGTCCCGGCTTCCTCGAGGCTGCGCACGACCTCGACGATGCGCTGCTGGGCTTCCTCGACCTCGCTGAGGCGCACCGGCCCCATGTACTCCATGTCTTCCTTGATGCCGATCGCGGCCCGCTTGGACATGTTGCCGAAGATCTTCTCCTGGATCTCCGCGGTGGCGCCCTTGAGCGCGAGCGTCAGCTCCTTGCCGTCGATCTCCTTCAGGATCTCCTGGATGTACTTGTCGTTCAGCAGGATGATGTCCTCGAAGACGAACATCAGGTTGTTGACCTCGTTGGCCACCTCGTCGTCGATCTCGCGCATCTCGTCGAGGATCTCCTGCCAGGTCTCCTTGGCCGTCTCGTTGAGGATCTCGGCCACCTGCTTGCGGCCGCCGAACTTGCCCCGCCGGGCGTTGACCTCGCCTTGCAGCTGGGTGGCCAGCACCGCTTCGACGACGTCCAGCGCGTCAGGATTCGGCGCGTCCAGGACGGCCATGCGGTAGGCCACCTCGCCCTGCATCTCGGCCGGCAGCAGTTCGAGGATCGGGCCGCTGTCGCGCGGGTCCATGTGCGCCAGGACGACCGCGACGGTCTGGGCGTGTTCGTTCTTGAGGTAATTGGCGACGGTCAGCGGGTCGAGCGTGCGCAAATGTTCGAAGCTCTTGATCTGGCTGTAGCTGGTGACGCGGCTGAGCAGCGAGTTGGCGCGGTGCGTGCCGAAGCCGGCCTCGAGGATCTGCTTGGCCGTCTCCTCGCCGCCCCAGGCGATGCCGCTGATCTGGCTGGACAGCGCGACGAACTCGCCCAGGACCTTGCGCTTCTCTTCGCGGCCGACCTGCCCGGCGTTGGCGATCGCGTGCGCCAGCGTCTCGACCAGGCTCTCGGGCAGGCGCGCCATCACCTTGCCGCCGGCCTCCGGCCCCAGCGCCATGATGAACACCGCCGCCTTGCGCAGGTTCTTGCTGTCGGGCATCGGCATCAGTGCAACTCCGTCGTCGGACCGCGTTCAGCGGCCGCTCCGCTCGGGTTCGTGCAGCCAGGACTGCACCACCTCGGCCACCCGCTCGGGGTGCTCCGCCGCGTATTCACGCACGTCCTCGGCCATCTGGTCGGTCAGGATGGGCATGCCGTCGAAGCGTTCGCCTTCCTCACCCGGCGTGGCCCCGGCGGCCGCGTCGGCGGCTACGCGACCCGAGGAGGCGGCGGCGGTGACGTCGCCAAGAGCTCCGGCCAGGGTGCGGCGGAACATCAGGACCAGGATCAACAGGAGCAGGCCGAGCAGCAGACGTCCGCCGTTCTTCAGCACGAACTCCAGCCAGCCGCCCGGCAGCAACGAGGTCGGCGCGTCCTGCTGCTCCCACTGACGGAACTGCAGGTTGACCACCTCGATCTGGTCGCCCCGGGCAAGGTCCAGCCCCAGCGTGGTCGTCACCATGCGCTTGAGGTTGTCGAGCTCCTGCTGCGGCAAGGGCTCGTAGACGGGCGCCTCGCCGCCTGCCGGCGCCGCGTAGTTGCCGTCGACCGACACGGCCACCGAAAGCTGCTTGACCCCGCCGGCGGCGGCCACGACGCGCTCGACGGTCTGGTTGACCTCGTAGTTCGTCAGGCTCGACTCGGTGGTGGCCCCGGACTGAGGGTCGGTCGATTCGTTGCGTTCCTCGGAGCGGACCACGGTCTGCGGGTCGAAGGTCGTGCGCTGGGATTCGATCTGCTCGAAGTTCAGCGTGGCGTCGACGCGCACGTGCGCCTTCTTGGGCCCGAGGATGCTGGTCAGGAGGGTCTGGGCCTTGTCCGTCAGGTACTGCTCGACTTCCTTCTTCAGCTCGAGCTGGCGATCCGAACCGGTGAACGTGCCGGTCTCGGCGACCGTCGTCAGCGCGCGCCCGTGTTCGTCGATCACGGTCACGTTGTCGACCGTCAGCCCCTCGACGCTGCCGGCCACGAGCTTCTGGATGCCGGCCACCTGGTCCATGCTGACCGCGCGCTGGTGCTTGAGGCGCAGTACCACCGACGCCGTCGGCGGCGTGGTCCTGCTGACGAAGATCGACGATTTGGGCAGCGCCAGGTGCACCCGGGCGGCATCGACTCCTTGCAAGCTGGCGATCGTGCGCATGAGTTCGCCTTCGAGCGCCTGCTGGCGCTTGACGTCGAACTCCTGCTCGGTCATGCCGAAGGAGCTGTTGTTGATGATCTCGTAACCGACCACGCTGTTGCCGGTCACCCCGGTGGCGATGAGGTCCAGGCGCAGCCGGTGCACCTGCGACGCCGGCACCAGGATGGTGGTCCCGTTGTGGGCGAGCGTCGACTTGACGCCCCTCTTCTCCAGTTCCTGCAGGGCCCGGTGTGCGTCTTCTACCGTCAGATCGGTGAACAGGACCGCGTTCTGTTCCTTGCCGATCCACAACCCGAAGACCGTGGCGCTGATCACCACGCCGGCCCCCACCATGCCCAGGATCAGGCGTTGATTGACGGACATGGCGCCGAGCCGCGTCCTGATGCCTTGCCATGATTGCCGCAATGCGTCCACCAGCTCGCCGTCCCTCGCCTGGGCCTAGATGTGCATCCTCATGATGTCCTGGTACGACTCGAGCAGCTTGTTGCGGATCTCGAGCATCAGCTCGAAGACCAGCTGCGCTTCCTGGGCCACGGTCATGATGTCGTGCACCTCGACCGGGGCGCCCTTGACCATCTCCCGCACCATGCCGTCGCGTTCGCCCTGCATGGCGTCGACCGCCCGGATCGCCGCCTGCAACTGCTCGCCGAAGCCCGCCTTCGGCGCCGGCGCCTGCTGGCCGGCATAGACGGTCCGGGGGTCGATCGAGCCGAGCGCGCGCACGCCGCCGATGGTCATAAGGTCCGCTCCTCTAGATCTTCAGGGCCTGGTTGAACATGTCCTTGGCCGCCTGCACCGCGCTGAGGTTCGCCTCGTAGGCCCGGCTCGCGGCGATCATGTCGACCATCTCGGTGATCACGTCGACGTTCGGCAGCAGCACGTAGCCCTCGTCATCGGCGTCCGGGTGGCCGGGGTCGTGCACGACCCGGAACTCCGAGGCGTCCGGGGAGAGGCCCACCTCGGTCGTCATCCCCTCGCGGTCCAGGCGTTCGTGCGGCCGCAGGCCGGTCAGGTGCTGAGCGTGTGTGCGCACCGGGCCGCCGCCGGGCTCCGTCGGCTCGGCGCCGAGCCGCTCGCGCTGGCGCGCCACGCGCTGCTCGAGGACCTCGCGGAACACCGCCCGCTGGCGTCGATAGGGCGTGCCCTCCTCCGTGCGCGTCGTCTCGGCGTTGGCCAGGTTGCGGGCCACGACATCCATCTTGACGCGCTGCCCTTTCAGCCCGGTGCCGCTGATCTGGATCGATTCGAACAGCCCCTTGCTCATGGCGATCCTTCCGCGTCCTACGCGCTGCGCCCGCGGATCGCGCTGCGCAGGTTCGTGTACTTCATGCTCAACAGCCGGGTGGCCAGGCGGTACGAGAGGTCGTTGGTCGCCAGATCGGTCATCTCGCGGTCGATGTCGACGTTGTTGACCCCGTTGTCGTGCTCGCCGGGCGAGAGGTGGACCTCGCCGCGGGTGTCGGCCAGCTCCCGCCGCCCGAGGCTGAGGTGCGCAGGATTGGTCCGCGCGCCGGGCAGCCGCATCTCGGCGCCGGCCAGGTACTCCTCGAAGCGCAGTTCCCGCGCCCGGTAGCCCTCGGTCTCGACGTTCGCCACGTTGTCGGCCACCACGCGGTGGCGCCGGGCGTAGATCGAGAGCGCCTGCTTGAGGTCGCCCAGATGGGCTTGCGCGAAGATGCCACGAGGGTTCATGCCATCACCCCGGGATGTTCAGGCCCTGCTGCTGGTACAGATGCAGCTTGTTGCGCAGTGTCCTGACACTGATGCCCAGTTCCGTGGCGGCCTGGGTACGATTGCCGCCCGTTCGCTGGAGCTTCCGCAAGATCAGTTCCTGTTCCATCTCCCGGATGGTGATGTCCTCGCGCATGGAGGCCTGGCCGCTCGCGTGGTTCATCTCGTCGTCCAGGTCCAGGAGCGCCACGGTCAGCTCGGTGCCGCTGCTCATGATGACCGCGCGCTCGATCACGTTCTGCAGCTGGCGCACGTTGCCGGGCCATTCGTGGGCGACCAGGTGACGGAGCACGGTCTCCGACACGGTGAGCACCGGCTTGCCGTTCTCGGCGCTGAACATGCGCACGAAGTGGCCGACCAGCAGGGGGATGTCCTCCTTGTGCTCACGCAGGGGCGCCAGGCGCAACGGGATGACGTTGAGGCGGAAGTAGAGGTCCTCGCGGAACCGCCCCTGGCGGATCTCCTCGGGCAGGTTGCGGTTGCTCGTGGCGATGATGCGCACGTCGCACCGTGTGGCCTCGCGCGCGCCGAGGCGCATGAATTCCCGCTCCTGGATCACACGCAGCAGCTTGACCTGCATGCTCAGCGGCATCTCGCTGATCTCGTCCAGCAGCAGCGTGCCGCCGTCGGCCAGCTCGAACTTGCCGGCGCGGGCCTGCACGGCGCCGGTGAAGGCTCCCCGCTCGTGGCCGAAGAGTTCGCCCTCGAGCAGGGTCTCGGGAATCGCGGCGCAGTTCAGGCGGATGAACGGCCCGTCGCGGCGGCCGCCGGCGTTGTGGATGGCCCGGGCGGCGACCTCCTTGCCGGTGCCGCTCTCGCCGGTCAGCAGCACGGTGCCGCGAGAGTCGGCGATCATCTCGATCTTCTCGCGCAGGGCGACCACGGCCCGGCTCGTGCCCAGCAGGCCGTGCTGCTCGCGCTGCGCCTTGAGCGACGTGCGCAGGCTGCGGTTCTCGTCGCGCAGCTCGCGCAGCTCGAACGCCCGCTTGAGCGTGTGCTCGAGCTGGTCGAGGCCGAACGGCTTGGTCAGGTAGTCCACCGCGCCCCGTTTGGTGGCCTCGACCGCTTCCTTGATCGTGCCGAAGGCGGTCATCATCACGACGATCGGCGGGTCGGCCAGCTCGGCCTGGATCGCCGCCAGGAGCGACAGGCCGTCGCCCCCCGGCATGCGCACGTCCGACAGCACGAGATCGACCGCGTCGCGCCGCAGCACGGCCATCGCTTCGACGCCGTCGCTGGCGCAGCTCACGTGATACCGGCCGGCCATCGAGGCCGTCAGGAAGTCGCGCATGGTGTGCTCGTCGTCGACCACCAGGATCCGAGGTTTCTTGGCCATCGAAATGCCTTTCCGGTTCAACGGTCCTTCGCGGCCGGCAGCGGGCTGGCGACCTCGAGGCTGACCGTGGTGCCCAGGCCGGGAACGCTGCGCAGTCCCCAGCCGAGTCCGTGCATGTCCATGATGGTGTCCACCCGCGCCAGGCCGATGCCGAGATGGCCGGGACGCGTGGTGACGAAGGGATCGAGCGCCTGGGCCAGCAACGAGGCCGGCATGCCAGGGCCGTCGTCCGCGACCGTCAAGAAGAGCCGCCCGGACTCTCCCGTGGCCACCTGCGTGGTGACCTCCACCGCGTCCGGGCGGCTCTCGGCGGCGTTGTCCAGGATCGCGGCGAGCACCTGCAACAGGTCGCCGGCGGGCAAGAGGAGCAGGCCGCAGCAGGTAGGAAGCGGACCGAGCCGCAGATTCGCGTGACGGGCCGCGGCAGCGTCGCAGGCGTCGCCCAGCACGCGGGACAGGCGGGTGCCCCGGTCGCCGGGTGTCGGCGCCGGAAACGCCATGTCCTGGACCGAGCGGTAGATCGTCTCGAGCCGTTCGACCTCGGCGATGATCTTGCGCGCCCAGGCGGCCGTGCGCAGCGACGCGCCGGTGCCGCCGGCGATCAGGCTCGCGTAACCCTTGATGCCGCAGAGGCTGTTGCTGCTCTTGTGCAGATAGCCCCGCAGCAGCCGCCCGCGGCGATCGCGCCGCTGGCCGGCCGGGCAACGGATCTCGTTGCCCTCGAAGGGGGCTTCCGCCATGGCCTCAACGGCACTGCTGCAGCAGTTCACGGTCGTTCTCCTCCTCGCACGCGAGGATGTCCTCGATGATCTGACCGACCTCGGTCAACGCCCGGTGCAGGCGCGCGCGCCCGGCCGCCGACCAGCCCGACCTGCCTCGTCGCCAGGACAGCCGGTGATCGGCCGCGCCGGCATCGAGGCGCCCGATCACGTCGAGGCGCGCCTTCTTGGCCGCCAGCACGGCGCGCACCTCGCCGATCGGCGCGCCGGCGCGCACGAGCGCGAGCTGACGCCGCGACAGCTCCAGCACCTCGCGGTACAGACGCTGCTGGTCGCCGTAGTTGCCGAGCAGATGGTCCAGCAGGACCACCTCGGACTGGGATTGGTCAGGGCCGGTAGAAAGCTGCAGTGCCATACGGCGCACCCTCGCTACGCAGTCGCTCGATCTCGTCGCTCAGCCTCGCCATCTCGCAGGCATAGCGACGCCAGGTGGTGTTGTCGGCCCGCCGGCAGAGCTGTTCGAAAGCCGTGCCGGCGGCCAGATAGCGTCCTTCCAGGAAGTCGAGGGCGGCGGCCTGGCAGGCGGCCCAGGTGGCCGCCTCCGGGACCGAACTGGCGGCCAGCGCCCGGTACAGGCCATGCGCGGTCGCGCGATCGCCCAGCAGGAGGACCTGATCGGCGATCGCCGTCAGCATCCAGGCCCGCTGCGTGGTGTCCAGCCCGTGTGTGCGGCCATCACCACCGAGCAGGCCGGTGAGGATCTCGAAACTCTGCTGCCAGTGTCCGAGCCAGCTGCGCACGTATCCGTGCCAGAACTCGAGGCGCCCGTCCATCGGGCGCGGCAGCTTGCCCAGCGCGAAGACCAGCGACTGCAGGCCGACCGTGTCCGATCGGGCCAGCATGAACCGGCAAGCGAGTTCGACCTCGAGCGTGCCAGCAGCATCGCCGGCCGCCACCTTGCCGAGGGCGCCCCCCAGGCGGCGTCGCACCAGATCGTCGTTGCCGGCCGCGATCGCCGACGCCATGATCTCGGCGCCGATGTCGTCGGTACGGTCGCCCGTGGAGTCGCGGCGGACCGCCTCCGCGTACCAGACGAGGGCCGAATCGTGCTCGGCGATGCGCGCGTGGTTGCGCGCCCGGTTCAGCGCGTGCAGCGGGGAGCGACCCGGCGGTTCCTGCAAGAGGCGCGGCTTGCGCTCGAGATCGATCAAGGCGCCGGCGACGTCCAGCAGACTGCGGGCGCTCACATCCTCCGGCAACCATGCCGACTGCGGGAACAAGGGGCGCGACGCGGGTGGTCCCGCCACGTCGCGGATCGCGAGTTCCGCCTCGAGCGAGTGGAGCCAGATCAGATAGGCGTGTTGTTGAGCTTCCGTCATGGCGACGTCCGCGGCCGCCGGCGCGACCGCGCCGGCGACCAGCGCCGCCGTCAGCAAGACCCTGCAGGATCCAAGAACCAGCCGCTCGCGCATGCCGCACCGCTCCCTCGTTGCCGATGTATCCTGCCG
>CAZVWL010000087.1:0-11422 GCA_964630845.1 uncultured Fibrobacteraceae bacterium
AGGTCGGCTTCGAGCAGCCGCTGGTGGCTGCGGCGTGCCAGCGCCACGAGGTCGGGCCAGGACGGCAGCGTCAGCCCGGCGAAGGCGAGGCCGGAATCGGGGTGCGTCTCGTGCAACTGGAGCTTCCCGTCGACCCCCACGCGTCCCAGCAGGCCGCGATCCACGGCCAACGCGATCGCGCCGCGGGTCACGTTGTCCAGGCGCGACCCGGCCCGGCCGACGCGCACCAGCGTCGACAGGACATGGATGCTGCCCTCGTGGCGCAACGTGAGCATCCGGATCGAGTTGACCGAATCCGGGTTCAGCCGCGCAAGCTCGGGGTGCTGGCGGAACGCCGGCTGCACCACCACCGCGTGTCGGGTGCCGGCCAACTCACGCAACAAGCAGTCCGCGTCGCCGATCACCAGGCCGCGGCCGCCACCGGTCTCGCGCGCGGGCTTGACCACGGCCTCGCGCTGCGTGCGGAGCCAGCGCTCGATCTCGGCGAGGTCGACCCCACGGCCTTCGCTGTCGAAGTATCGGCCACGCAACCGGAAGAACCGATTGCCGACGTAATCCCCCGGCGCGAGCAGGTAGCCGAGGCCGGCCTTGTCGTGGTAGATCGGCGTGTACGCCAGGTTGTTCAGCGACCGCTCGACCACGGTGTAGAACAGATCTTCCGGCAGGTAATCGGGCGTTGAACGGCCGTTGAGCGTGGCGTATACCGTGTGCCATCCGGTGTGGCGATACTCCGGGAAATACCGACGCACCGACATCGCCGAAGCGTCGACCACCGCATGCGGTTCAGGCAACGTGGCCAGCAGTCGGGCGATCTTACGACGGTAACCAAGGCGCACCTTGCGCAGATCGAGCTGCGCGCGCCAGCGGTTCAGCCGTGTCAGAATCATGGTCACCTCGGGCAAAGGTTCTCCGGCCGCGACATGGTACCGGCAACGACCGATACTAGCCAACCGTCCGCCCCCGATCTACCCTGGTGCCGGACCACAACCCCGACCCGAAAGCTGCCGCCATGAGTGGGATCTACCTCCACTACCGCCCCGCGGGCCTCGGCCCGGCCGACCTCGCCGACTACGAAACCCGCCTCGACAAGCGCGCCGTGCGCAGGCCCGGCGATGTCTGCGCCCGCCTGCAGACACCGCAGCTTCTCGGCGCCGCGATCCACCACGGCGTGATGCCCAGCGGCGGCTCGGCGAGCACCGGCGCCGGCGCCTTGCTCGCCTGCGGCTCCTGCTGGCCCATGGCCGACAGCGATCGCCTGGCCACGCCGGACGAGATCCTCGCCGTGCTGCTGGACCGCCGCCCCAGGGATCTCGAGCCCTTGCGCGGCGTGTTCGCGGCGGCCCTGCTCGACCTGCGCCACGACCAGTTGAGCGTGGAGACCGACCGCTTCGGCACCGTGCCCCTCTACTGGCGGCCCGACGGCCAGGGCGGCCTGCGCGTGGCGTCGGAGATCAAGTTCCTGACCGAGCCCGGCCACGACACGCTCGACCTCGACGGCCTGGCCGATCTGCTGGCGATCGGCTACGCGGTGCGCCCGCGCACGTTCATCGCGGGCATCCACCGACTGCCGGCCCACCATCGGCTGGTCTTCGCGAACGGCGCAACGAGCACCGCGCGCCTGCCGCAACCGGGTTTTCCGCGCGACCTGCCGCTGGACGCCGAGTCGCTCGGCGAGCTGGACCGTCTCGCACAGCGGCACTTCGAACGTTACAAGGGCTGCGGCAAGCGGCACGCGATCGCGCTCAGCGGCGGCCTCGATTCGCGCCTGCTCATGATCGCGGCGCAGCGCGCGGGCCTCGACCTGGTGGGGTTCACCTCGGGTGAGCCGGGCAACATCGACGTGAAGGTCTCGCGCGACCTCGCCCGCCAGTACCGGTTCCCGCTGGTCGCGCACGAGGTCGACGGCTCCCACCTGCCGTCGTGGTACGAGGGGGCCACCTGGCTGCACGAAGGCCGCGTGCCGCCGATCCACCTGCACTACTTCCCGGCCCTGCATGCAGGGGTCACGCCGCCTGAACCACAGATTCACGGGCTGATCGGTGAAGCGGTGATCGGCGGCTACCTCGACAACGAGAAGTACCGCCAGGCCGACGCGGCCGGGCTGCGCGACGGTTGCCACCGCTTCGCGCGCGAGGCGCGCACCAACTGGGGTCCGGCCGGCCGCGAGGCGGTGCTCGGCGCCGGCCTGCGCGAACCCGCCGCACGCGCGCACCAGGAGGCCGCCGACTACCTGCTCGCCGAGCTGGGCTTCAGCGGCGTCTACGCCAACTACCTCGACTTCCGCTTCGTGTACCGTGGCGGCCTGCTCGTGGTGCCGTCGCTCACGGGACAGGTGCAGCCCTGGACCGACGTCATCTCCCCCTTCCTGGACGCCGACATCTTCGACTTCGGTGCCCGTTTGCGCAGCCAGGACATCGCCGGTCGCGTCGTGCAGCTCAAATGGGGCCTGCAGTTCATGCCCGGCTTCGCCGACCTGCCGCGCGTGAAGGACGGCATCTTGCTGCCCATCCGCGACGACGACCCCCACGCTTACGACCGCGCCCTGCGTCACCTGCGCCGCGTGCAGCACCTGCGCCACCTGGTCACCCGCGCCAGCTACGGCCGCCTCAACCCGCGCCACCCCGAGGGTTTCCCCCACTACGCGCAGTGGTACCGCAAGCATGCGGGCGTGCGCCGGTTCGTCGACGGCATCCTGCTGTCGGAACGCGCGCTGGACCGCGGCCTGTGGCAACCGGACGGGCTGCGCCGCCTGCTACGCGACCTGCGCCACGGCCACAACCTGTGGACCAGCGTGGGCGCGGCGCTGATGGTGGAGGTGCTGTGCCGTCAGTTGGTGGACGGCGACGGGGCGCCTCCGGGCGGGGTCATGCCGGGCGCGTGAGGAGGGCGCGCACCAGGCCGGCCAGACCGTGCAGGCTCATCCGTTCGCGCAGCGCCACCTGGTACATGGCGAGCGCCTCGCCACGCCGCCGTTCCTCGCGCAGACCGTCGGCGTAGGCGAGGTACAGTTGCGCGAGCACCTCGTCGACACGCTGCCGCTCGGCTGAATCCAGCGGCAACGCCCGCTGCTTCTCCCACACCTTGATCGCCGCGGGTTTACGCAGCGTGGTCTTCTTGCTCAGGTTGCCCCCGTGCAAGCGGTACTGGTGATGGACGGCGTCGATGAACGCGAACGTGGCGCCCGACCAGGCCAGGCGGCACCAGAGGTCGTAGTCGTCGGCGTTGCGCAGCGTCTCGTCGAAGCCGCCCACCGCCAGCGCGGTGCGCCGGCGCATCACCACGCTTGAGGTGCCCACGAAGTTGGCGTGCAGGAGCTGCTCGTAGAGCACGCGACCCGCCAGCAGGCTTACGTCGGGCAGGTCGGTGGGCTGCAAGGCCTGGCGGAAGCGCTGGTACTGCTCGAGGTAACGCGGGCGCAGCACCTTGTCGTCGGCGTCGATGGCGGCGAAGTCGGTGTGCACGAGGTCGACCTCGGGCCGCGCCGCGAACACGGCCACGGCGGCGGCCAGCTTGCCGGGCAGCATGACGTCGTCCGCGTCGCAGAGCGCCACCAGCTCGCCGGCGGCCTCGCCGATCCCCACGTTGCGCGGTCGCGCCGGGCCGCCCGAAGGCTGCTGCGGCAGGTAACGCAAGGCCGGGCCGGCAAACGCGCGCACGACGTCGGCGGTGTCGTCGCGGGAGCCGTCGTCCACCACGAGCACCTCGAGGTCCACGCCCTCCTGGGCAACAATCGAGGCCAACGTGCGCGGCAAGTAGCGCGCGGCGTTGTAAGCGGGGACCACGACCGAGACCTGCGGCGCCTTCACGAACCTCTCCTGCCTGCTTGCTTGCGAACGGGCGGTCAGATCCTGCAGATCGAGAACCGATACTTCCCGTTGCGTTCCTGCGCGATGCGCTCCACCTCGCGCACCTCGATCACGAACCCCTGGCCCAGCGACGCCTGCAGCTCCGCCACCAGCGCCGCCCGCACATCATCGCCCCAACCGACCGCCGGCACCACGTTGGCCACGGCCGCCCCGCGCGCTTCCTGCACGAGCTGAAGCTGCCGGATACCCGCAAACCGCGTCAACGTGCGCTCGATCAGCGACACGCCGGCCACCTTGCCGCCATCCATCGCCACCAGGAAGTCGGCCGACCGCCCGGTGAGCCCCTCCATCAGGGGCAGACCCCGCCCACACGCGCATACGCGGTCACTCGGCGCTCCACGGTCGCCCACCTCGTAGCGGAGCATGGGCATGCCGCGGTTGACCAGCTCGGTGACCACGATACGCCCGTCCTCGCCCGGCGCGCACGGCGTGCCGTCGTCGCGCAGGAACTCCACGTAGGTGTGCTCGGCGTTCAGGTGCAGGCCCGCATGCTGCTCGCACTCGCAGGCGATCAGGCTGACCTCCTCGCACCCGTAGCGGTCGGTCACCTTCACCCCGAAGACCTGCTCGATCACCGCGCGCTCGGGCGCGATCAGCATCATGCTGGTGGCCACGATGCCGCGCGGTCGCAGCGCCACGCCCTGTTCGCGCAACGCCTCGGCCAGGATGAACAGCGAGTGCGCGTGCCCGTAGAGCAACCCCGGCCGCCAGCGCCGCCAGTCGGCCACGAAGCGCTCGATCGCCGCGCGGTCGATCTTCATGGTGTCGAGGTAGAACCAGCGGTCCTTCAGCGTGTGGCGCAGACGGTTCTTCAGCGTGCGCGGCACCGGCGGGTTGCCCCAGACCGCCGCCACGGGCTGACCCAGCCGCCAGCCCGACCACGTGTCGCCCCGCAAGGCCGCCCCGGCCCGCTGCTCGACGCCCGGCCGGTCGCAGTAGACGTGCAGCGCCTCGCCGGTCGAGCCGCCGGTCTTGGCCGGCACGAGGTCCTCGCGCCTGTATACCGTCGACAGGATCCGCGGCAGCTCGCCGCGCACGTCGGCCTTGGTCAACAGCGGCAGGCCGGCGAGGTGGTCGATCGAACGCACACCGCGCGGGTCGATGCCGGCGGCCGCGAAGCGTTCGGCGTAGAACGGCGAGGTAGCCGCCGCGTGCGCCACCATCTCCTGCAAGCGTTGCGACCGTGCCGCCTCCAGCTCCTCGGGCGACCACCACTGGCTGCGCTGCAGGGCGCGCAGGGTGCGCAGGCGGCGCGAGCCCTCGTAGCGGTCCCACAGCGGCTCGAAGACGCCGGCGACGATGGGGTCGGGGATGCGCAGCAAGGTGGCGGCCCTCCTCAGCGGATGTACTCGCCGCTGCCGTCGTGCGAGATCACCTTGGCCGGCACGCCGACCACGACCGCGTTCTCGTCGGTGTCGCGGGTCACCACGGCGTTGGCGCCGACCACGGTGCCGCTGGCCAGGTGGATGGGCCCTACGATCTTGGCGCCCGGGGCGATGTACACCCGATCGCCGAGCGTGGGCACGCCCCAGCGCTCGCCCTGGCGCCCGAGGCCAAGGGTGACCCCCTGCGACAGGTTGCACTTCTCGCCGATCCGGCACTCAGGGTGCACGATGATCTGGCCGAAATGTCCGATGTAGAGGCCGGGCCCGATCGAGCAGTCGGGCGGGATCCAGATGCCGGTGGTCATCTGCACGAGCTTCCACCACAGGTGGTAGAACACCATCACCAGGTGGCGCAGCCCGGGCGGCAACCGATGCCGTTGCAGGTAGTTGCCGGCGCGGTAACAGGCGCAGGCCCACAGGCCCTGGTTGTCCAGGAGCAGGCGCGCGGTGGACTGCCGCGTGCCGTAGCTGCGCAGCCGGGCGATGTCGGAGCGGAAGAGTTCGAACACCCGGCGGACCTCCGGCGCGTCGGTGGACACGCGGCCGATTATCCCTATACTGGAACCACGGCAAGCACTTAGCAAGGATCGTGACCGGACCGGGCGCCACGGAAACACGGTGAAGAGGACGCGGTGAAGAAGCGAGTGAAGACCTGGCTGCTGGCGTGCCCCGGTTTCGAGGCGGTCTGCCGCGCCCTGACGCGTCGTCACGTGCGCGCGATAATGTACCACCGCTTCAGCGCGCACGCTACCGGCGACCCCCGCTTCGTCGACGCCGCAACCCTAGACAAGCAAGCCGCTTACATCAAGCGACACCACGCCGCCTGGGACCCCGACAAGCACCGTCGCGCCCTGGCGGCCACCTCCTGGCCCGGCGGCTCGTGCCCGGTGGTCATCACCACCGACGACGGCTACGCCGACTACGCCGCCATCGCCCACCCGGTCTTCACCCGGCACGGATTGCCGGCGATGCTGTTCGTGGCGACCGGTTTCGTGGACGGCGCCACCTGGTTCTGGTGGGACAAGCTCGAGCACACGTTCCGCGCCGCCAAACCCCAGACCACCACGCTGGCCCTCGGCGCCCGCACCCTCGACCTCGACCTGCGCGACGACCACGGCCGCCGCCAGGCCTGGCACCGCGTGGCCGACTGCTGCCGCTTCTTGCCGGACGCCGACAAGGAGGCGGTCGTGGTCAGCGCCGCCGCCGCGCTCGGCGTCGCGCTGCCCGCGCAACCGCCCGCCGCCTACGCCCCGATCACCTGGGACCAGGCGCGCGCCATGGCCGCCGAGGGCGCCCTCTTCGGCGCCCACACGCGCCGCCACCCGATCCTCTCGCGCATCGCCATCAACGACGCCGACGCGGAGATCGCCGGCTCCCGGGCCCGCCTCGCCGAACACCTCGCGAGCGCCGTGACCTGGTTCGCGTACCCCCAGGGCGGCCCCGCCGACTGGACCCCGGCCGTGCGCGCCCTGGTAGCCGACCGCTTCGAGGGCTGCTACCTCGCCTACCAGACCCTCGACGACCCCGCCGACCCCTACACCATGCCCCGCTACTGCGTCTCGGCCGACATGACCGAGTTCCGCTGGGCACTCTGCGGCGCCGAGTACCTCATCCTGCGCCTGCGCAAGGCGCTCGGGCGCGAGGCCGGCCTCGGCGCAAGCTACTGGGCCGACCAGCCCGAACCCCCCAACCAGCCCGCCGCGACCACAGCCAGGCCGCGCGAGGAGAGCCTGTGAACGCCACGCCCCTGGTCTCGGTCGTCACCGCCAGCTACAACATGGGCCGCTACGTGGCCCAGGCCGTCGACTCGGTGCTGGCCCAGGACTACCCCAACGTCGAGAACATCGTGGTGGACGACGGCTCCACCGACGACACCCCCGAGGTGCTCGCCCGTTACGCCGACGACCCCCGCGTGACGGTGATCCGCCAGGCCAACGCCGGCCAGACCGTGGCCAAGAACCGCGGCCTGGCGGCCGCCCGCGGCGAGCTGATCGGCTTCTGCGACGCGGACAACCGCTGGCTGCCGGGCAAGCTCACCCGCCAGGTGCCCCTGCTGCTGGCGCGCCCCGAGGTGGGCGTGGTGTACGGCGACATCGACCTGATCGACGGCGACGACAACCCCCTGCCCCCGCCGGCGACCCGCCGCTACGGCGGCCGCATCACCGGCAAGCTGCTGGTCACCAACTTCGTGACCTTCAACACCACGCTCGTGCCGCGCCGCGTGCTCGACGAGGTGGGTCACTTCGACGAGAACCTGCGCATGGCCATCGACTACGACCTCTGGCTGCGCATCTCGCTGAAGTACGAGTTCCTCTACCTGCCCGAATCCCTGGTCGCGTACCGCATCTGGGGCGGCCAGATGTCCCACCGCACCGGCGAGCGTATGGAAAACTTCTTCCGCCTGCTCGAGCGTTTCCTGCGCGAGAACCCCGACGCGGTGACTCCCGCCGAGGCCCGCCGCGCCTGGGCCCACTCGCTGACCACCCGCGGCCAGTGGCTGGCGAGCGTCAAGCGCCGCGGCGAGGCCTGGTCCGACTACCGCCGGGCGCTCGGCCACCGCCCGCACGACCTGCGCACCTGGAAGAGCCTGGTGAAGCTGGCGCTGGCGCGTTGACGGCCGCCGCCGCGGAGGATCGCGTGTCCCCAGAGCTGGAGTTCCGCTGGGCCAACCCGGACGACCTGCCCGCCTACGAGGCCTTCGTGCGGGATCGCTTCGGCCCCGACTCCGTCCAGGCGTTGCCCGGCCGCGCCCGCTGGCTCTACTGGGACAACCCGTTCGGCCTGCACGTGGCCCTCTGCCACCACCAGGACCGAATCGTGGGCGCGTGCGGGCACCTGCCGCTGCCGATACGCATCGGCGGCGTGGCCACGCTCGCCGGTTTCGGCATCGACATGATGGTCGACCCCGCCTGGCGCCGCCGCGGCATCGGCCGCCGCTTCCTCGAGCTGCGGCTGCAACGTTTCCACGTGAGCCTGTCGTCGGGCCAGAGCCAGGAGATGGCCGCCCTGTACCGCCGCGAAGGCGCGCACGACCTGGGCGCCTTCCACCTGGCGCGCTGGCGCCGCCTCTTGCCCGGGCCACGCGCGCCCAAGGCCTGGTTGCGGGAGCTGATCGCCTGGCTGCTGCCCCAGCTTCGCCGCGCGCCGGGCGCCTGCAAGCGCCAGCCGCTGACCGTGGCCGAGGCCGCCGACCTGCTCGCCGCCAACCCTCCCGGCAACAGCGGCCCCCGCCAGGAAGACCTGCTGGCCACCTGGTTCCGCTGGCGCTACGACGGCCCTGTGTACCGCGATTATCGCTGCTGGACGCTGCAGGCCGCCGACCTGCCGCCGGCCATCCTGGTGACCCGCGCCGACGGCCGCTACGAACGGCTCGTCGACGTGGTGGCCCCCCGATCGCAACTGCCCCGATTGCTGCAGGCCGCCGCCCGGACAAGCAATGCTCCGCTGGTCACGGCGCTGGTCGCCGGCCAGCCGCTGGTCACCGGCCTGGCCAAGATGGGGTTCCTGTCGCGGCCTCAGGACAGCCGGCTGGTTGCGCTCACGCCGCTGACGATGGCGGTCGACCCGTCGCGCCTGGTGTTCCTGGCCGGCATCTCGGACGCCGACCTCATCCGCCGACCAGCCGTCGCGGTCACGCCCGGCGCGTGATCAGCGCCAAACGACGCCGCACCTTGCGCTGCGTCTCGACGTGCACCAGGGGCAAGATGGCGAGGTACAGCGCCACCAGCGCCGACCGCACCAGGATGTCGAACACGAGGTCGCCCCGCTCGATCAGCACCCGCAGCACCTTGCCGTCCCGCAGCCCGCCGATCCAGGTGTCCCGCAACCCCTCGAGCACACGCTGGGCCGACGCGAGCAGCGGCGCGCCCCAAGCCGCGACGGCCTCCTGCGAGAGCGCGTCGATGCCCACCAGCAGCACCACGGCCGCACCCACGATCAGCCCCAGCTTGCGCCACTCCAGCGGCAGCCGGTAATAACGCTGCGCCACCAGATAGCCCCACACGGTGTAGACCGTGGTGACGATCGTGCCCGACCACGACGCCCCGTACAGACCCCAGAGGCTGATCATGGTGTACGACAGCGCCAGCTTCAGCACCGTGGTGACCATCGCCATGCGGGCGAAGATGGCCGTCCGCTTGGCGTACGTGATCCCGAAGCACAGCTGCATGCCGACGCCGTGCATCACGACGCTGAGCGTGTCGATGCGGGCGATGCGGTGCGCGAACCAGAACTCGGGGGGCGTGAGCAACTGCAGCACGGTGTGGATGTTGGCGGCCAGCAGCAGCGAGCCGAGGAGCATGAGGTAGACGTAGTAGGAGAACATCTGCGAGATGCGGGCGGGGGCGCCGGGTTCGTCGGCGATCTCGAACGCCTTGGTGCCCCAGCTCTGATTGAACGGCGTGACGATCAGCAGGTTGATCAGCACCGGGAACTTGTAGCCCATCTCCAGGACGCCGACCGAGCGCAGGTCGATTTGCCAGCGCACCATCACGCGTTCGACCTGCCGGCCGAAGAACCGCGCGAGGCTGCCGGGGATCAGCGGCGCCTGGAACGCGATCAGCCGCTTCGCCAGCTCCTTGTCGTAGCCGAAACCGCACAAGCGCCACTGCAACCACAGCGAGACGCCAAGCGTCAGCAGCGCCACCACCAGCCCACCGAAGAAAAATCCGAACAGATCCCAGCGCAGGATCACGACCAGCCAGATGTTCAGGCCGAGGCCCACCACGAGCCTCATGAGGCCGATCAACGAGTACGTGGTCGAACGCCGCTGGATCACGAGGATCGAGTTGGCCGTCTGCACGATCATGTCCACGTAGAACGTGGCCACGGCCAGGCAGATCAGCAGCCAGTACTCCGAGGTCCCCAAGAGCAGGCTCGAGAGCGGTTTGCTCAAGATGGCCGCCGTCGCAGAAAGCGGCAGCACGAACCAGGCGACGAGCGTCGCGGCCGTCGACGCGACCCGCGGCTTGCGAGCCGGGTCGGGTTCCTCATGGTAGATGCGCAGCACCGCAGTCCGGAAGCTGTACCCCACAAGGCTCGACAGCAGCACGAGGCTCGCGTCGATCATGCCGATCACGCCATAGCCCACATCGCGCAGGATGTGGGCATAGAACGGCAGCATGAAGAAGCTCACCGTGCGGCCGAGCATGGTGGCGCCGCTGTAGATGGCGGCGTGCCGGAAGGTCTCGCGGATCATGCCGGGCTGCTTGGCCGCGGGCACGGGCGGTTTCATGGGCGGGTCAACCTCGGTCCACCGTTCAGGTGATTTCGGGCGACCGCATGGCCGCCACCACGTAGGATCCCAGCGCGTCGAGGCTGTCGATCACCGGCAGCGGGGTGTCCCAGCGCGCCATCAGCGCGTTCAGCTCGGTGCACCCGGCCACCACGGCGCACACGCCACGATCGGCGAAGGCGTTCATGATGCGGCCACCGAGGTCGTCCACGACCGGCCCGTGCTGCTCCACCTCGGCCAGGATCTGCTGCTGCAGGGCCTCCTGCAGGGAGTCGTCGATCCCCACCACGTCGATGCCACGGGCGGCCAGGCTCTCCTGGTAGATGCCGCTGCGCGTGGTCATCGTGGTGGCCAGCAGCCCCACGGTGCGGCAACGCACCTGGTGGGCCTCGCGCGAGACGGCATCCAGGATGCTGAGCGCCGGCACCGGTACGGCCGCGCGCACCTGCGGCATGAGCACGTGCAACGTGTTGCAGGGCATGGCCAGGAAGTCGGCGCCGGCAGCCACCAGGCTGCGGGCCGCGCGAAGCAGAGATTCGAGGTAACCCTCGACGCCTTCGCCCTCGCTCAGCAGGCGCTCCTCGACGGCAAGATCGATATCGAGGCTCGCGATCAGCACCGGCGGGCGATTGGGCAGGCCCAGCCGGCTGCAGCGATGAAGCACGTCGAGGTAAAGGCGCGCAGTGGCCCCTGGCCCGGCGCCGCCGATGATCCCAGGCACTCGCAAACGGTCGGACAAACCAGCTCTCCCGGCCACGGGCCGCCACGGGGCATCGCCGGCATCGCGACGCGTCGAGGCCGCCACGAGATAACCCGAACGCCACGGCATGGCAACCGCGGCGTTGATCGCGCCTCACGGATCGGCAACAGGATTGGCCAACATTAGGCTTTTGCTCTAGACTGCAGGGCCCTGGCCGCCCCTCGCCAAGATCCGCAGG
>CAZVWL010000088.1:0-11421 GCA_964630845.1 uncultured Fibrobacteraceae bacterium
GGGTCGTCGTCCGCCTCGAGTTGCCGCAGGCAGGCCGGCGGGTCGACGCCTTCGCTCGACGCCCAGCCCAGCGCCCGCGCGAGCGCCCGGCGCACGGCGGCCGATCCGCTGCCGAGCGCCCGTGTGGCGATCGCCGCCGGCAGCTCGCCGTGCCAGCCCCAGGCGGCTACGAGCGGCGCCAGCGCATCGGCGTCGGCCGCTAGCTGGTCGGCCAGCGGCAGCAACCGTCGCGAGACCGCCGCCGGCGCTCGGCGCAGCGCCTCGGCCCAGCCGCCGAGATGCTCGGCGTCCGCCGCCTCGAGGCGTTCCTGGACCAGGGGCAGCTCCGGCGTCCCCAGCTCGAGCCAGGCGCGGGCGGCGGATGCCGTGTCCCAGGGATCGAACGCGTCGTCCAGCAACGCGGCGGCCACCACCACGCTGTCCGGCCGTCCTTCGCACAACCCGTCCCAGTGCGCGACCAGCCGCGCCTCGACCCGCGCCAGCGCCGTGACGGTCGCCTCCGGGTCGAACAGCAACGAGCGACGCTGCACCTGCAGGCTCGCCATCTCCTCGAGGTGTTCCCGCATCACGTCGCGCAGGACCGGGGCCGCCGGGACCATGGTCGCGGCGGCGGCGGCATCGCGGGCGCGGTCGGACGGCGGCATCGCGGCTCCCTCGGTCAGTTCAGCTCGATGGTGGCGCCCTTGATCTTGATCGGCCCGCGGCTGCGTTGCAGCAGCTGCGTGCCGTTGATCTCCACCCGGCCGTCGGCGTGCAGGAGCAGGCGCGACTTGCCGCAGACCAGCTCGAGCTTCTGCCGGGCTCCCAGGCGCAACGTGTCGCCGTCCAGGCGCACCTCGAGCTCGCCGGGCGCCGCGTCGCGCGCCGCGGCCGCCACGCGCTCGCGCAGCAGGGCCACGAGCACCAGGCGCGGCGGTGAGCCGGCCGTGCGCACCGCCAGCGCGCGCGTGCCGAGCCAGGCCGCGCGCACGAGCGCGGCGTCGTCCAGGCCGAGGCCGATCACGACCGGCGCGGGCGCCTGCTGCCCATCGGGTCGGAACAGCACGCGCCCTTCGGCGTCCACGCCGTCGAGATGGCCGCTCAGGGCCTGGCCTTCGGTGAAGGCATCCAGCGCCACCGGCTCGGGCCGGCGATCGTCGTCGTGCAGGCTCATGGTCTTCCTCTGGACGATAGGATCGGGCAGCCGTCAATTGCCGCCGATCTTGGAACCCTTGATGACGACATCGCCGCTACCCTTGATGTCGATCTTCTTGCCGTTGATCTTGATGTCGCCGTTCTTCTTCATCTCCAGCGTCGCCTTGCCGACCTTGATCACCAGCTCGTCCTTCGCCTCGATCGCGATCTTCTTCGCCTCGAGCTTGTACCCGTCCTTGACCTTGGTGATCGAGTTCTTGTCGACGGCGCGATTCTCCTCGCCCTTGACCGTGAGGTTGCGATTGCCGCCGACGTTGACGCTGTCGTCCTTGCCGATCGCCGTCGTGGCCGACGTGCCGACGCTGAGGCTCCGGCTCTTGCCGACGGAGATGCTGCATTTCTCGCCGACCGACACGTTGAGGTCCTTGCCGACCGAGAGCGACCGCTGCCCGCCGACCGTGACGGTCTGGTCGTCGCCGACGTTGACGCTCTGGTTCTCACCCACCGAAACCGATTCGTTGTTCTCGACCGACACGGTGCGGCTCTTGCCCACGTTGAGGGTCTGATCGGTCCCCACCATCTTGCTCGACGACGCCTTGACGTTGACCGTCAACGTGCGCTCGGCCTGCATGAAGAGGTCCTCGCTGCCCTTCTTGTCCTCGAAGCGGATCTCGTTGCAGTTGGCCGCCCCGCCCTCCTTGGAACTGCGTGTGCGCACGCCGCTCTGCGTCGGCGTCGCGAACGGGATGGCGTTCTTGCCGTTGTACACGCTGCCGGTGATCAACGGTCGATCCGGATCGCCCTCGAGGAACTCGACCACCACCTCGTGGCCGATGCGCGGCGTGAACTGCACGCCCCAGCCCGAGCCGGCCCAGCCGTGCGCCACGCGCACCCAGCAGGTGTCGGTGCCGTCGCGCGGCGCCTCGCGGTCCCAGTGGAAGGCGACCTTCACGCGGCCGTGCGCGTCGGTGTGGATCTCCTCGCCCGACGGGCCGGTGACGATGGCCGTCTGGGGCCCCTTGACCACGGGCCGGGCCGTGCGACGCGCGGGCCGGTACGGCACCTCGGCCGGCAGGCAGATGAAGGCGTTCGCGTGGTGGATGCTGCCCGCGCCGCCCGCCCCGAAGGTGCCGGTCTGGTCGAAATCGGTCTCGACGGCCAGCAGCATCCAGTTGATCCGGCAATCGCGCCGCGGATGATTGACGAACTCGAAGGTGCTTCCCGGCGTCAGGCCGCGGCAGTTCGACATGCCCCGTCCCAGCAGCGTGCGCGCGTCGATGGCCTCGGTCCGCACGCCGACCATCGTCTCGCCGAACGGCAGCTTGGCGTCGCCCTCGGCCCCCAGCTTGACGAATCCCGCCGGATACTCGAAATCCTCGAGCTTCTTCGTGGCCTGCACGGCCAGGCGCGCCGGCGCCTGGGCCTGCAAGCTCGCGTTCGGGTCCAGGTAGTTGAAGTCCGCGAGCATGCGCGCTCCGTGCTGCAACGACCGCTCGAGGTGGAACTCCTTGACGGCTTCCTCGAGCATCGTGTCGCCATCCGCGTCGGTGTCCTCGGCGGTGCGGAACAGCACGGTCGGGTGCTCCTGGCAAGCCTTGCGCTGTCCCGGATCATCGCAGAGCACCAGCACGTGTCGGCCGTCGGCGTGCTCGAAGTGGTACGCGATGCCCTCCTCCTCGAGCAGGCGCGCGACGAATGCCCAGTCGCTCTCGCGATACTGCACGCAATAGGGCCTCACCTCGCAGCCGCCGCTCAGCCTCTGCTCGACATCGCTGACCGGATGCTCGCCCAGGATCTTGTCGACGATCTCCAGCGCCGACGCGTCCTGGAACACCCGGCAGTTCGTGCGCAGCTCGAGCAGCCGCGTCCAGGGCGCCAGCTCCAGGTGATAGACCGCGCTGTTCAGGTCGACGTCGAGCAAGCGCACCGCGTCCACCACGCCGTTGAAATGGCGGACGTCGCCGGAAGCCGTGTCGATCGTCACGGTGACCGAGGCGCCGAGCATCTTCTCGAGGTCGACCTCGGGATCCGCCGAGACCAGCTCGAGGTCGGCCCGGAACGGTTCGCTGACCGCCTCGCGGGCCCGGAAGCGCCGCACGCCGAAGCCGTCCAGCCCGGACGACGACGCCATCCGGCAGATGCGGTTTTCCTGATCGAACACCATGATTCATCCCGTGGTTGGAAGTGGGCGACCACACGGAACGCACGAAAACAGGAGTGTTTGTGGCCGCACTGTAGCACACGCCGTGAATCCCTGCAACAACGGCAACGGCGCGGCTCGTTGCGGGGCCCCATTGCCGTGCAGCCGTCGGGCAAGTAGCTTGCCGTGACCGATCGAGCAGGGGCCGGACGACCCGCGCCCGCCCCTCGCCCCTCGCCCCGCCCGCGAAAGGCGCGACCGCATGCTGATCGCCCTCGTCGGCACCGTCGCCGACCAGCCAGTCAACCACGCCCTCGGCCAGGGCGTGACCGTGATCGGCCGCGGCGCCGAGGCCGACCTGCGCCTGCCCGTGGCCAGCGTCTCGCGCCGCCACGCCGAGATCCACCGCGAGGGCGAGCGCGTGCGCGTCGTCGACCTCGGCAGCCGCAACGGCACCAAGGTCAACGGCCAGGCCGTGGCCGGCAGCATGGTGCTGCAGCCCGGCGACCGCCTCGACTTCGGCGGCACCGTCCTGCGCCTCGAAGGCGGCCGCACCACCGACGTGACCCGCTACACCGAATCGTCGACGCTGATCCCGCGCGAGGAGGTGTCCTGGGAAGAGGTCCGCGCCCAGCGCCAGCAGAAGCAGGACCGCCAGTCGCAGCTCTTCCAGATGCTCGCCGACGCCAGCGAGTTGCTGACCATCCCCCGCGCGCCCAGCGAGATGTACGAGCCCATCCTCGACCTGGTGGAGACCGCGCTCTCGCCCGAACGCAGCTTCATCCTGCTGCTCGAGCCCGGCCAGCCCGACCCCGCGATCGTCGCCTCCCGCGTGCACGGCGGCGCCACCGCCGACGCGCTCAGCCTCAGCCGCACCATGGTCACCCGCGTCATCGAGCAGCGCACGTCGTTCCTGACCACCGACCCGATCAACGACCCCAACTTCGACACCGCCATGAGCATGGTCAGCCAGTCGATCCGCACGGCCGTCGCCGCCCCGCTCTTCGACAACGCCGACGTCATCGGCCTGCTCTACGCCGACGACACCCGCGCCAAGCGCATCAGCCGCGACGAGCTGCGTGCCTTCACCATGCTCGCCAACAGCATCGCCGTGGCGATCACCCACGCGCGCTACCACGCCATCGAGGAGGCCAAGCGCCAGCAGGACGCCCAGCTCGCCACCGCCAGCGAGATCCTCGACCGCATCCTGCCCTCGCAATTGCCTGCGCTGGCGGGCTGGGAGCTGGCCGCCCGCCTGGAGGCCTGCTACGAGGTCGGCGGCGACCTCTACGACGCGCGCCTGCTGGACGACGGCCGCCTGGCCTTCATCGTCGGCGACGTGACCGGCAAGGGCCTCGGCGCCGCGCTCCTGGTCTCGCAGGTGCTGTCGCTGTCGCGCTTCATGCTCGGCGAGGGCTGGTTGCCGGGCCCGTTGATGAACCGCCTGAACCGCGAGATCTTCCTGACGACCGACTTCGTGCGCTTCACCACCGCGTTCCTCGGCGTGCTGGACCCCCGCACCGGCGAGGTCACCTGCGTGAACGCGGGCCACAACCCGCCGCTGCTGGTGCGGGCCGACGGCACGGTGCAGACCTGCGCCACCGGCGGCCTGCCGATCGGCTTGCTCGAGGACACGCAGTACGAGGCGCGGACGGTGACCATCGGCCCCGGCGACACGCTGGTCATGTTCAGCGACGGCATCCCCGAGTGCATCGACGAACAGGATGAGGAGTACGGGGAGGAGCGCTTCGCCGCCCTCCTGACGACCAACCGCCACCAGCCGCTGGACGACCTCGCCGCCACCATCCTGGCCGACCTCGACCGCTTCCGCGGCCAGGCCCCCGTCGGCGACGACACCACGCTGGTCATGCTGCGGCGCGCGAAGGGTTAGGCGGCGGCGCCGCGCGCGCCCCTCAACCCGCCCGGCGCGCCATCGCCGATGGCATCCGCACCGCCACCACGTCGCCGCGGACGGTCACCTCGCCGTCCGCGGTGATCGTGACGTGCACGCACACCTTGCGCTCCGTCTGCTGCGTCACCTCGCCGTGCAACAGCAGCTCGCCGTCGATCGGCGTCGGCCGCAGGTAGGTGACGTTCAGCGAGGCGGTCACGAAGCGCGGCGCCGGACCGTCGCCCACGTCGCGCCCGGACGCGCGCTCGCTGGCCGCCGCCGCCGTGCCCATCGCGTGGCAGTCGATCAGCGAGGCGAGCAGCCCTCCGTACACGAAGCCGGGCATCGCGGTGTGGCAAGCGCGCGGCACGAAACGCGCCACCGTGCGGTCGCCGTCCCAGCGCGTCTTGAGCTGCAGGCCATCGGGGTTCAGTCGGCCGCAGCCGTAACAATGGGCCACGTCCTCGGGATAGTAGTCCTGGATGGCGGGCGTGGGATCGACGGTCATGCCGGCCTCCGCGTTGCGGTCATCCGTGCGGGCTCACGCGCCCGGTCAGCGCACGAGCACCAGCTTGCGCGCCTGCGACTCGGCCCCGGCCACCACGCGCGCGAAGTACACGCCGCCCGGCAGGGCGCGGCCGTCCTGGTCGGTCCCATCCCAGGTCAGGCGCCGCTCGCCCGCAGTCATGGGGCCGGCGTGCAGCTCGCGCAGCAAGCGGCCACGCAGGTCGACCACCGCCACGTTCACCGCGCTGTCCTCGGCCAGGGTGAAGCCGAGCGAGACCAGCGGGTTGAACGGGTTGGGGTAGGCGGTCACCGCGCTCAGCAGGGTGGCGGTCGGCACGGTCGACCCTGGCGCCGAGGCCGCCGTCAACCAGAAGGCGTAATCGACCAGGCCGAGCGCCGCGTTGTCGGGCTGGTGGAAGATCGCGTCCTCGACGGTCTGCGCGTCCGAACCGCCCCACCAGTTGCCCTGGGCCATCTGCGCGAGCGGCGTGTTGTTGTAGAAGCCGTACACCTGCCCGCCGAGGCCGTTGCCCACGATCAGGTTGCCGCCGTCGTCGCCGGGGAAGTCGTTGATCAGGTCGCCCAGGTTCGGCCGGCCGCCGTTGATCGCGGCCACGCCGTACCAGTGACCCGAGATGCTGTTCTCTGCGACGATCGGCGCGTTGTTGCCGTTGCAGGCGATGCCGAAGCCCCAGTTCACCGTGTCGGGGTGGATGTTGTTGTCGACGATGACGTTGTCGCGGATCACCGGGCTGGCGCCGGTCTGGTAGCAGAGGATGCCGTAGCCGCAGCCCTCGATGTGGTTGCCCTCGATCAGCGCGTTGCTGAGCGCCCACACCGAAATGCCGCCGCTCATGTGGTTGCCGCTGCCGCGGATCGTGTTGCCGCGGATCGTCGGCGAGTTGGTGCCCTGCAGGCCGATGTTCACGTACGGATAGGGCGACGTGTTCTGCAGGTTGTTGTGCTCGAACAGGCAGTGTTCGATCGTGGGCGAGGCGCTCAGGGTGATGGTGATCGTGCGCTGCTGGTGATGGTGCAGCCAGCAGTGGCTGACCAGCCCGCCCGCGCCCGAGAAGCCGAGCGCCCGGCTCCCGGTGTGGCGCAGCTCGCAGTGCTCGAGCGTGATCGGCGCGCCGACGGCTACGAGCGCCTCGTTCGCGTAGGCGATCTCGGCGTGGGCGAGGTGGAACGTCGAGCCGGCGGCGGTCTCGCGGAAGTTCAGCCCGCGCCACGACCCGGGCGTCGCCACCGAGCCGGTCAACACGATGCGCGCCTCGGCGGTGCCGAGGCCGACGAGCGAGCCGCGCACCTCGAGGCCCACCGTGCCGGCGGTGTCGATGAACGTGACCACGTCGCCTGGCGCCATGGTCAGCCGATCGCCGGCCGCCACGATCACCGACGTGAGGACCTGGTAGTTGCCGCCGCCGCCGAGCACGGCGCCGCCCGAGGCGGCCACGAGGTCGTCGAGGGTCCAGTCCACGCCGGAGCCCGGCGTGGTGTAGGCGGCCGCGTTGCCGGCGGCAAGCAGCAGGAGCATGGTCAGCAGCGTTCGGGCGAGCATGGGCGACTCCTTGATCTTCATCGGACGATCACGCGCGCGTGATCGCCAGGCGGCAACCGAGCGCGATCGACAGGAACTTCGACTCCTCCGTGTCGGCCCGGCTGGTCAACACGCAGGGGGCGGTGGTGCCGACGACGGCCGCGGCCAGCCGCGCGCCGCCCAGCACCGTGGTGGCCTTGTAGAACACGTTGCCGGTCTCGATGTTCGGGAACACGAGGCAATCGGCGCGGCCCTCGACGGGTGAAACCAGGCCCTTGATCTCGCAGGCCTCCGGGCTGCACGCCACGTCCAGGGCCAGCGGCCCGTCCACGATGGCGCCCGTGATCTGACCGCGACGGTTCATCTGCGTGATCAGCGCCGCGTCCACACACGCCGTCATCTTGGGGTTGACCTTCTCCGTGGCCGCCACCAGGGCGACGCGCGGCTCGGCGATGCCGAAGGCGTGCGCCGCGTCGATGACGTACTGGGTGATCTGCACCTTGGTGGCCAGATCGGGGTCGGGGATAATGGCCACGTCGCTGACGAAGAGCAGCTTGTCGTGCGTCGCCCGGTAGCTGGGGATCTCGAGCACGGTCACGTGGCTGAGCACGGCCTTCGGCGGCAACAGCCCGCGCTCCTTGTCCAGGATCAGGCGCATGTACTTGTCGGTGCCGATCAGGCCCTTCATCAGCACGTCGGCCTCGCCCTCGCGCACCATGCGCACCGCCTCGGCCCCGGCCCGCGCGTCGTCGGGCGCGGCGACCACGGTGAAGGCGGCGGGGTCGAGCCCCTCTTCGGCGCAGAGGGTCATGATGCGCTTCTGGTCGCCCACGAGGATGACCTCGGCGATGTCCTCGGCGGCGGCGCGGGCGGCGGCCTGGATGGTGTTGGGGTCGTGCCCCGCGGCGACGGCCACGCGGCGCGACGGCTGGTCCTTGAGCTGGGCGACGAGCTGGTCGAGGCTGCGGATCGGGTCCATGAACGGCCTTTCTCGTGCACGCCCCCGCGGGAGCGGACAGGGTGGAAGCATACCACAACGCTAGGAGGTCGTGTACTCCTTCGCCTTCTCGCGGCCCTCGAGCACCCGCAGCGCACCCTGCGCCAGGGCGCCCATCTCATTCTCGCCCGGGTAGACGCTCAGCCCGCAGCCGAGCGGTTCGCAGGCCTTCTGCACCAGCGCCACCAGCGGCTTGGCGCGCGCCAGGCCGCCGGTCAACAGCACCCGATCGACCACCGCGCCGTTGAACGCCGGCACCATCGAGCAGATCCACTTGCTGATCTGGTAACACATCGCCTCGAAGACGGGCGCGAAGTCGGGATCGCCGGCCAGGTACTTCTTCTCGACGTGCATGAAGTCGGCGGTGCCGAGCAGGTCGATCAGGCCGCCGCGACCCTTGTTCATCTTCAGCAGCTGCTCCATGGTGTACTTGCCGCTGAAGCAGAGCCGGATCAGATCGGCCACCGGCAACGACCCCGAACGCTGCGGCGTGAACGGCCCCTCGCCGTCGAGCGCGTTGTTGACGTCGACGAAGCGGCCCTTGCGGTGCGCGCCGATCGAGATGCCGCCGCCCATGTGGCAGACGATCAGGTTCAGGTGCTCGTAGAAGGTCTCCTGGTCGCGCGCGTAGCGATGCGCGGTGGCGATCTGGTTGAGCGCGTGGCTGATCGCCTTGCGCTTCAGCTCCTTGAAGCCGGTGATGCGGCAGCGGTCCTCCATCTCGTCGACCACCACCGGGTCGACGATGAACGCCGGCTTGCCGCTGTCGCCCACCAGGGCGTGCGCGATCAGGGCGCCGAGGTTCGAGGCGTGGTCGGCGAGGTTGCCCTCGAGCAGGTCGCGGCGCATGGCTTCGCTCACGTTGTAGGTGCCGTGCGGGATGGGCCGCACCAGACCGCCGCGCGCGCTGATGGCGTCGATCTGATCGAGCGCCATCCCGTTCTCGGCCAGGAACCGCGCGATCACCTGCTGCCGGAACTCGAACTGAGCCACGATGCGCTGGCCCTCGAAGGGCTCCAGCTCCGCCGCCGAGTGCTGCAGCTCCTCGGAGAAGAGCTGCTCCTCGCCCTCGAAGACGGCCAGCTTGGTGGACGTCGAGCCGGGGTTGATCGCCAGGATGCGCGGCCGCGGGAAGAAGGTGTCGCGCGGCGTGCGCTTCCATTCGCCGAACTTATGCAGGCGCAGGATGTTCGCCTTGACCGCGAGCGTGGCGTCGACGGGTTCGACGTCCATCGGCAGGTCCACCCCGCGGAAACGGATGCCGAAGACCGCGCCGAACTTGCGCGCCTGCGGGTACCGTGTCGAGAAGAGGTGGAACAGCAGGTTGCCGGTGTCGAGGTTCGGCGTGATCAGCACGTTGGCGCCCTTGTAGCGGTCGGTCTGGTCGCGCCCGCCCTGGTAGAAGCGCGCCGACCGGCGGCTCAAGGCCACGTTGATCTTCACCTCGGACCGGATGCCGATCGAACAGTACCGCGCGCCGCGCCCGCAGCGCTCCTCGAGGAACTGCGGCACGAGCCTCGCGGCCTGCCGCACCAGCTCGGGCGACGGCCCCTCGTCGCCGCCGTGGTTCGAGTAGCTGACCATCACGCCGCCGATCTCGGGCAGCGTCTCCATGGGGATCAGGTCACGCGCGACGGCGCAGGTGCCGACGGCGATGCGCGCCAGCTTTTCCGGCGTCATGGTCGCGTTCACGCCCACGTCGCCGATCACCAGGATGTTGTGCGGGTACAGCTCGTCGGGGTGGTCGTCCGGCAGCACGATGACGCCCGCCTCGCAGAGCACCGGCTCGCGCTGCATCACTTTCAGCAGGGGCCGGAAGAACTCCCGCGGTTCGTGCCGCGCCCCGCCCACGACCATGTCGCAGTGCTCCTCGTGCGCCGCCATGATGCCGAAGCCGGCCGGCGTGGCCACCAGGCGCCGCGCCTCGTCGAGGTCGTCGGTCAGCCGCCGCTCCGCCGGCAGCTCGAGCATCGCACGCGCCAGCTCCTCGCGCAGGTCCTGGCACTTCTCCAGCTCGCAGAACGCCGATTCGCCCAGCGCGAACGCCACGCGAGCCGGCGAGATGTGGCCGAGGTACTCGTGGATCAGCGATTCCAGCTTGTCGCGGCTGCAAAGGAAGACCGGCCGGGCATACCGCGGCAGGTGCAGGGCGGCTTCGACGACGCGCGGATCCTCGGGCTCGATGAACAGCACGGTGGGGCGGTTCTTCATGATCGCTAGGATCTCGCGGTCCAGGGAGGCGCCGATGTCGAACATGGCTCGGTCTTCCTTTGGGTGGCGGCTGCGGGGCGAAGCCGGGGGCGTCATCGGGCCCCGGGGCATCTGTTAACGGAGGAACAACAGGGTAAACTGGCGCCTGGAGCGCCGGAATTCAAGGCCAGGCGGAGGATCCCGGCCTCGACGGAACCGGGCTCGACCCCGCCGACCACAGCCGCCGCGGCCGCAGGGTTCGTGATCCCTACTGGCGCAGGCGGCGGATCACCTCGCTGGTGAGGTCGAGCGCGGGGTCGGCCGCGATGATGTTCGAGCCCGGCCCCACGTCGAAGATCAGCGAGTAGCTGCCCTCGGTGCGGATCGATTCGATCACCTCGTTGATCTTCCGCATGATGGGCTCGACCAGCTCCTGCTGCCGACGCCCCGCCTCGTTCTCGAGCTGGGAGACTCGCTCCCGATAGGCCCCGTCCTTCTCACGGATGGCCGCCTCACGAGCCTGGCGGACCTCCGCGGACAGGGTCATCTGCTGCTGCTCGTAGCTGGCGATCATGGTCTGCAGTTCTTCGCCCAGCCTCTGGACCTCCTGCCGATACGTCGTCATCTCCTGCTCGAATCGCGTCTGAGCCGCCTGGGCTCCGGGGGCTTCCTCGTAGATCTCGGCGGAGTTGACGTACGCGATCTTCAGCGCGGTCTGGCCCTGGAGTTCCCCGGCGGCCATCGCAAAAAGGACGGTGAGGCCCAGGAGGGAGGAAAGGAAAGGTGTGGTACGCATCTGGGGACTCTCCTGCTTGGATGTGGCATGTGCCTGGGGTTGGGGGCGGAACCGGTGGGTCGTTGGCATGGCGGTCCGCGTCGTGAACGACAATACCGGTCGAACCGGCTCTTGTCTAACCAGTTCGAGAACCCGAGCGGCCGAAGACGTCATGAGAACACATCCAGCTTGGGGGGAGAAAAAACGGCGCGAGGATGCGGCGGGGCGCTCGGTTCGGTCACGAGGA
>CAZVWL010000089.1:0-11173 GCA_964630845.1 uncultured Fibrobacteraceae bacterium
CTCGTGGGCCGCTACGCGCAGGAGAACGTGCTGGAGCGCAACCGACTGGCGCTGCTGGCCGACGGCGGCGAGCGGCAGTTCATGATCAAGCGCCTGCAGCGCGACGGGACGACCGTGCCGCTGCCGGCCGGCGAGGTGCAGGCGGGCGACGAGCTGTGGATCGCGCCCGGCGACGTGGTGCCCGTGGCCGGTATCCTGCTGCGCCGGCCGGTGGAGGTGGCGCTGGACTGGATCACGGGCGAGCCGGGGCCGGTGGCGTTCGCGCCGGGCGATGTCGTGCCCGCCGGGGCGTTCAACAGCGGCCGCCAGGGCTTCACCGTGAGCGCCACCGAACCGTTCGCGACCAGCGGCCTGCGCGACCTGCTGCGCACCCCGCCCGTGTTCGGCGACCAGTTCCGGCCGCGGTGGTGGCACCGGGTCAGCCGCGTGTACGTGGCGGCGGTGCTCGTGCTGGCGACGCTCGGCTTCGTGCTCTGGGCCGGCCACGACCTGACCCGCGCGATCAGCGTGACGATCGCCATCCTGGTGATCACCTGCCCGTGCGCGCTGGGGCTCGCCGCGCCGCTGGCCGAGGAACTGACGCACCACGCCTTGCGCCGACGCGGCGTCTTCCTGCGCAAGGCGAGCTTCCTGGAGAAGGCCCTGCACGTGCGCCAGGTCCTGCTGGACAAGACCGGCACGCTGACCCTCGGCGAGCTGGTCGCCACCGACGACACCACGCGCGCCCTGGCCGGGCTCGACCCCGCCGCGCGCGGCGTGCTGGCCGTGATGACCGGCCGCAGCAACCACCCGATCAGCCGGGCGGTGCAGCGGGCGCTGGGCGCGACCGCCACCGCGGCGGCGGTCGAGGCAGGCCAGGTCGAGGCCGAAGCCATCGTCGAGGAGCCGGGCCTGGGGTTGCGCTGGGCGCTGGATGGGCGCGAGTGGCGGTTCGGACGCGCCGGGTTCGCGCTCGCCGGCGGCCCGGTTCACGACGCCGCGGACCACACGACCCCGACGCTGACCGAATCCGTCCTGGCCGTCGACGGCCGGGCGCTCGCGCGCCTGACCTTCACCGAACGCTACCGCGCCGACGCCGCCGCCGAGCTCGCCGAACTGGCCCGCCGCGGCTACTCGCTGCACCTGCTGAGCGGCGACACCGAGCCGCGCGTGCGCGCCGCCGCGGCCGCCCTCGGCATCCCGGCGGCGAACGTGCGCGCGTCGCTATCGCCCGAGGCGAAGGCCGCGCGGGTGCGCGAGCTGGACCGCGAGGACACGCTCATGGTGGGCGACGGCCTGAACGACGGGCCGAGCTTCGCCGCCGCGTTCTCTGCCGCGACGCCGGCCGTCGATCGCCCGGTGCTGCCGGGTCGCGCCGACTTCTACTTCCTCGGCGACGGCATCGCCGCCCTGCGCCGCGCCCTCGATGGCGCCCGGCGCCTGCGCCGCGTCGTGCGCGACAACCTGATCCTGGCCGTCATCTACAACGTGGGGGCGGTCGCGCTCAGCCTGGCCGGGCACGTGGACCCCGTGATGGCGGCCGTCCTGATGCCGGCCAGCTCGCTCGCGGTGGTCGGCCTGACGCTCTACCGACTCTCGCCGGGAAGGTCCGCATGGACATCGTGATCTTCCTGGTCTTCGTGAGCCTGACCCTGGTGGCCGGCGCGCTGGTCTTCTTCGTGTCGCGGCTACAAAGCGGCGATTTCGACCACGCCGCCCGCCTCTCCCTGCTTCCCTTGCAAGACGACGACGGCGCCTCGCTCGAGAGCGCGCCGCCCACACCACACGAGGATGGTGCCATCGATGCAACGAGCTAGCGCGCCCGCGCACCTGCGCGAGGTGGTCTACGACGACGGCGTGTGCCGCGCCTTCGCCCTGGCCACGGTCATCTGGGGGTTGGTGGCGGTGCTGCTCGGCGTGGTCATCGCCGCGCAGCTCTCGTTCTGGCAGATGAACCTGGGCACGTCGTGGCTCAGCTTCGGCCGGTTGCGGCCGCTGCACACCAATGCCGCGATCTTCGCCTTCGTCGGCAACATGATGTTCGCCGGCGTCTACTACTCGACGCAGCGCCTGCTCAAGACGCGCATGGCGAGCGACGCCCTCAGCTGGTTCAACTTCTGGGGCTGGCAGGTGATCATCGTCTCGGCGGCCGTCACCCTGCCCCTGGGCCTGACCCAGGGCAAGGAGTACGCCGAGCTGATCTGGCCGATCGACATCGCCATCGCCGTCGTCTGGGTCGCCTTCGCGGTCAACTTCTTCTGGACCATCGCCCGCCGCAACGAGCCCAACCTGTACGTGGCGATCTGGTTCTACATCGCCACGGTGGTGACCATCGCGGTCCTGCACATCGTCAACAGCCTGCACCTGCCCACGTCGCTGACCCACAGCTACCCGATCTGGGCCGGCGTGCAGGACGCGCTCGTGCAGTGGTGGTACGGGCACAACGCCGTGGCCTTCTTCCTGACCACGCCGATCCTCGGCATCATGTACTACTTCCTGCCCAAGGCGGCCGAGCGCCCCGTGTACAGCTACCGGCTCTCGGTGGTGCACTTCTGGTCGCTGGTCTTCATCTACATCTGGGCCGGCCCGCACCACCTGCTCTACACCGCGTTGCCGGACTGGGCGCAGACCCTCGGCATGGTCTTCAGCATCATGCTCTGGGCGCCCAGCTGGGGCGGCATGCTCAACGGCCTGCTCACCCTGCGCGGGGCCTGGGACAAGCTGCGCACCGACCCGGTGATCAAGTTCTTCGTGGTGGCCGTCACCTTCTACGGCATGGCCACCTTCGAGGGGCCGCTGCTGTCGATCAAGAGCGTCAGCGCGCTCGGCCACTACACCGACTGGATCATCGGCCACGCGCACGGCGGCGCCCTGGGCTGGAACGCCTTCATGACCTTCGGCATGCTGTACTGGATGGTGCCGCGCCTGTGGGGCGTCAAGCTGTGGTCCAGGGGCCTGGCCGACCTGCACTTCTGGATCGCCACGGTCGGCATCCTGCTCTACATCGTGGCCATGTGGGTGGCCGGCGTGAACCAGGGCCTGTTCTGGCGCGCGCTGGACGGCGAGGGCTTCCTGCGCTATCCCGACTTCATCGAGGGCCTGCGCGGATCCACGGCCATGTACCACATGCGCCTGCTGGGCGGCGTCCTGTTCTTCGGCAGCTACGTGCTGGGCGCGATCAACATCTTCGCGACGATCCGCCAGGGCTCGCCCACGGTGATGCGCCTGCAGGTGCCGGCCCGCGAGCGCCCGGCCGGCGACCGCGCGGGCGCCTGGTCGCTGCTCACCGCGGCCCCGGTCGGCTTCTCGCTCGCCTTGATCGGCCTGTCGATCTGGTTCGGCGCGGCCAACCGCCTGGTGTACCCGGTGATGCTCGCGGCGCTGCTGGGCGTGACCGTGGCCGCGATCATCGCCTTCCAGGTCAACCGCCGGCACTGGTCGCGCTGGCACGACCTCATCGAGCGCAACGGCCTCGTGTTCACCCTGCTCGTGCTGGTGGCGATCCTGATCGGCGGCGCGGTGCAGATCATCCCGGTGGTGGCCAGCACGCGGGCCATCCCGGTGCAGGCCTCCGCCGAGCAGTTGGCCGCCGACCCGGCCCTGGCCGAGCAGGCCCGCTGGATCCAGCACCCCTACACGCCGCTGGAACTGGAGGGCCGCGACCTCTACGTCGCCGAGGGTTGCTACACCTGCCACAGCCAGATGATCCGACCCTTCCGTCACGAGGTGCTGCGTTACGGCGACTACTCGCGCCTCGAGGAATCGCTGCTCGACCGCCCCTTCCAGTGGGGCTCGAAGCGCACCGGGCCCGACCTCGCCCGCGTCGGCACGAAGTACTCGAACCTCTGGCACTACCTGCACCTGATGGACCCGCGCCAGACCTCGCCGGGCTCCAACATGCCGGCGTACCCCTGGTTCAAGGACCGCACCGTGCCGCTCGAGCGCACCGGCGGCAAGCTGGAAGCCATGCGCCGCCTCGGCGTGCCCTACACCGAGGAGCAGATCGCCGACGCGGCCGCCGACGCGCGCCGCCAGGGCGAAGCGATCGCCGCCGACCTCGCCGCCCAGGGCGTCACCCTCGCGCCCGACAGCGAGATGGCGGCGATGATCGCGTACCTGCAGCGGCTGGGCGTGCGGCCCAAGCCGGCGGCGGCGGCGGCGCCGGAGATGTCGGCCGCCGAGCTTCCGCAGGAGGTGCGCTAGATGTTCCAGGAGTACTTCGCGCAAAGCGTCCTGTTGGACTGGCCGCTGATGGGTCTGGTGTTCTTCGTGCTCGGGTTCGTGGCCGTGCTGGCCTACGCCGGCCTCGGCCTGCGCGATCGCAACCGCGTGGCGCGACTGGCGGCGTTGCCGCTGGAGGGCGACGGCACCCCGGCCGTCGAGGTTCAGACGGAAAGGACGGCGGGATGAGCGACCAGCACCGTCACGAGCAGCCGGCGGCTTCCGGCACGTCCGGCACGCAAGGCCAGGACCTGCTGCGCGAGCACACCTTCGACGGCATCCAGGAGTACGACAACAAGCTGCCCAACTGGTGGCTGTGGATCCTCTACGGCACGATCGTCTTCTCGCTGGGCTACTGGCTGTACTTCCACAGCACGGGCGCCGGCAAGCTGCCGGTCGACAGCTTCCGCGCCGAGATGCAGGCAGCAGCCTCGGCGCAGCTCGCGCGCATGGAAGCCGGCGGGGTCACCAACCAATCGCTGCTGCTGATGAGCCAGCTTCCGGATCGCGTGGCCGAAGGCCGCGGGGTCTACGAGCAGTACTGCGCCGTGTGCCACGGCGACCAGGGCGGCGGCACGGTGGGCCCGAACCTCACCGACGACTACTGGGTGCACGGCGGCGCGCCGCTGGACATCCACCGCATCGTCGTCGACGGCGTGCCGGCCAAGGGCATGGCCGCCTGGGGCAACCAGCTCGGCCCGACCCGCGTGCAGAACGTCGTGGCCTACCTGCTGACCCGGCGCGGCGACAACGTGCCGGGCAAGGCCCCGGAAGGCGACCATTACGACCTCGCCGGCGAGACGTTCGCCGCCGCGGCCGCCGACACGACGGGCGCCGGCGCCGCGAGCGAAGCCGAGGACGCGTCGGACGGCCAGCCTTGACCCAGACGACCGGCAAGACCCGGCGCGCCCGCGCGCGCCGGCCGGACCGCGACACGGTCTACACGATCAACCCGGACGGGTCGCGCAATTTCCTGCACCCGGCCGACGTGCGCGGCCGCTGGCAGCGGCGCAAGGACCTGGTCCACGCGCTGCTGCTGTTGGTCTATCTCGGCCTGCCCTGGCTGATGGTCGGCGGCCGGCCCGCCGTGCACCTCGACATCCCCGGCCGGGCGGCGCATCTCTTCGGCGCCTCGTTCACCAACCAGGACTTCCACCTGGTCTTCTTCCTGCTCGTGGGCTTCGGCCTCTCGCTCTTCATCGTGACCTCGCTGTGGGGTCGGGTGTGGTGCGGCTTCGCCTGCCCGCAGACCGTGTTCCTGGAGGGCGTGTTCCGGCGCATCGAGCGCGCTATCGAGGGGGCGCGTCTCGAGCGCATCCGGCGCAACCTGGGTCCCTGGACCCTGGACAAGATCTGGCGCAAGGCGCTCAAGCACGCCGTGTTCGTGGCGCTGTGCTGGGTCTTCGCGCACACGTTCATCGCCTACTTCCTGCCCGCGCGCGAGCTGGTCCGGGTGGTCGTCGAGCCGCCGGCCGCGCACTGGACCGCGTTCCTCTGGGGCCTGTTCTGGACCGGGCTGCTCTATTTCGACTACGCCTGGTTCCGCGAGCAGACCTGCCTGATCATCTGCCCGTACGGTCGCCTGCAATCGACGCTCATCGACCAGGACACCGTCGTCATCGGCTACGACGAGCGACGCGGCGAGCCGCGCCACAAGGGCGTGGACCAGGGAGGCGATTGCGTCGACTGCAACCGCTGCGTCGACGTGTGCCCGACCGGCATCGACATCCGCAACGGTCTGCAGATGGAGTGCGTGGGCTGCTCGAACTGCGTCGACGCGTGCGACGAGGTCATGTCCAGGATCGGCAAGCCCCGCGGCCTGATCCGCTACGACTCGGCGCGCGGGTTCGCCGGCGGCCGCCGTGTGCTGCTGCGGGCCCGCCTGCTGATCTACGCGGCGGTGATGGCCGGCGGCGCCGTGCTGTTCGCCGGCATGGCGGGCGAGCGGCAGGACTTCCAGGTCAACGTGATCCGCTCGCGCGGCCTGCCGTTCACCCTCGAGGGCGACCGCATCCGCAACCTGTACACGTTGCACCTGCAGAACAAGAGCGCCGACGCGCGCACGTTCCTGATCGGCGCTCCCGACGACGCGTCCGCCGCGCTCGGCGAGGGCGTCGTGTTCATCATCCCGCAGCCCAGCCTGCGGCTCGACGGCCTCGGCGACCGCCAGCTACCGCTCTTCGTGGAATTGCCGCGGTCCGCGTATGGCGGGCCGGTCGATTTCGAGATCGTGGTGCAGGACTCGGCCGGCGGACGCCCGATCCTGGTGCCGCTGCGGTTCCGCGGTCCATGAGGGCGCCGCGAAGCGCGGCAAGGAGTGGCGATGCGTGCCTGGTTGCGTGATCGGCCCTGGATCTGGGTCGTGGTGTTCTTCGGCGTGATGGTGCTGGCGAGCGTGGTGACGCTGGTCATCGCCGAGCGGAACCGGCCTCAGCTGGTGAGTGACGCGCACGGAAGGGGCTGGGATTCTCCGGTGTCGATCGATCGGGCGAGTTCGTTATGTGAGATACGGGAATTCTTAAGGTCATAAAAAAGACCTATAGTGTAAAATTGATGTATACAATACCGAGGTTGTGGTGTTATCATTTCTCCGTCCATCAGAGCCGGGGGTGGTCTCCGGCCGGTCCCTGGATCCATTCGCCCATCTACTGGCGACGGAGGAACAATCATGAAGTCATTGCTGAAGACGGCCCTGTTGATGCTGGCGATCTGCGCGGCCATGGGCGCGGTCGCGCCCGCGCACGCCACGCACATCGAGGATTTCACCGGCACCGCCGATTGCGACGGTTGGCAGGTGGGCGGGGTCGTGCGGTTCCGTTCTTCCCCGGTCAACGTGACCCTGGCCGACCTGCACTACACCGTGGTCCTGTCCCAGGGCGGCAATCCGGTGGAAACCCACCAGGCGACCGTCACCATCACGCGCACCAGCCTGTACACGCCGTTTGCGCTCGCGCTGCCCTGGACGGTCGACCTCTGCGGCGACTACACCGTGCACGGCGAGCTGAACCTGACCACCGACCAGTACCCGGCCGACAACAGCGACCCCCGCAACTTCGTCGAGTTCCACGCCGAATTCGCGTGCGCATGCCCGCCGCCGCCGCCGGGCGCCTGCCACTACACGCCGGGCTTCTGGAAGAACCACGCCCACCTGTGGCCGGTCGAGAGCCTGACGCTGGGCGCGATCACCTATACGAAGGCGCAGCTGCTGGCGATCATGGGCACGCCCGTGCGCGGTGACGCCACGATCATCCTGGCGTACCACCTGATCGCGGCCAAGCTGAACGTCGCCAACGGCGCCGATGGTTCGATCCAGAGCACGATCGACAGCGCCGACGCCTTCCTGACCGCGCATCCCGTCGGCAGCAACCCGCGCAACCCGGCCCGTGCCCAGGGCCTGGCGCTCAAGGACGTGCTGGCGGACTTCAACGAGATGGGCTGCCCGGACGGCGCCTCGAACGCCCTGAAGAGCTTCGACGAGGGCGATGAAGGCCCGGCGCTCAACTGGGGCGACATCAAGAGCCTCTTCCGCTAACCATCCTCGGGTCTGATCACCAGGGCCGCCTCCCATCAGGGAGGCGGCCCTTCGCGTTGCGGGGGAATCGTCGCGCTTCTATATTACGGATATATTTACCCTGATAGCCTGCTTTGCCGTCCGTGGCCAGGGAGTCGCGAGGCCTCGATCCGAACTGGGAGCAGAACCATGGCCCGTTTCGACCCCGACCAGAACGTCGCCGACCTGCTGCGCCGCGAGCCGTGGGCGCTCGAGGTGCTGATCGCACAGGGCTTCAAGCCGCTGGCCAACCCGGTGACGCGCAAGGTCATGGCGCACCTGGTCACCCTGCGGCAGGCCTGCGAGCGCAATGACCGACCCCTCGGCGAGGTCCTGGCCGCGCTCGAACGCGCCGCCCCTGCCGCCACCGAGGCCACCGCCAGCGAGGAGACCCAGCCGTGAGCGAGTTGATCAACAACCAGCAGCACCGGATCCAGACCCTGGCCGCGATCATCCGCGACCTGCACGCCGGCCGGCCGGCCGACGAGGTCAAGGGCCGCTTGCGGGAACTGGTCGGCCAGTGCGACGCGGGCGAGATCGCGGCGATGGAGCAGGAACTGATCGCCCAGGGCATGCCCGTGGCCGAGATCATGGGCATGTGCGACCTGCACCGCGAGGTCGTGGCCGACCTCGTGCAACCCGTCGTGCAACTCGTGCCGCTGGGGCACCCGGTCGACGTGTTGCAGCAGGAAAACGCGGCGTTGAGCCGGAAAGCCAGGGAACTGGCCGCCGCGCTGGACGCGGACGGCGACTGGCCCGATCAGGAACGCGAACTCGCGTTGCGGCGCCTGCTGAACGACCTGATGGACGTCGAGAAGCACTACCAGCGCAAGGAGCACGCGTGGTTCTCGATCCTCGAGCAGCACGGCGTCGACGGACCCTCGAAGGTGATGTGGGGCAAGGACGACGAGGTGCGCCAGGCGCTGTCCGCGTTCGACCGCGTGGTCGCCTCGGATCAGCCGTGGGGCGAGGTCATGGAAGCCGGTCGCAAGGCCGGCGACCTCGTGCTGAAGATGGCCGAGCGCGAGGACACCATCCTGGTGCCGATGTGCCAGAGCCTGTTCAGCGAGGAGGACTGGGCGCGGATCCACGCCGACAGCCCCCAGTACGGCTGGTGCCTCGTGGAGCCGCGGGCGCGCTGGCAGGCGCCGAAACCGGCCCCTGGCCTCGAGGCGGCCGCGGTCCCGTCGGCGGCGGGCATCGATCTGGGCACCGGCGTGCTCAGCGTCGCCCAGCTGCGCGCACTGTTCAGCACGCTGCCGGTCGACATCACCTTCGTCGACCACGAGGATCGCGTGCGCTTCTTCAGCGAAGGCCCCGAACGCGTGTTCACGCGCACGCCGGTGATCATCGGCCGCAAGGTGCAGCACTGCCATCCGCCGAAGAGCGTCGACACGGTGGAGCGGATCCTCGCCGATTTCCGCAGCGGCGCGCAGTCGACCGCGGAGTTCTGGATCGAATTCCAGGGCCGCTTCGTGCACATCCGCTACTTCGCGATGCGCGAGGACGGGCAATATCGGGGGTGCCTGGAGGTGACGCAGGACGTCACGGCGATCCGCAAGCTGGAGGGCGAGCGCCGGTTGCTGACCTACGGGTAGTCGAAGGTGCCGCATCGGCGCGGGCGCCGGGGTGGCCTGTTCAGGGGCGGTCCGCGCAGAACGGCGTTCGCTGGTCCGGTTCGGCGACGATCTCGGCGATCGTCGACTCGCCAAGGGCCTGGATCGTGCCCTCGATCACGTTATCGAGGCGCCGATGCAGGGGGCAGAGCCGGCCGCCGTGGCTCTCGATGCCGAGCGGGCAAGCGGTGATGCGCTGGATGGGGTCGACGGCGTCGACGACGGCCAGGGCGGTCAGCTCGGCGGGGTCGCGCGCCAGCTTGAAGCCGCCTCCGAGCCCACGCTGGGCGTGGACCAGCCCCGCGCGGCCGAGGGTCTGCAGCACCTTGGCCAGGTAGCCGGCCGGGACCTGCGTGGCCTTGGCGATCTGGGTCGTCGTCTGGGGCTGGCCTTGCTGGGCAGCCAGCCAGACCACGGCGCGCAAGGCGTATTCGGCGGTCTGTGACAGCATCTTTTCACCTCGGCTGATAAGATAGTTTCGGACCTTGACATCCACAAATTGAGAGTTATGTTCTCCAGTATAAGGATATCCGGACCTGCATGTCCCGTAAAGTCGTAGGTAGGGAACACTAGCGTTGCGCCAATCTTCAAGGAGGCCGGCATGAACACGCAGAACAACGTCGACCTGAACCGGACGCTGGGCGATCTCGTGGCCGAACGGCCGGGTCGCGCCGAGATCCTCGAATCGCTGAACCTCGACTTCTGCTGCGGCGGCGGTCGCTCCTTGCTGGATGCTTGCCGGGAGGCCGGGCTGGACGCCGCCACGGTCGCGCGCCTGCTGGCCAATCCGCCGGTCGGGCGCAGCCGCGAGCAGGCTGAACCCGATGTCCAGGCCATGAGCTTGACCGACCTGGCCGACCACATCGAGGCGACCCACCATGCGTTCATGCGCCACGTCCTGCCCCGGCTGGCCCAGATGGCCACGAAGGTCGTCTCGGCGCACGGCGAGCGGCATGCCTACCTGGCCGACATGCGCGGGACGCTCGGAGGACTGACGGCGGAGATCGAGATGCACATGGACAAGGAGGAGCAGGTGCTCTTCCCCGCGATCCGCGCGCTCGAGCAATCGCAGGGCGCGGCGTCGTTCCATTGCGGGCATCTGTCCAACCCGATCCGCGTGATGGAGCACGAGCACGAGCAGGCCGGCGCCGCGCTCGCCCGATTGCGCGCGTCCAGCGGCGATTACCGGGTCCCGGACGACGCATGCGAGACGTTCGGTGCCTACTACGCGGCGTTGCAGGACCTCGAGCGCGACCTGCACCGGCACATCCACAAGGAGAACAACGTCCTGTTCCCGCGGGCCCTCGCGCTGGCGGGCGGCGCCGAGCAGGTCGAGGCGTTCTAGACTCGCGGCGCGCCGTCGCCTATGGTTGCGGGAGTCGCCCGTCGCCCCGGAGGTGCCGCCGTGAATCGACGTCCGCTGATCCCGTTCGCCTTGCTGGTCGCCGCGTTGTCCTTCGCCGGAACCATGGCGCCGCCGTGCGGCACGATCGCCGCCGCCTTCGCCGCCGATGGCGAGACGATCGTGTTGCCGGCGCCGCAGACCTCCGGCGGCATGCCGCTGATGTCGGCGATCGCCGCCCGCCAGTCGCAGCGCGCGTTCAAGCCGGACCCGCTCTCGCGGCAAGACCTCTCCGACCTGCTCTGGGCGGCCTGGGGCATCACCCGTCCGGAGAGCGGGCGCCGGGCTGCGCCTTCGGCGCGGAACCGCCAGTCGACCGACGTGTACGTCGTGCTCGCCGACGGCGCCTACCTCTACGATGCCCAGGCGCACGCGCTCGTCCCGGTGGCTTCCGGCGATCTGCGC
>CAZVWL010000090.1:0-11172 GCA_964630845.1 uncultured Fibrobacteraceae bacterium
CGACCACGCTGCCCAGCGCGCCGAGTCCATGGGTGATCGCATGGGCGATCTCCTCGCCGCGCGAAAACGGGGCATGGGCGAAGGCGCCGCGCATCGCGCGCTCAGGAGCCGCGCTTCAGGGCGCGCATGAGTTCCATCGCCAGCGGTCCGTCCGGCGGGGTCGAGCCGCAGAAGGCGAGGCCGACCACGAAGGTGCCCGGCGCGATGTCGGGCTCGCACCAGCGCACCCGCGCCTCGGCCGGCACCTCGCGCGGCTGCATGCCCGGCGGCAGCTCGACCGCGACCTGCAGCGTGTCGCCGGGCTTGCAGGCCATCTGCGCCCGCAGCAGGAGGCCGCCGCTCGAGACGTCGGCCACCAGCCCCACGACCTTCCCGGTCAGCCGGTCGCGGACCTCGGACGGGAAGAGGTTGGTGAAACGTTCCTGGCGACGACGTTCGTCCATGGCGGTCTCCTGCGCGGGCGCGGTGGCTTCCCGCTGGGTCACTCCATCAATACAGACGCTCCGGCCGGTACGAGAGCTGGAAGATGACGGCCGTGCTGCGGCTCTCTTCGCGGAAATCGTCGTCGTAGCTGGTCACGACCGGCACGCGCACGCCGAGGTACGGCATCACCGGGCCCACGCGGTACGAGACGCCGGGGAAGAGGTCGACCAGCGTCGCTTTCTGACCGAGGGCGAACTCGTCGTTGGTCGTGTCGTTGTCGACGCGCCACTCGAACTCGGCCTTGCCGTCTCCCGTCACCATAAGGCTGGCGCCGAGATGCAGCCAGAGCCGCTCGTTCAGACGCTGCCGCGCGAACGCCGCGCCGACGAACTGATGGCCGTTGGTCACGCGGCTGGTCGTGGTCTGGATGGACGTGGGGTCGAGGGGGTCGATGTACTGCGAGGTCGTCTCCGTGGCCGTGTTGCGGCGGTAGAGCAGCGAGGCCAGCAGGCCGGTGCGCGGGGTCGACTGGGCGTACTGCGCGCGCGCCAGGATGTCGGTCGAGCCGGTCCCGAGCGGCACGAGGTAGTCGTCGTCATCCATCTTCTCGTCGTCGCCGGTCGGCAGCTTCACCGATGCCATGAAGCGCAAAGCGCGGCCGGGCCGGGCGAAGCGATGGGTGTACTCGGCGTCGATCGCGACGTCACCCAGGCCGCTGGCCGTCGCCTCGTGCTCGAAGTACTCGAGCTTGCGCTCGAAGATCCAGGGCACCCGCACCTTCAGCGCCAGCTTCTGCGCGAAGGTGTACGATGGCACGAACGTGAAGAGCTTCAGCTCGCTGGTGACATCGACGTAGGCGCCGACGGCCACGGGCGCCGGCGCGAAGCCCAGGGTGGCCGGGTCGTCGCCAGGTGGCGGCAAGAAATCGTCGCCAGCCGGCAGGACCAGCGGCGCGACCGCCGGGTCGAACTGGAGCGAGCCTTCATCGCCGTGACCGTGCTGGGCCAGGGCGCCGGTGGACGTCAGGATCAACAGGACGGCGAGCAAACAAGGAACGTTGAGACGCCGCATGGTGTGCCTCCGGGGTTCGGGTAGACGGGTACCACGTCGAAGCGAAGTCGAACTTGCAAGATCTTTGCCAGGGTTGCACGAAAAAAATCTGAAGGCCACCCGGATGCCCCTTGTCCGCTTTGTCGAAATCCTGTAGAATCATGATGTGCAGCTCGCGCCGTGGCGCGCGACGGATCAAGTAGGTCTGGGCGGCTGAACGATCCGGGCGAGGTGGGTCTCGCCGATAGCTGGACGCCCGAGAGGAGGTGATTCAGTGGGCAGATCGATTTGCGGCTCAGTGGAGGTGACGTCCCCGTAACGAGGGACCACTCCGCAGCGAGGCTGCCAGACGGGACCCCTCCTGGGGGAACCCAACGTCACCGACGCTGTAGCTATTCCGGGCGCCGTCGCTTCCAGAGCGGCGGCGCCCTTCTTGTCGCCGCGCGCGCGTCGGCTGTCGCCGCGCCTCAAGCCGGCTCGACCACCACCTCGGCGCCCGCCCGGGCCGACCGATAACACGCATCGACGACCGCGAGGGTCGCCAGCCCGTCACGCACCGTCACCGGCGGCGAGGCGCCGGCCGCGATCGCGTCGCGCCACGCGGCCAGCGCGGCGGGCAAGGTGGGCGCGGCCGCGTCGTGCTGCTCGAGCACCTCCTCGGCGCCACGACGCCACAGCAGGCTGCCCTCCTGGTAGTCGGCCGTCAGCTGGCCATGCTCGCCGATCGCCTCCAGCCAGCAGGCGCGGCTCTGCGTGTACTTGCTCACCTCGAAGGTCGCCCAGCAACCGTCGTCCAGCTCGGCCCGCGCCAGGAACAGGTCCTCGACGACCGGGTTGAGCACCTGCCGCTGCCGCGAATCGACCCGCACGACCTCGCGCCCCGTCAGCCAGCGTACCAGGTCGAACAGGTGCACCCCGGTCAGCAGCACCGACCCCCCGACGGTCATGGCGGCCTCGCGCTGCCAGGCGAGCGTCGTGGGCGCCAGCCGCTGCGACAGGCGCACGAGGTGTACCGGACCCAGCTCCGGCCACCGCGCCCGGGCCCGCATCAGGACAGGATTCCATCGCAACGTCTGCGCCACCATCAGGGTCGCGGCCCCCGGCGCGCCCGCCAGCGCCGCCAGCTCGCGGGCCTCGGCCAGCGTGCCGGTCATCGGCTTCTCCAGCAGCACGGGCTTGCCCGCGGCGAGCGCCCGCCGCGCGAGCGCGAAGTGCGAGGACGGCGGCGTGGCGATGACGACCGCGCCGACGGCGGCATCGTCGATCAAGGCCTCGGCGTCACCGACCCAGGGCACGCCGAACCGTTCCTGCAGGGCGCGGCCGGCCGCCTCGTCGCGCCGGCAGAGCAACACCGGCCGCAAGCCGGGCGCGTCGCCCTGCGCGAGGTGCCGCACGTAGCGCGCGCCGTGGGTGCCGGCGCCGATCACGCCGACGTTGATCTCCATGTTGAACGGCCTCCTTCAGCCTGACGGTTGCCGACGGCATGGTCCTGCTTGTAACCTGCCTGGGTACGAACGGTCAACCGCCACCGAACGTTCAGAGGAGCCACGTGATGAGCGTCAAGCTGCTAGCCTTCGCGGGATCGTCCCGCCAGGGGTCGCTGAATCAGCGCGTGCTGGCCATCGGCATGCGGGCCGCGACCGCCGCCGGAGCCGAGGTCACCCACATCGACCTGAAGGCCCTCGACCTGCCCTTGATGGACGAGGACCTCGAGCGGGCGCAGGGTTTGCCCGCGGGCGCCCGGCGCTTCAAGGAGGCCCTGATCGCGGCCGACGGCCTGTTGATCGCCTGCCCCGAGTACAATTCGAGCCTCACGCCGCTGCTCAAGAACGCGCTCGACTGGGCCAGCCGGCGCGAGGGCCAGGAGAAGCCGCTGGCGGCGTTCGCGGGCAAGACCGCGGGTCTGCTCGCGGCCTCCGGCGGCGTGTACGGGGGCATGCGGGCGCTGCAGACGCTGCGCACGGTGCTGCAGAACATCCAGGTGCTGGTGGTGCCGACCATGGCCGCCACGCCGCGCCTGAACGACGAGAGCTTCGATGCGGACGGCAACCTGCACGAGGCGGCCGCCCAGGCACGGATCGAGACCGTCGCCCGCGAGCTGGTGGACATCGCCACCCGGTTGCGGACGCGCTGAACCCAGGAGGCACCAGACATGTCGCACCAGATCATCGCCACCGACAAGGCCCCCGGCGCGATCGGCCCCTACAACCAGGGCGTCAAGGCCGCGGGCTTCCTGTTCACCGCCGGGCAGATCCCGCTCGACCCCGCCACGATGCAGATCGTCGGCGCGACCGCCGCCGAGCAGGCCCGCCAGGCCCTCAAGAACGCGCAGGCCGTGGTCGAAGCCGGCGGCTTGAGCCTGGCCGACGTGGTCAAGGTCACGGTCTTCATCCGCGACATGAACCAGTTCGCGGCGATCAACGAGGTCTACGCCGGCTTCTTCCCGCAGAACCCGCCGGCCCGTTCGGTGATCGAGGTCTCGCGCCTGCCGAAGGACGTGCTGGTCGAGGTCGAGATGATCGCGCACCGCTGATCTGGTGAATCCGAACCGGACACGCCGGAAATCGATCATTGATTTCCGGCGTTCTTCTTGCCAACTTATCAACCTGACAACCCAATAACAGGTCAACGGCTCTCCGAGTCCAGACCCCTAACGGCGATCGCCCACGGGGCTGGACCGACAGGGTCGCGCGGGAAACGGCGCGGCCTCCCTCTGGAAAGGAGATGGACCATGAATGGTCGACGCATCGGTCTGTTCGCGCTCGCCTGCTTCCTGCTTCTTGCCATGCTGCTGGTCGCCGCCTGCGACTCCGACGACTCCCCCAGCGCGCCCACACCGCCCGAGCACCACGTCTGGGTGCACCACGCGGGCGACTCCGTGCAGGTCTTCCTGAACGACCTGCCTGCGAGCGACCTCGACGGCCTCGACGCCGTGCGTCTCGACGCGCTCGTGAGCGAAGACCTCGTGCCGCCCCATGTCGCGCAGGACATGACGTCATACGACACGCGCGTGCTCTACGCGTACCTGTTCGTCGGCGAGGACGGCTTCTCGCCCCATGACCGGGATTACCCGAGCAACACCTGGGATCATCTCGCGCTGGGTTACATCCTGACCGCCACGCGCGACATCGTGTTTCCCGACGCGCTCATCGACCTACCAGGCGCCTACAACGTCAGGGACACCGGGAGCCTGCACGTGCGCCGCAAGGTCGACGTCGTGACGGCCGACACCACGGGCTTTCGCGAGATCGCCGATCTCACCGTCGTGTCGGTCCAGAACGCTCAGGGCGAGTTCGAGGACGCCGTGCCGCTGGCCGCCTGCGTCGAGCCCTTCGTCGACGACCCTGCCGCGCACGTCTACCACCTGACGGCCATCGACGGTTTCGGCACCACCGACGCCGTCACCTGGACCCAGCTGCAGACCGGCTACTGGCTGCTGGTGAGCCAGCGCACGCGGTTCACCGATCCCGACCTCGGCGCGGGGCAGTATCGCCTGCGCATGCTCGAGCGGATCACCGTCCAGTGAACCGATTCCTGATCGTCGGGGCGGCCCTTGGCGCCGCCCTGTCGCTCGCCGGCACGGCCAAGCTGGCGGCGGCGGCGGAGGACGGTCGCGCGGCCGCGCCCGACTCGCTGGCGGACGCCTACCGCCTCGAGGCGCTCGTCGTCAGCGGCGAACCGCCGGCGGGCCTGGGCATGACCGCGGCCTGGCGTGCCGGTGCGCTGGCCGAGATGGGCGGCGCCGACGCCGCCGACCTGCTGCGCCGCGACGCGGCCCTGGTCGTCTCGTCCGGCGCCAAGGCGGAAACGGAGACCCGGCTGCGGGGTTTCCCGGCGCGGGCGACGCTCATCCTGATCGACGGCCGGCCGGTCAATCCGGGTTACTACGGCAAGGTCGACCTGTCGATGGTCGACGCGTCGGCCCTGGCCGCCGTGCAGATCGTCAAGGGGCCCGCCTCCAGCTCGTGGGGCCCCAACGCGCTGGGCGGCGTCGTGAACCTCGTCACGCGCAGCGCCTTCGATGCCCCCGGTTTCCGCTCGAGCGTTCGGCTGGGGGACAACGGCCACCGCCGGTTTTCCGCCGGCCACGGATTTCGGCGCGGGTCGATCGGCATCGCCCTGCACGGCTACGATCATCGACGCGACGCCGTCCGGCTGAGCCGCGATTTCGAGCCGACCTCGCTCGAGGAGGGACCCACCCGCACCGGCAGCGGTTTCGCGAAGACCGGAGGCGGCCTGAAGGCGAGCTGGGAACGCACGGACCGCGATGTCTATACCGCGACCGTCGACTACCACTGGTCTCGTCGCGACGTGCCGCCGACGATCTACGCCTGGGACGCGCCGACCTGGCGCCGCTTCCCCAACTGGTCGCGATTCGGCGCGTCGTTGAACAACCAGCGACGGCTCGGGCATGGCCTCGAGCTGACCACCATCCTGCATGCGGACGGCCAGGACGACCGCCTGATCGACTACCGCGACCGCACGTTGAGCGAGGACGCGATCAACTGGGATTCGCAGCTGCGCAACCGCGCGCTCGGCGGCTCCGTGCACCTCGGCGGCGCGTCCGGCGACCGTCATCGCTACCGCCTCGGCCTGACGGGCAAACACGACCAGCTGCGCAAGCAGCCCGACATCGGCGAGCCTTGGTCGCGCCACCGGATCCTCACCGGCTCGCTGCACGGCGAGCACCGCTGGCAGGCGCGGCCGACGCTCGCGTTGACCGGATCGTTGCAAGCGACCTCGTTCGGATCGGACGCGCGCGAGGGCGTCGAGGTCGCCCTGTCGCCGCTCGTGTCTTGCCGCTGGACACCGCTGGCGCATACCGCAGCCTGGTTGACCTGGGCCCGCGCCCGGCGCTACCCCACCCTGCACATGCTCTACAGCGAGACATCCGGCAACGTCGACCTGCGGCCCGAACGGGCCGACCGCTGGGAAGCCGGCGTCGAGCGTCGCCTGCTTGCGCGCGGCGGCGTGCGACTGTCGGCGGCGGCCGCCTGGTTCCACGACGACCTCGTCGACCTGATCGACCGGCCGGCGCGGTCGCAACGGTTCGACAACGTGGCCGAGGCGACGCTCAGCGGCGTCGAGGCGACGCTCAGCGCGGCGCTCGGGAGCATCGCGGCGCTCGAGGTGGGGGCGCTCTGGCTGGATCGCGGCGCGACGACCGCGGTGATGCTCCGCGGGGTGCCGCCGTTGCGCGTGAACATGGCGCTGACGGTCCGCGCAACGAGCGGCACGACGGCGCGCTACGACGTCACGCTGCAGGACGAACGCACGACCCACGTGGCGGACCGCCGGCTCGCCGCCCACTCCCTGCATCAGGCCAGCATCCGCCAGAGGGTTTCTCGTGGCCTGACGCTCCACCTCGAGGTCTTCAACCTCACCGACCTCGCGTACGAGGACGAGCTCGGCTATCCCGCGCCGGGCCGCACCGTTTCCCTGGGTCTGGACTGGAGGTAACCCATGCCCCGGCTGAACAAGCAGACCGCGACGATCGCCGTGCTCGTGGCGTTCGTGACCTTGCACACGACCGGCGACCTCGCCGCCGGCGACGCCGTGCCCGCCGAATCCGGCCTGTACGACCTCCAAGGATCCGCCACGCTGCTGGTGACGGGCGAGGTGGCGTCGCCCGTGACGGCCTCGCTGGACGCGCCGGTGCGCCGCTCGCTGATCCGGCGCGAGGCGGTCCTTGCCGGCGAGGCGGTCCGCTTCGTGGGCGCCTACCGTTTCGACGGACCCTCGCTCCTGGATCTTCTGCGCGAGGTCGAACCACACAAGGCCAACCAGGACGAGTTCAACCGCGCGCTCGACCTCGTGATCGTGGTCGAGAACGACGGCGGCGACCGGGTGGTCCTCAGCTGGGGAGAGGTGTTCTACGCGGCCCGGCCGCACCGGATCATCATCGCGACGTCGGCCGCGCTCATCGTTCCCGAGAAGACCGGCGAACAGTGGCCCCTGCCGACCACGACCCGGCTGGTCTGCGGCGACGATCTGATCGCCGCGCGCGTGCTCGAACAGCCCACCCGGCTGCGCATCGTCTCGCGGCGCCTGGGCATCGAGGCGCGCAAGTCCGAGCATCCGTTGCACGCGACCACGATCGTGGTGCACACGCCCGGGCGCGATCCGGTCAGCCTCGACCGGATGCCAGTCGACGCCGAGCGCATCTCCTGCCGAACGGTCCATTACGGTCAGGGCATGGGTTATCGAGATCTGCGGGAGTTCACGGGCATCCGGCTGCGCGACGTGCTCTCGCCGCTGGTCCCGGCGGGTGCGGACGCCTTGCGCCGCGGCTACCTGCTGGTCTGCGGGGCCGACGGCTATCGCGTGGCGATCACCTGCAGCGAGCTGTTCAACCGCGACGACCACAGCGAGCACCTGGTGGTCGAGCGCGGCGACCGCGCGGGCGGGGCCTTCACGTTGTTTCCGGCGATGGACTTCTATGCCGACCGCGGGGTGAGGTCCATCGCCGGGATCTACTATTTCGAACTCGATTGACGGGTCGCCGACGGGATCACCGCCCCCGCGCCGCCAGCACGGCCAGCGCCGCCTGTTCCCGCTCGGCCGACAACCCGGCGCGGGCGGTGATGCGCGCGCGGTCTTCCTCGGGCAAGTCGTCGTACCAGGTGAGGGTGTCCCGCACGGTGTCGGCCAGCGGCCGCAGCGTGAGGCCGGCCGCCACGGCGCGGTCGATGTTGCGGGTGCCGAAGCCGGCGTACTCGCCGTCGGTGGGCACCCAGCACGGCATGTCCATCCAGGCGCCGATCTGCTGCGAGGTGAGGAACTCCGCGCTCGCCCAGACGAAGCGCGCGTCGGCGCCGCCAACCTGGCGGCAGGTCTCGAGGTAGCCGCGCATGGCCAGCGGCTGGCGGGGGTGCGGGCCGACCACGTTGAACGTGCCGCGCGTGCCCTGCTCCATGCAGAGGACCTGGAACGCCGTCAGGTCGCGGCCGTCGATCATCTGGATGCGGTCGGCGCCGCTGCCCGGGGCGAGGATGTCGCCCCCGCGCCGGACGCGCACGGGCCAGTAGCCGCCGCGGAAGCTCGCGTCGCGCGGGCCGACGATCAGGCCGGGCCTGAACACGGTGTGGTTGTCGGGATAGTAGCGGCGCACCCGGTTCTCGCACTCGGCCTTGAACGGTCCGAACAGGCTGTTGTCGAACTCCTTCTCGTCGGCGTCGGGCGCCTCGCCCACGGGCGCGGTCTCATCGGCGTTCGGCTGCGAATTGTCGGCGTAGACCGAGAGCGACGACACGTACATGAAGTGGCCCACGTGACCTTGCAGCAGGGCGGCCGTGTGCTCGACGATGCGCGGGATGTGCGGCCAGATGTCGATGCACACGTCCCAGCGCCGGCCGGCGGCGATCTCGGCCTCGAGCGCCCGCAACCCATCGCCACGCTCGACGGTGCGGTCGCCGATCAGGGTCTCGACCTCTGGGAACAGGTCTGGCGCGCGCCGGCCCCGGTTGAACATCGTGACCGCATGGCCGCGACCGAGCAGGTCGGCGATCAGGTGCGGTCCGGTCTGGCCGGTGCCGCCCAACACGAGCACCTGCAGGCGCCGCGCAGCCGGCGTCGCCGCCCAGGCCCGGCCCCACCCGGGCGAAGCGCCGGGCCCGCCCAGCCCGCCGATGCAGACGGCCGATCCGGCCAGGGTCACGGTCTTCAGGAACTGTCGGCGCGTCGGGCTGGTTCTCATGGCATGCTCCCGGGGGTTGGGCGGTCGTCGGTGGTCTGGCGTTTCTTGACGCGGGACCCGTGGTTCTTGTTTCATCGCGCGGGCGCTCATCGCAACCCAGGCGGAAAGGACCGGACATGAAGACCAGGCTTCGACACTTCATCGTCGCGACGGGTCTGCTGGCCGCGGCCGGCCTCGTGCCCGCCTGCAAGGACACGACGGCCACGACGGCTACCATGCCGCCCGACGAAGCCGCCGCCCGCTTCGCCCTCGACCTCTACCGCGAGCACCCCGAGGGCGGCAACCTCTTCTTCTCACCCTACAGCATCGCCAGCGCCCTGGGCATGACCGCGCTGGGCGCCCGCGGCGAGACCGAACGCCAGATGCGCGAGGTGCTCTTCGCCGGCGGCGACCACCATGCGGCCCTCGGCGAGGTCAGGCAGCAACTGAGCGGCGATCACCCCTTCCAGCTGGAGGTCGCCAACGCGCTCTGGTTGCAGGAAGGCTTCGCCGTCCGCGACGGGTTCCTGGCCGCCACGCGCGACCACTACGACGCCGCGCCCCACATGGTCGACTTCCAGCGCCAGACCACGGCCACGATCGACCGCATCAACGGCTGGGTGGCCGAACGGACGCAGGACCGCATCCGGGACCTGCTGAGCCCGGCCCACGTCAACGCGATGACCCGCCTCGTGCTGACCAACGCCATCTACTTCAAGGGCGCCTGGCAGGACGCCTTCTCCAAGGGCGCCACCACGCCGGCCCCCTTCCATCGCCCGGACGGCACCACGGTCGAAGCGCCGCTGATGCGCCGCGTGGGACAGTACGGGTACCGCGAGCAAGAAGACGCCCAGGTCCTGCGCCTGCCCTACACCGGCCGCGAGGCGGCGATGATCGTGCTCCTGCCCCGCGCGGCCGACGGCTTGCCCGCGCTGGTGGCCACGCTCACCCCGACCCTGCTGCGCGACCTCGCCGCGGGTGACGGCGAGGTCGTCCAGGCGGTCGATGTCTGGCTGCCGCGCCTGCGCATCGAGCAGACGCTCGACCTGCCCGAGACGCTCGCCGCGCTCGGCATGCCGGCGGCGTTCGACCCCGCCAGCGCCGACTTCTCGGGCATCAACGGATCGCGGGACCTCTACCTCGGCGCGGTCGTGCACAAGGCGTTCGTGGCGGTCGACGAGGCCGGCACCGAGGCGGCGGCCGCCACCGCGGCCGGCGTGATGGTCACGTCGATGCCCATGCCGCCGAAGGATCCCGTCGAGTTCCGGGCCGACCGCGCGTTCCTGTTCCTGATCGTGCATCGGCCCACGGGCACGGTGCTGTTCCTCGGCCGGCTGACCGACCCGAGCTAGCGCGCGGCGTCGACGGCCGCCAGGGTCGCCGCCGTCACCAGGCGCAAGCCACGGCACGCCGGCTCGGCGGCCCGCAGCTTCTTGAACGCGTACCCGGCGGAGGCCGGTCCGAAGACCACCGCCCGCCGTACGCCCAGGCCGGGCAGGCGGCGCACCACGTCGTCCCAGAGCACGCGCTGGAACGTGGTGTCGCGGCGGTTGGCTTGCAGCTGCGCAGGCGTGGCGAGTTCAGTGCCGCGTGCCAGCGTGCCCAGCAGCGGGAGCGTCGGCTCCCGGTAACGCAGGTCGGCCAGGAACGCCTCGTGGGCCTGCCAGATGTCGGCGGCGGCGGCCAGGCGCGGCTCGTGGGCGGCGCAGGGGTTGTTCGAGACGAGCGTGTGGCCGCCGCGACGCTCCACCTCGCGTTCCAGCGCCCCGAGACGGTCGCCCGGCAGCGCCACCACGCAGAGTTGCGGCGCCTCGGCCACCACCACCGACGCCTCCAGCGACGCGGGCAACGCCACCACCTCGCCGTCCGCAAGGTCCTCGACCACGGCCATGCGCAACCCCAGCCGGTCCGACGCCGCCTGCAGATCGGCCGCCCAACGATAAGTCAGCACGACCGCTTCCTCGAACGGCAGCGCCCCGGCGATGGCGTAGGCCGCCAGTTCGCCCATGCTCTCCCCGGCGACC
>CAZVWL010000091.1:0-11157 GCA_964630845.1 uncultured Fibrobacteraceae bacterium
CGCGCCGGCTGGTGGTCGACCCCGCCAGCAGCGGTCCCCAGGGCGACCGGCGCAGCAGCGTCCAGAACGCGGGCGCGTCGTCGAGTACGGCGTTGCCCAGCCCACGCAGCCAGGCGCTCCAGTCGGCGGCCGACAGGTCGGGCACAAGCTCGGTGAGCAACCAGCGGCGCGGCGCGGAGGCGGCCGCTGCGGCGGTGTTCGCCTGCTGCGGCCAGAAGCCGTGTCGTTGCGCATGCGCGTCGGCCAGCGCCGCGACGGCCTCGAGCGCGCCCGGCAACAGCAGCGGTTGCAGCTCCGGCTGGCGAACGGCCGCCCAGCCCCGATCCGACAGGGCGCGCAGCAGCAGCTGCACATCCTCGGCCAGCGGCGCGACCAGGTGCACGAGCTGGCCCAGCTTGCCGGCCTCGGCGGCGGTCGCCACGGCCGCCGCGCATTCGTCGAGGCTGCCGGCCGGCCGCGCCTGTACCTGACCGCGCTGGCGGCGTCGCGACCTCGCCTCGCTCGGCACCGCCTGCAGCAACGGTCGGGTGACGCGCCAGAGCTGCCCCGCCTGCAGGCGCTGCACGCGCAGGTGGCGCACCTCGTCGCGGCGAGGCGTGGTCAGGAAGAGGTCTTCCCAGGCGACGCCGGCCGGCACCTCGGCGGTGTCGACCAAGAGGAGCAGGTGACCATCGCGCGCCCGATCCTGCAGGTGGTACGCCACCTCGCGCGGGAAGCGCTGCAGCTCGGCGATGATCGTGACGGGGCGGCCGCCCGGAGGCACCACCGCCGGCCCGGGCAGAGGATCGCCCGGTTCGAGCACGCGGATATCGGGTTGCCGCAGCGCCTCGAGGCGGCGCCATTCCAGGTGCAAGCGCACGGCCGTCGCCTGGTCGGGAGCCCAGCAGACCGCCTCCGCGCCGCCGCGATCCTTGGCCAGCGCCTCGACCGCGCTCGCCACGCGGCCGGTGCCGCAGGGTCCGGCCAGCACGAGGCGGCCCGGCCTGCCCTGCAGCCAGGCCGACACGGTCGCCGCTTCGGGCGCCGCGGCGCTGCCGTCGCCGGGACGGCGCCGGCGCAGCGGCGCCGCCCCCGCCGCCACCGCCAAGTTGACCCCTCCCCCGGCCGGCGTGCTGTCCAGTCGGCGGCGCCAGTCGTCCTGCCCGCGGGCGAGGTCCAGGAGCAGGCGGCTGCCGGCGTGCTGGTCGGCGAGGACCTCGCTGCGCGCCAGGCGCTGCAGGTCGTCCCACGGCACGGCGTGCCGCGTGGCCGCGCCGATGCGCGTCCAGAAACCGAGTTCCTGGCCGAGCAGCAGATGGTGCGCGCCGATCAGGTCCGGCGCCGCACGCACGTCCACCAGCTGGTCGCTGGCATCCCCGGCGACGCCGGCCAGCAGGTCGCCGAGGTGGACCGCGAAGGCGTCGAGGTGACGCACCAGCGTGGTCGACAGATCGTGGCGATCGCCGAGCCAGCCGACCAGCCGCCGGCGGCTGAACCAGGCGCCGCCCGGGGCCTGGTAGATGAGCTGCGTCGGGGCCGGCGCCGGGCTGGCCGCCAGCAGGCCCAGCAACGAATCGAGCGCGCCGAGCGCCGGGGCTTGCGACGCGTCGTCGGAGAGGTCGGCGCCGCGCGATGTGGTGACCGCGGGCGCGATCTGCCAGGCGCCCGCCACGCCGCCGGCGAGCAACGGCGGCAGCGTGGGCACGAGCCGGGCGGCGAGGTCGGCGAGTTGCTGCTGCATGGAGCGGCGCGAGGTCTGCAGCAGCAGCTGGGCGGCGAGCGCTCGTTCCCGCGCGCGCGGCGGCGGTTCCTCGCCGACCAGCACGCGCACCCATTGCAGGAGCTCGAGGCTGCGGCGGGCGGCCGCCGGCGAGATGCCGGCCAGCCAGGCCAGCCGCCAGAGCGGGACGGTGGCGCCGAGGCCCGCGGCGACCGCGGCCGATTCGGGGCCCACCGATTCCAGCCAGGCCGGGTCGCGCAGCAGGGCCAGCAGGCGCGCGGTGGCCGGCGCCTCGGCGCCGTGGCGGGCCGCGGCGAGGTCGAAACGATCGTACGAGAGGTGAAGCGCGCCGTCGGACTCGGGCCCGCACCAGGGAACGAGCAAGGCGGGGTCGCGCGGGGGCTTCAGCAGGACGGCCGGGCCACGGGCCACCCCGGTATCGCCGCCGAGCGGGCGCGGCGCCCAGCGGCGGCCGTCCGGCAGCTGCCAGCAAGGCGCGCCGGCGGTCGGCTCGTCGTCGGTCGCCAGCGGCACGCCGGCGGCCTCGGCGGCGGCACGGACCCCGTCGAGCATGCCGGCATCGGCCCACAGTTCGAGCGGCCGGTCGCGGCCGAGATCGGCCTGTTGCAGCAACAACCGGACCTGCTCCGGAGCCGGGTCGACCGCGGCCGGCCGCGGCCCGGCGGCGGCCAGCGCGTAGCCGCAACCGGCGCACACCAGGCCGTCCAGGCGACCGGGACCCACGTCGGCGCACTGCGGGCAGCGACGCGGGTGGCGCGGCGACTCGCCGCGGCGCAGCGCGGCCCAGCCGCCGGGGTCATCGCCCGCGATCGGTCGTCCGCAGCGGGCCGCCAGGAAGTCGGCCCAGGGAGCCGGCAAGGGGCCGCCGACCAGGTCGACCCGTGCGATGCCGCCCTGCAACAGCCAGCCCAGCAGCGGCGCGCCGGCCAGCGCCGACGGCGACGGCGGCAGGTGCGCGCCGAGGTCGTGCACGAGCGCCCGCGCGAACGACGGCAACGGCGCGCCTTCCTGCAGGATGGCCAGCAGATCCTGGGGCCGCGCCCAGACGACCGTGCCGTACCCTTCGGCAGCGGCGCCGGCGGCGGCGACCAGCCGGGTGGCGCCGGCACCGGCGCAGGCGTCCGCGAGCGCGAGCGCGCCCGCAGGCGGCGTGGCGCCGATGAGCAGGACGCGGCCGACGGCCAGGCCGGCTTCCCACCGGCGGAGCGTGCCGGCGGCGAGGTCGCGCCAGACGGCCTGCGCGGGTTCGCGATGATGGTAGACGCCGTGCGGCGCGATCGCGCCGTCGTCCGGCGCCGAGCCGATCACCAGCGGCGGCCCCGGCCAGCCGGGCAGTTGCGCGCCCACCTCGCCGGTCTGCACCAGCCAGCCGTTGATCGCCGCCAGCAGGTCGCGGCCGCGACCGGTGGCCGCAGCGTCGGGCAGGTCGCGCACGGGGGTGTGGGTCTGAGCCGCCGCGGCTTGATCGGGCACACCCACGAGCCGCCACCAGCGACCGTCCAGCACGGTGACCGCGGCGACCGGCTCGGCGAGCAGGGCGGCGCACTCCAGCGCCAGGCTCCGGCGCTCGCGCCCGCGGCGAGCGAGCCGACGCTGGTCGGCCTCGTGCCATTCTTGGTGCGGGTCGGCCGCCGCGGGCACGCCCGGCCCGTCGCGGTCGGTCGCGGCCAGGGCCGCCCAGGACACCACGACCAGGTTGGCGCCGCCGGCGGGCGTGGCGTCGCCGACCAGCCGCCAGGCGACCGCGCCGAAACGACCGGCGGCGGCCTCGCGCCAGAGCGCCGCGCTCGCGGCATCGCGCGGGGTACGCACGCAGACGCCCTCGTCCATCGCGCCGAGGGCGATCAACGCGGCGGTGGGGTGCGTGGCCGGGTTCAGATGCGCCTGCGGCAAGGGGCCGGCGCCGGCCAGCACCAGCGGCGGCGGGCGGCTGTCGCCGAGGTCGGCGTGGTAGGGACGGCCGTAAGGCGCGAGCGCCTGGTCGAACCAGTCGGCGAGGTCGGCCGCGAACACGCCGCGGCCGCCCAGGATCGACAGATGGCGGCGACCCCGGCTGGCCAGCAGCGCGTGCCGCTCGGCGGGCCGATCGCCGGCCTGTTGGTCGAGCCGCCAGTGCACGGCGGCCGCGTCGAGGAAGACCCAGGCGGCGTCGCTGCCGTCGTAGACGCCCCAGCCGGCGTCCAGGGCCGCGGGCTGCCCGGGCAGGTCCTGCACCAGCCCGACCAGCAGGCCCGAACGCCGCGCCCGTTGCGTGTACTGCTCCTGCCAGCCGCCGTCGTCGCCGGGCCCGTCGCCGGCGCCGACCCGGCGCCGCGGCAACGCCTGCACGCGCGCCGCGTGGCGCTCGAGCAGAGGGCAAGCGCCCGGCCGGCGCGGGCGCAGCATCTGGATGTCCAGCAGGTCGCCGTTGTGCGTCTCCACCAGACGGATCCAGTGGTAGACCGCCAGCAGCCGATCGCTGCCCTCGGCGGCGTGGGCTTCGCGGGCGAGGTCGTCGAGCAGCGCCAGAGCCGCCCTCAGATCGTGGACCTCGCCACCCGGCGGCACCAGGGTGACGGGCTCGGTCGCGATCGCGACCAAAGGTCGCAGGGCCACGAGGCGATCGGCGCGGTCCAGCACGAGGCGCCAGCGGCGTTCCTGCTGCCCCCAGGCCAGGAGCGCGGCCATGGGCTGGCCGGTGACGACGACGGCGACGTCCTGGCCGCCGAGGTCGGGCCGGGCCTCGACCGCGGGCGACGCCACCGCGCCGCCGCCGAGCGGGTCGGGCCGGGTCCACAGCAGCGGCAGCGTCCAGGGCGCGAACGCGGCGTCGACGGCCGCCAGGTCGGGCGCGCCGAGCACGGCGTGCGCGTGCAGGAACGCGGCCCAGGGATCGCCACGCCGCGCCAGTTCGCCGATGCCGGCCCGCAACGCCGGCGCCGCGCTGGCCACCCGGTGCAGCACCGCCAGCCAGAGCAGCCCCGCCTGCAACGCCGGTTGCACGGCGGCCTGTTCGGGGGTGAACTCGCCGTTGGCGCCCGGCGGCACGAGCATCGGATGACCGCGGTCCGGGCGCCATCCCGTGCGCCAGGCGCCGCTGCGTGCCAGGGCCAGGCGATGGCCGAGCGCCGGCTGCCAGCCCTCGGCGGGGATCGACGGTTCGAGCAAGGCCTCGAGGTACGGCAAGAGCGGCCGCCCGAAAGCCTGGTCGGGCCAGGCCTCCCGGACCGCCTCGGGTACCTCCTCTTCGGCCCACAGCACGCGGCCCGGCGCCGCGTCGAGGAACTCGGCCAGGGCACCGGGGCCGTCGGCGGGGCGCCACGTCGCGAGGTCGCGCGGCTCATCGCCCCACCAGTAGACGGCCAGCACCGTGCCGTCCGGCGCGACGGTCGCCGAGATCCAGCCGCGCGACGGCTGCACCGGCGGACGCCGGTGGGCGATGACGTCCATCGCCGCCTGGCAGCGCCGCTGCTGCTCGCCGTCGACGTCCGGCAGCAGCGCGGCGGCCAGCCGATGCGCCTCGGCATAGCTCGGGACGGCCAGCCGCCGGCGGTCGCAGCCGGCCAGGATCTCCAGGCGGCGCAGGCGGCTGTAGCGTCGATTCGCCTCCGGCTGTTCCGGCTCGTCGGCGGCGGCCAGGCAGGCCAGGACCTCCTGGGCGTCGTCGCGATAACGGTCGGCCAGGTTCGCCGCCAGCCAGCGCCGCGCCGCGCCGGTGCCCGGTTGCCAGGCGACGGCCTCGCGGTCGAGCAACGCGAGCAGGGTGCCGGCCCAGACGGCGCGCTCGGCGAGTGGCAGGTGCACCAGGCCGCCGGCGCCGCGCTCGGCCAGGCGCAGTCGCACGCTGCCATCGAGCCCCTCGCAGCGTGCGACCAGGTCGTGGTCGGCCAGGCGACCACTCGCCGGCAACAGGTCGAAGAGCGCCAGCAGCAGCGGCGCCGCCGGCAGTTGACGCGGCGACAGCTCACTGCCTACCGAGAGCGACAGCGCGTCGGCCAGCAGCGCGGCGGTCGCGGCGGGGTCGGCGGCGGATTCGAGGGTGCCGGCGCCGGTCGCCAGGCGCCGCTCGGCCTCGTGCAGGATCGCCTCGGCCTGGTCGCGGAACGCGGTCAGGAAGGCCTCGGTCGCCCGTTGCCAGCGACCAGCCGGCGCCTCGTCGGGCGTGGGGTCGGCCGGCGGCTTGCGGCCTTGCCGCAACCGACGCCAGGCGCGCTGCAAGCCGTCCGGGATGGTCTCCTGGAAGAAGACACGGCGCGTGGCGGCGGCCCGGATCGTCCCGGACCGCAGGAATTCCTCTTCGGCCCGGCGCAAGCGGCCGGCCGCCAGCGCCTCCCGTGCGGACGCCAGGATCTGCCAGTAGTTCATCGGCCGGCGCCTCCTGCGATCCGGCTGCGGTGCGGTGCGGTATGCCTGGCCGACGAGCATAGCGGACCGCTGGCCATGGCGCCATCGCAATCACGCACGACCCCGCCGAAAGCGGTTCAACCTGCCTGCGGGAAGTGATGCAGGACCAGGCCGCGCCCCTCCCCGGCGTGGTCGATCGCGATCACGTCGAGCCGCTGCGCAAGGCGGCAACCGCCCTGCTCGTGCACCCAGCGCCGCGCCAGCGCGCGCAGCCGTTGCAACTGCGCGCGCGTGACGCTCTCGGTGGCCGTGGCCACGCTGCCCTGCCCGCGCAGCTTCACCTCGACGAAGACGACCAGGCCGGGCCGGGTCATGACGAGGTCCAGCTCGCCGCCGCCGCGGCGCCAGCGCCGGGCCAGGCAGGTGTAACCTTCGAGCGCGTAGTAGGCGAGCGCGATCTGCTCGCCTAGGCGGCCGCGCGTGGCGCTGTCCATCATCACGACTCGATCCGGGAGGCGGTCGTCAGGCAGGGCGTCGCGCGCGGGCACCTAGCAGGAGCCGTTCCACAGGCTGGTCTGAGCCAGCTCGGCCACCGGCCGGAAGCTCGCGCGGTGCTGCGGGCAGGGGCCGAGGCGCGCCAGCGCCTCGCGGTGCTGCGGCGCACCGTATCCCTTGTGCGCGGCGAAGCCGTAACCGGGATAGTGGCGGTCCCAGGCGACCATCACACGGTCGCGCAGGACCTTCGCCACGATCGAGGCCGCGGCGACCGCGGCGCTGGTCCCATCGCCGCGGATCAAGGGCAGGGTCTCGACGGCCAGGGAGGGCGCGTGCAGGCCGTCGACGACGACCAGGTCGGGGTACGGTCGCAGCCGCTGCACGGCCCGGGTCATCGCGAGCAGGGTGGCGGCCAGGATGTTGCGCGCCTCGATGACGCGCGGCCCCACCGCGCAGGCGGCCCAGGCCACGGCGCGCTGCCGCAGCTCGCCGCACAGGCGCTCGCGCTCGGCCGCCCGCACGCGCTTGGAGTCGTCCAGGCCGTCCGGGCACCAGCCCTTCGGCAGGATGACCGCCGCGGCGACGACCGGGCCTGCCCAGCAGCCACGCCCGGCCTCGTCGACTCCCGCGAGCAGCAGCTCGCCGTCGCGGGAGCAGACGCGGTCCCAGGCCAGCAGGCTTGCTGCGGGCGCGGTCACGGCGTTACTGGCGCCGGGCCTCGCGGATCCTCGCCTTGCGGCCGCTCTTGTCGCGCAGGTAGTAGAGCTTGGCGCGCCGCACGCGGCCGCGCTTGATCACCGTGATGTTCGCCAGGTTCGGCGACTCGACCGGGAAGATGCGCTCGACCGCGACGCCGCTCGACAGCTTGCGCACGGTGATCGTCTTCTCGTGGCCGGTGCCCTGCATGGCGATCACGGCGCCCTCGAAGTTCTGCACGCGCTCCTTGCCGCCCTCGCGGATGCGCACGCCCACGCGGATGGTGTCGCCGATGTCGAAGCTCGGCAGGTCGCTGCGCAGCGAGTCGTAGCGCAGGGTGTCGATGATGTTGCTCATGTCTCCTCCAGGGTTCGCCGTCAGCGCCGGCGAGCAGGGTCGGCGTCGGCTGCTCCGGCCAGATCGGGCCGGCGTTCACGGGTCCGCTGGCGGGCCTGTTCGCGCCGCCAGGCTGCGATCTTGCCGTGGTGCCCGCTCAGCAGCACCTCCGGCACGGCAAGGTCCCGGTAGACCGGGGGTTTCGTGTACCACGGACAGTCGAGGCCACCCTCGCGCTCCGCCGTGAAGCTGTCGCAATCGGCCGAAGCCGCGTCGCTCAGCACGCCCTCGATGCGGCGCACGAGGGCGTCGATGATCACCAGGGCGGGCAGTTCGCCGCCCGACAGCACGTAGTCGCCGATCGAGACCTCGCGCATGCCCAGCAGGGTCTGCGCGCGCTCGTCGACGCCCTTGTAATGGCCGCAGACGACGATCAGTTCGCCGGCCGCCTGGGCCTCGTCGAGCAGCCCGAGCACGAGCCGCTCGCCCAGGCGCTCGCCTTGCGGCGAGGTCAGGACGATCGGCGCGGCGGCGCTGGTTCGCGCGGCCTCCACGGCCTCCACCACACACGGCGCCATCATGATCATGCCGGCGCCGCCGCCGTAGGGCGTGTCGTCCACCGTCCGGTGCTTGTCCACCGCGAAGTCGCGGATGTCGGTCACGCTGTAACGGACGTGGCCGCCGGCGGCCGCGCGCGCCAGGATGCTGGTCGCCAGCACCGTGCGCACCATGTCCGGAAACAGCGTCAGCACCTTGACCTCAAGCATCGAGCAATCCTTCCGGCAACGCGACCTCGAGCGGTCCCTCGACGCCCGCGTCCGGCTCGACGATCGGCGGCACCGCCGGGATCATCACCTCGCGGCCCTGGTGCTCGATCACCAGCAGCACCTGGCTCGCGTACCGTCTGACCTCGTGCACCTCGCCGAGCACCGTGCCGTCGCGCTGCCGGACCGGCCGGCCTAGATAACGGAACGGCAACCCGTCCGGCGGCCGCGGGAAGTCGGCCGCGAGATAGTCCCGCGACAGGAACCCGAGCTGCCGACCCACCATCGCCTCCGCCTGGTTGCGATCGTCGCAACCGGCGGGCTTGACGGCGACCATGTTGCCGGCCGGGCGCGCGTGCTCGAGCACCGCCTCGCTGCCGTCCTGCCAGCGCAGGTAGCGGCTGTCCAGCAGCGGCGCGTAAAAATCGAGCAACGGGTAGAGTTTGACTTCTCCCCGCAGCCCGACCGCCTTGACCACGTCGGCGACCGGCACGAAGCCGGCGATGTCCGGTTGTGGCGGCACGGCTCAGTCTTCCACGATCTCCAGGGCGAACCGCTGGTCGTGGCGCGCGTTGACGGCCGCGAGCAGGCCGCGCACGGCGCGCACGGTCTGCCCGTTCTTGCCGATGAACACGCCATGGTCGTCCGGGTGCAGCCGCACGCGGAAGACCTCGCGGTCGTCCTCGGCCACCAGGTCGATGCGCACCGCCTCGGGGTGGTCGACGAGGTTGACCGTCAGGTACGACACGAGGTCGAGCGCGCGCGCCTGGGCCGGCGTCAATTGCTGGGCGTCCATGCGGTCACTCGCCTTCCGACGGCGCGGCGGCGCCCGCGGCCTCCGCCTCGGCGGCGGCGGCGGCGGCCTTGGCCGCGTCCTTGCGGCGCTTGGTCTCGGCCTCTTCGATCTGGCGGCGATGCGCCGTGATCGCGGCGAGGTCGCGCTCGCGGCGGGCCGCGTGCTGCGGGCGCCAGGCTTCCATGCGCGCGGCGACCTCGTGCGCCGGCAGGCCGGCCTTCACGAGGCTGAAGCGGTAGAGGATGCCCTCGTTCTTGAGCAGCGAGCGGGCGGTTTCGCTCAGCTCGGCGCCCTTCTGCAGCCAGGAGACGATCTCGTCGTCATGCAGCTGCACTTCTTGAGGCTCGACGAAGGGATTGTAGTAGCCGAGGTTCGCCAGGTAGGCGCCGTCGCGACGCTTGCGGTTGTCCATGACGACCAGGCGGTAGAACGGGCGCTTCTTCTTGCCCATGCGGGTCAGACGGATCGTGGTTGCCAACTTATCAGCCTCCCATTCGGGTGGTGTCGCGACGCGCCCCATGCACGCCGCGTGTCGTGGGGCTCCGCGGAGCCCCGGGCGCCGGTCCCTCGCGGGCCCACGCGCCGATCGAATCTAGTGGCCGCCCCCCAGGACGCGCCGGCCGAATTCCTGCAGCCCGCCGGCGGCGTTGATCTGATTCATCATGCGCCGCATGTCGCGATACTGCTTGAGCAGCTTGTTGACCTGCGAGACGTTCGTCCCGCTGCCGTTGGCGATGCGCTTGCGCCGCGAGCCGTTGATCAGGTCAGGCTTGCGGCGTTCCTCGCGGGTCATCGAGTTGATGATCGCCTCGACCCGCGCGAACTGCTTGTCGTCGACGTCGACGTTGTCCAGCGCGCCGCCGCCCATGCCGGGCAGCAGCTTGAGCATGCCCTTGAACGAGCCCATGCGCTTGACCTGCTTGATCTGCCGGTGGAAATCCTCCAGCGTGAACTCGCCCTGGGCGAAGCGATCGGCCAGTTGCTGGGCCTCGTCGAGGTCCATGCGGCGCTCGGCCTGCTCGATCAACGTCAGCACGTCGCCCATGCCCAGGATGCGGCTGGCCATGCGCTCGGGGTGGAAGACCTCGAGGTCGTCGAGCTTCTCGCCCACGCCGACCAGCTTGACCGGAACGCCGGTGATCTCCTTGACCGACAGCGCCGCGCCGCCGCGCGCGTCGCCGTCCAGCTTGGTCAGCACCACGCCGCTGTAGCCCACCTTCTCGGCGAACTGGGTCGCGATGTTGACCGCCTCCTGGCCGGTCATGGCGTCCAGGACGAGCAGCTTCTCGTCCATGGCCACCGTCTTGTCGATATCGTTCAGCTCCTGCAGGAGCGTCTCGTCGATGTGCAGGCGGCCGGCGGTGTCGACGATCAGCACGTCGCAATCGTTGTCGCGCGCGCGGCGCTGGCCGAGCTTGACGATCTGGGCGGCGTTGCGCCGCTCGCGGTCGGTGTGCACCAGCACGCCCACCTGGCGGCCGAGCGTCTCGAGCTGGTCGATCGCGGCCGGGCGGTAGATGTCCGCCGCCACGAGCATGGGCCGGCGGCCCTCCTGCACCAGCTTGTGCGCGAGCTTGCCGCAGAACGTCGTCTTGCCCGAACCCTGCAGGCCCAGCACCATGACCGTGGCCATGCCCTTGGTCGGCAGCACGAGTTCGGCGGTCTCGCCGCCGAGCAGGAGCTTCAGCTCGTCGTGCACGATCTTGACGACCTGCTGGGCGGGGTCGAGCCCCTCGAGGACCTTCTGCCCCAGCGCCTGGTCCCTGACGCGGCCCACGAGGTCCTTGGCGACCTGGTAGTTGACGTCGGCCTCGAGCAGCGCCAGGCGCACCTCGCGGAGCGTCTCCTTGATCGACTCCTCGGTGAGCTGACGCTGGCCGGCCAGCTTGCGCATGGCCCCTTCGAGGCGTCGTGTCAGGTCCTGGAACACGCTGGGCTCGCTTCACCGCGCCGGTGGGCGCAACGGGCGGCACAAGCCGCACCGGTTGGTCCGCGTTGCGGGCCGACCGCGCCGACTTGCGCCAGGT
>CAZVWL010000092.1:0-11078 GCA_964630845.1 uncultured Fibrobacteraceae bacterium
AAGGGCTTCCAGACCGAGGTCCTGGCCACCTTCCACAGCGGCCTGGCCACCTTCGGCGAGTGGTGGAAGCAGCTCTTCGGCGAGAGCGAGGGCAAGGACGGCAAGGGCATCTTCCCGGCCGCCACCGTCTACACCACCGACCTGCACAGCCTCGGCCAGTACCTGCAGGACGGCCGCCGCAGCCTGCTGGAGACCTTCCTGGTCGTGCGCCGCGACGAGCCCGCCATCGTCGTGCCGGCCGCCGGCGACGGCGGCGACGGCCTCGACTTCCTGGTCGGCGAACGCCTCGACGCGATCAACGCCAAGGCCTTCGAGGGCACCCGCCTGGCGCACGTCCAGGGCGGCGTGCCGTGCCTGGCGTTCGAGCTGGACGCCCTGACGCCCGAGGCGATCGGCGGCCTGGTGTTCCTCTTCGAGAAGGGCGTGGCGATCGGCGGCCGGCTGCTGGGCGTCAACCCGTTCGATCAGCCCGGCGTGGAGGCTTACAAGCGGGAGATGTTCCGGTTGCTGGGCCGCTGAACAGCAGCTCCAGATACTGCCGGTAATGCCGCAGCTGCTGCGCGAAGACGCGCGGGTCTTTCAGCGTGCGCGAGATGATGAACGCCCCCTCGATCACGCCGGTGAACATGTCGGCCAGGCTCTCGGGCTCGACCTCGGCGCTCGGCGCGCGGGCCGCCGCCGCCGCGCGGATCTTCGCGGCGAGCGCTGCGCGCCAGGCGAGGATCGACGCCTGCACGACGCCCATCGTCTCGGGGTCGAACTGCCCGCTCTCGTAGCAGTACGACGCGAACAGGCAGCCCGGCGAGGGCGCGTCGGTCGCTTCGGCCAGCTCGATGAACAACCCCACGAAGATCAGCAGCCGCTGCACCGGGTCGCGGCCGAGGGCGTCGGCGCGGGCCAGCAGCGCGGTCAGCAGATCCTGCTCGGCCTGCGCGTACCGTTCGATGAGCGCCCGCGCCAGGGCGCCTTTGCTCGGGAAATGGTAGAAGAAGGCGCCCTTGGTCACGCCCACGGCCTCGATGATCTGGTCGATGGGGGTCGCCACGTAGCCCTGGGCGAGCACGAGGTGCTCGGCGGCGTCGAGGATGCGGGTGCGGGTGTCGATGCTCATGGCCCCGTCATGATACCGACTATCCGGTATGTCCACAAGATCTTCTTGAAACAAAGATTGACAAGCTCCCGTATGATTGTGATCATACATACCGACTAGTCGGTATGTTAATCACCAACCCAGGAGGTACCCCGATGTGCACCCACGCCACGGCCGCCACGGCCGCCACGACGACCTTCGCCGAGCGCATGCTCGACATCCTCAACGGCGGCGCCCTGTCCGTCATGATCTCGATCGGCCACCGCGCCGGCCTCTTCGACGCCATGGCCGACCGCGGCCCGGTCTCCAGCGACGACCTCGCCGACGCCGCGGGCCTCGACGAGCGCTACGTGCGCGAATGGCTCGGCGCCATGGCCGCCGGCGGCATCGTGACCTGGGACGCGGCCTGCCGGGGCTTCGTGCTGCCGGACGAGCACGCCGCCTGCCTGACCCGCGCGGCCGCGCCGGACAACCTCGCGGTCTACGCGCAGTACATCCCGCAATTCGGCGTGGTCGAGGACGGCATCCTGGCCTGCTTCCGTGAAGGCGGCGGTCTGCCGTACAGCGCCTACCCGCGCTTCCACGAGATCATGGCCGAGGACAGCGGCCAGACCGTGTTGCCGGTTCTTCTGAGCCACATCGTGCCGCTGGTGCCCGGGCTTGCGGCGCGGCTCGCAGAGGGCATCGACGTGCTGGACATCGGCTGCGGACGCGGCCGCGCCTTGTTGCTGCTCGCGCGAGCCTTCCCGCGCAGCCGCTTCGTGGGCCTCGAACTGAGCGCGGAAGCGGTCGACCACGCCCGCGAGGCGGCCGCGCGCGAGGGCCTGGCCAACGTCCGGTTCGAGGCGCGCGACCTCACGGATTTCGACGTCTCCGCCGACGCCGCCACCTTCGACCTGATCACCTCGTTCGACGCGATCCACGATCAGAAGTCCCCCGACCGGGTGCTGCGAGGCATCGCGCGCGCGTTGCGCCCCGACGGCGTGTACCTGATGCAGGACATCGCCGGTTCGAGCCATGTGCACGAGAACCAGGATCACCCGCTCGGGCCGTTCCTGTACACGGTGTCATGCCTGCATTGCATGTCGGTGTCGCTGGCCCAGGGCGGTCAGGGGCTAGGCGCCATGTGGGGGCGGCAGCGGGCGCTGGCGATGCTCGCCGAGGCCGGGTTCGCCGACGTGTCCGTGCACCAGCTCGACCACGACGTGCAGAACTACTACTACGTGGTCCGCGCGAGCACCGCGCAGTAGACGGTGTCCGCGTCGGCGGCCGGGTTGCCGTGCAACCCCTGCTCGACCAGCGTGAACGCGGGCGTCGCGGCCAGGTACGCCTCGACGACCTGCTCGTTCTCGGCCGCGAGCCACGAGCAGGTCGCGTACACCAGCCGGCCGCCCGGCTTGACCGCCGTGCCGGCCACGTTCAGCAGCCGGGCCTGCACGTCGGTCAGGCCGGCGAGGCCGCCGGGGTCGCCGAGGTCGCCGCGCAGGCGGCCGTCGGGGTTGCGGCGCCAGGTGCCGCAGCCGGAGCAGGGAGCGTCGACGAGCACGCGGTCGAAGCCGCCACGACGCGCCACCGTCTTGCCGAAGTCGGGCAGCGCCGTGCCATCCCAGGCGTGGGCGCGCACCGAGGTGAAGCCGGCCCGCTTGGCGCGGCGGCGCAGGTCCTGCAACGCTTGCGGCTGCTTGTCCGTAGCGTACACCGCGCCGGTGTTGCCCATCATGGCCGCGATCTGCAGGGTCTTGCCGCCGCCGCCGGCGCAGGCGTCCCAGACGAACATGCCCGGCCCGGCGGCCACGGCGCGGCCGATGGCCTGGCTGGCCAGATCCTGGATCTCGACGCGGCCCTCGGCGTGGCAGGCCAGCTCGTAGATGCCGCGATCGCCGCGCGCGGCGACGGCGAGGTCGTGAACGTCGATCTTGAACCCGGCGCCGCGCAGCTCAGCGAGCACCTCCCGCCGGTCCTTCGCGTCGCGCAGGCGCAGCCACAGCGGCGGCCGCGTGTCGTGGCGCGCGACGAAACGCTGCAGGTCGTCCGCGGTCCAGGCGCTGCGGCGGGCGCGGTCGGCCAGCGCCACGGCCAGGCTGGTCGGCAGCCCGGCCCAGGCCAGGTGGGCCGCCAGGGAGGCGTCCTTCTCGAGGCCGGCGCGCAAGCGGTGCCAGTCGGCGACCGCGCCGGGATGGGGCTCGTCGAGGCGGGGCGGCTCGGCGCCGTCCTCGCGGCCACGCAGGAAGATCCAGAAGAAGAACGCTTGCGGCGGGATCTCGCGCAGGCGCGGCCAGTCCATCGCGCCGGCCAGCACGTGCCGCAGCGCGCGGCCGGGCGCCAGGCCCGCCGCCGTGTGGCAGGCCAGGGCGAGCCGGGCGTGGCGCACGCCGGCGGTCAGCTGCTCGCCGAGCCAGAGGCGGTCGGGGCGGCGCAGGCCGTCGAGGCGACCGAGGGCTTGGGCTAGCCAGCGGTCGAGGTAGGGCGGCGCGGGTTCGGCGGTGTAGGTGGCCCAGAGGTTCCACAGGCGGGGCAACAGATCGGCCTGGTGGCGGCGGGAGATCATCGGCGACCTCGCTTGCGGGTGGCCGTCGTCGACGCCGCCAGGAACTTCGGCAACACGTGCCGGGCGCCCAACTCATCGAGCGCGGCCTCGAGCAGCTTGCGGTTGGCGGGGCGGTCGTACTGCAGCAGGGCGCGCTGCATGCGCCGCTCCTTGAGCGACGCGGGGACGTGCACGCGCTTGCCGGTGGCGGGGTCGCGCCCGGTGTGGTGCATGGCGGTGGCCCGGGTCATCGGCGTGGGGATGAAGTCCTGGATCTGCTCGGGCTTGATCCGGCGCTTGGCCAGGTAGAGCGCCAGCTTGAGCGTTTCGCGCAGCGAGCTGCCGGGGTGCGAGGCGATGAAGTAGTTCACCACGAACTGCTGCTTGCCGGCCTTGCGCGAGGCGGCGCGGAAACGCTCGAGGAAGGTCTCGTAGGCGGCGAAGCGCGGCTTGTTCATCAGTTGCAGCACGTGGTCGTCGCAGTGCTCGGGCGCGACCTTCAAGAGGCCGCTCACCTGGTGGGCGGCGATCTGCTCGAGGTAGCGGCGGTCGCGGTCCTCGGTCAGGAGGTCGAACCGCAGGCCGCTGCCCAAAAACACATGCTTGACGCCGGGCACGGCGGCGGCCTTGCGGTAGACGCTGATGGCCGCGTCGTAGCCCAGCTCGAGGTGGGGGCAACGTTCGGGCAGCAGGCAGTGGCGGTCCTGGCAGAAGCGGCCGCGGTCCCAGCGCTTGCAGCGCGCGCCGTAGAGGTTGGCGGTCGGGCCGCCGATGTCGGTGATCGTGCCCTTGAACGACGGGTCGGCCGCCAGGCGCTTGACCTCCGCCAGGATCGACCGCTCGCTGCGCGACTGCACGATGCGCCCCTGGTGCGCGGTGATCGCGCAGAACGAGCAGTCGCCGCAGCAGCCGCGGTGCGCGGTGATCGACGTGCGCACGGTCTCGAGGGCGGGCACGCCGCCCTCGGCGTCGTAGCGGGGGTGCCAGGCGCGGCGGAAGGGCAGCTCGTAGAGCGCGTCCAGCTCCCGCTGGGACAAGGGCGGCGCCGGCGGCCACTGCACCACGTCGCGGTCGCCGTGCGCCTGCACGAGTGGTCGCCCGTCGCCCGGCGCCAGCTCGCGCTCGGCCACCCGGAAGGCCTCGAGGTAACGCTCCCTGTCGGCGGCGACCTGCTCGAAGGACGGCAGCCGCACGGCCTCGGCCGGCGCCTCGGCGACCGTCACCGTGCCGCGGATGCCGTCCAGGTCGGCGCGGCCCTCGGCCAGCCGCGCCAGGATCTCGAGCAGCGGCTGCTCGCCCATGCCGTAGACCAGCACCTCGGCGCGCGCGTCCAGCAGCAGGGAGCGCCGCACGCGGTCGTCCCAGTAGTCGTAGTGCGCCAGGCGCCGCAGGCTCGCCTCGATGCCCCCCAGCACGATGGGCACGCCCGGCCACGCTTCGCGCGCGCGGTTGGCGTAGACGATCGACGCGCGGTCGGGCCTGAGGCCAGCCTTGCCGCCGGGGCTGAAGTCGTCGTGGCGGCGCCGCTGCTTGCCCGCCGACAGGTTCGCCACCAGCGAATCGACGTTGCCGGCCGTGATCCCGAAGCAGAGCCGCGGGCGGCCGAGGGCGCGGAAGTCGGCGGGGTCGTCCCAGCGCGGTTGCGCCACGATGCCCACGCGGTAGCCGCGGTGCTCCAGCAGCCGGCCGAGCAGCGCGGCGCCGAAGCTGGGGTGGTCCACGTAAGCGTCGCCCGTGACCAGCACCACGTCGCACCGGTCCCAGCCGCGCGCGTCCATCTCCGGCCGCGACATGGGCAGGAAGGGGGCGGGACGGGGAGGTTTCGGGTTCGTCATGGTCCGGCCAATGTCGTTGCGGATCGGGGCGGTTGTCAATCGGCCCGGCTTGCGCCATGATGGCGGCCTGGCGAAAGGAACCGTCATGCAAGCCGGCTTCATCGGACTGGGCAACCTGGGTCGTGCCATGGCCGCCCGCCTCTGTGATCGCGGGGTCGACCTCGCCGTCTGGAACCGCACCGCCGACCGCGCCGCGGCCTTCGTCGCCGAGCACCCGGCCGTCGCCGTGGCCGCCAGCCCGGCGGCGCTGATCGGCCCGGTGCCCGTGGTCGTGCTCGCGCTTGCCGACAGCGACGCCGTGGAGATCGTCCTGCGGGGCCACCAGGGCCTGCTGGCGGGCGATTGCCGCGGCAAGCTGATCATCGACACCACGACCAACCACCCGGCGCCGGTGCTGCTGTTCCACGAGCTGTGCCGCCTGCAGGGCGCGCGGTACGTCGAAGCGCCCGTCGCCGGCAGCGTGGTGCCCGCGCGGCAGGGCAAGCTCGTGGTGATGGCCAGCGGCGAGCCGGCCGACGTCGACGCCGCGCGCCCCTTGCTCGCCGAGCTGGCCGCGACCGTGCACGCCCTGGGCGCACCCGGCCAGGCCACGCGCATGAAGCTGGTCAACAACCTCTGCCTGGGCACCTTCATGGCCGCGGTCGCCGAGGCGCTGGCCACCGCCGAGGCCGCCGGCATCGACCGCGAGCAGGCCCTGACCGTGCTCGGCGACGGCGCCGGCAAGTCGCTTGTGCTGGAGGCCAAGCGCGCCAAGCTGCTGGCGCGCGACTGGTCGCCCCAGTTCTCGGCCGGCATGATCCACAAGGACCTGCACTACCTGCAGGACCTCGCCCGCGAGCTGCAGCGTCCGCAACACCTCGCGGGCGTGGTCAAGGAGCAGTACGCGCGGCTGCTTCTGCAGGGCCGGCGCGACGAGGACTTCGCCGCGATCTACGACCTCTTCGTGTCGGGCTGACCTCGCTTCTTGCGCTGCTGCACCGCCTCGCGCAGCAGGAACTCGATCTGCCCGTTGACGCTGCGCAGCTCCTGGTCGGCCCAGCGGCGCAGCTCGTCGTAGAGATCCTGGCTCAGCCTCAGCGGGAATGCCTTCCGCGCCGCCACGTCAATGGTACAGCGTGCCGGTGTTGATGACCGGCTGCGTGGAATGGTCGCTGCACAGCACGACCAGCAGGTTGGAGACCATCGCCGCCTTGCGCTCCTCGTCCAGCGCGATGATCGACTTGCGGTTGAGCTCCTCGAGCGCCAGCTCGACCATGCCGACCGCCCCCTCGACGATCTTCTGCCGCGCGGCCACCACCGCGCTCGCCTGCTGCCGCTGCAGCATGGCGCCGGCGATCTCCGGCGCGTAGGCGAGGTGGCTGAGCCGGGCCTCGATGACCTCGACGCCCGCGCGGGCCAGCCGCTCCAGCAGTTCCTTCTCGAGCCGCTGGTTGATCTCCTCGGTGGTGCCGCGCAGGGTGAGCTCGTCCTCCTCGCCATCGTACGGGAAGGCGCTCGCCAGATGCCGCACCGCCGCCTCGCTCTGCGTCACCACGTAGTGCTCGTAGTTGTCGACCTCGAACAGGGCCTCGGTCGTGTTGACGACCCGCCAGACCACCACCGCGGCGATCTCGATCGGGTTGCCGGCGAGGTCGTTGACCTTGATGTGCTCGCCGTTGAGGTTCCGGGCCCGCAGCGAGATCTTCTTCTTGGTCAGGAAGGGGTTCGCCCAGCAGAAGCCGTTCTTCTTGACCGTGCCCTTGTAGTCGCCGAACAGCAGGACGACGGCCGCCTCGTTCGGGTTCACGACGAACAGACCGCAGAGCAGGATGATCGCGGCGAGCAACAGGCCGAGCGACGCGAGCAGCAGCGGCACGTTCTTGCCGCCGACCGCCGCGACGAACATCCAGATCGCGACGCCGCAGAGCAGGAGCAGCAGGGGGAGCATCAGGAGTCCCGAGGCGGGATTCATCGTGCGTTCGGTGTGCATGGGGGGTGGCCTCCTTTGTGTCTCTTGCGGTTCTCGTGTCTCTCTGGTGATGTTGGAATGATATCATAGCAATATCTCGCGTGTCAAGTGCTGTGTTGTTCCGCGAAGAATGTTACTGCCCCTCAGCTCTCACATAACTTCTATTTTTCAAACAGTATACCGCAAATCGCGCCGGTTCAGCTTCAGGGCCCGGGTCTGGCGTTCGAGCCAGTAGGTGACGGAGAAGAACTGTGGACTGATGGTGACGCAGCAGGGGGTGTTCTGGAATTCGCGGATACGTCGTGGGTGAGCTCTTCGGCGGTAGTAGCCGAAAGGCTTGAATGCCCAGGCCGGTGCCAAAGGGTTGTGGGGATGCCACTTGCGAGAGGGCCAGTAGGGCGGAGACCACTGCCGGTGATCGAAGTCGAGGTTGTCCATGACCCGCATGGGGCAAGCGACGAGCCCGTCACATTCTTCGCGGAATAACCGATCCGGTGCGCCGGCGCACCAAGCCCCTCGAGGGACGCGTTCCATCAGCCAGCAGAGCATCCGTTGGCCCTATGGGCGCGGCCCCGACTTCTTACCCCACCTCCCGCATCACCCCCGCCATGCTCCCGACAAACGCCTCCCGCCGATCGATGAACGGCCAGTGACCGCTGGGCGCCACCTCCACCACCGGCACCCGCGCGGCCTCCAGCAGACGCCGCGACTCCGCGCACGCGCCGCCCGGGGCGCCAGCGACGTAGACCCGCGCGCACGAGAGCGCGGCCAGCCTCGCGGCGAGGTCGCGCCGCTGGGAGAGGGCGACGAGTTCCAGGCTGTTGCGGTGGTACGCGGCGGGGTCGGCCAGGCGCAGGCTGGCGTAGTAGCCGCGGTGGGCGGCGTCGTCGAGGCCGGCGCGGTAGACGCGGTCGCGCAGGGAGTCGAAGCCGTGGCGCGCGAAGTCGGCGGGTTCCTGGGCGGCGGCCTCGCCGGAGAAGGTGCAATCGCCCGGGCTCTTGTTGCCGTCGATGTCGATCACCGCGCGCACCAGCGACGGGAACCGTTCGGCCAGCAGCAGGGCCATCACGCCGCCCATGCTGTGGCCGGCCACCACCACGGGGCCGCGGGCGAGGTCGTTGATCAGGTCGGCCAGCAAACCGGCGTGGTCGTCCAGCGAGAGCGGGGTGCTCGACCAGGCCGTGCGCCCGTATCCCGGCAGGTCCGGCGCCAGGTGGCGCCAGGGGGCGAGCTGCGGGTCGGCGAGCAGGGACTCGAAGCAGAGGCCGGACTCGCCGAGGCCGTGGATCCAGAGCAGGGTGCGGGGCGCCGTGTTCGGGCCGGCCTCGCGCACGAAGACGCCGTGGTGGAGCAGGTGGGGCATCGTGAAACCTTTCACCATCAGGGGCCGTCTGAACACGACCGACATTGCCGACCGCGCGCCACGGATGATACAGTGCGCGCCAGGCACCGTCACCCTCACGCAAGGACCATCGCGATGAATCTGTCGTCCAAGCTCCTGGCCGTCGCCATCTTCTGGTGCGCCCTGCTGCCGGCTGCCCCGGCCGGCGGCCAGCCGTTCCTCGACTATCCCACGATGACCGAATGGCTGCCCGGCACGCCGGGCACGGCGGGCGGCGCGGTGGGCGGGTTCATCAACCCCGCGGTGTGGTCGACGCTGGAGGGCACGCTGCAGGAGTCGGCCGTCTGGTGGAACGACCGCTCCGTCCGCCGCGACGCGCTCGACAACTGGGGTTTCGCGATGAGCGGGCCGCTGGGGTTCGGGGCCAACAGCCAGGTGTTCGCGGTCGGCGACCAGACCTACCGCGTCACCGACTGGCAGCTCGGCCTGTCCACCGGCGACCGGCGCCGGCGGGCGGGCATCGCCTACCGCTGGCCGACCGGCGACCACGAGGCGCTCGGCTGGCAGAAGACGGTGGTCGCGGGCTGGTTGCTGCGACCGTCGCCGTACCTGTCGCTGGGGGCGGTGGGCATCAAGTCGGTGGAGTCGCCGAGCCGGCAGGGTCTGGCCGACCTCGGCTTGCGGCCCCTGGGCACCGACCGCCTCGTGCTGCACGCCGACTACACGCTGTCGCACCGCGAGCGGTGGGACGACGGTCGCTGGGGCGCCGGCATCACGTGGCAGCCGGTCAAGGGCATCCACGTGGGGCTCGCGGCGCGCGACGTGCCCGGCAGCGACGACCTGCGCTGGATCGCGCGCGTCGGCTTCACGGGCGAGCGCCTGGGGCTGGACTGGCTGGGCGGCAAGACCGGCAGCGGCGACCTGGACCGCAGCAGCTTCCTGCTGCGCGTCAACCCGTCGCAGGAGCGCGTGGGCGCCATCCCGGGCGTGCCGGCGACCGGCCGGCGCTACTTCGCCCCGGTGAACCTGGAGAACCGGTACGTCACCTACCAGAAGTACCGCTACCTCGATGCGACCCGGGTCGCCTGGCTCGACCTCGCCCGATATCTCGACGCCGCGGCCGCCGACCCGCAGTGCGCCGGCGTCGTGCTGAACCTGAACGACTTCCGTGGCCGCGCCTCGCTCGTGTGGGAGCTGCGGCGCAAGCTCGAGGCGATGCAGGCGCACGGCAAAGAGGTGGTCGCGCTGGTCAACCGGGTGGACATGCTCGGCTACTACCTGGCCTCGGTGGCCGACCACCTGATCATGGAGACCGAGGGCAGCCTGATGCTGATGGGCGTGGCGAGCGGTCGGACCTACTTCCAGGGCATGGTCGAGAAGCTCGGGCTCGGCTATCAGGAGCTGCGGTACTTCACGCACAAGTCGGCGGCCGAGGTCGGCTCGCGCATGGACATGAGCCCGGCCGAGCGGGAGCAGCGCGACCGCATGGTGGAGGTCGTCTACGAGGAGCTGCGCCGCGGCATCTGCGAGGCCCGCGGGTTGACCGTCGCGCAGTTCGACGCGCTGGTCGACGACCAGGTGTACCTGCCGGCGGGACGGGCGGAACAGCGCGGGCTGGTGGACGCGCTGGGCGGTCGCGAGGAGCTGAACCGCTGGGCGGGCAAGGAACGTCGCCTGGGCCAGCGGGCGCCGTACCGCGGCCACGTGCCCGGTGGGCTGCCGGAACGGCAGTGGGGCCAGCCGGCGCGCATCGCCGTGGTCTACGCCGTGGGCGAATGCGCGATGGACAGTGGCATCCGCGGCCGGCAAACGGCGCAGTACCTCAACCAGCTCGCCCGCTCGCGAGACGTCGCCGCGGTGGTCCTGCGGGTCGACTCGCCGGGCGGCGACCCGCTGCCGAGCGAGATGGTCGCCGCCGCGGTCAGGCGGCTGCGCCAGGCCGGCATCCCGGTGATCGTCAGCCAGGGCGATGTCGCGGCGAGCGGCGGCTACTGGCTCAGCATGGACGGCCAGGAGGTGCTCACCACGCCGTTGACCGTCACCGGCAGCATCGGCGTGATCGCGGCCTGGGTCTGGGCCGAGGATCTCGACGAGAAGCTGGGTCTGGCCTACAGCGGCGTGCAGCGTGGCCGGCACGCGGACCTGATGCGCACGCTCACCGTGCCTTTGGTCGGCGTCCAGGTGCCGCACCGCGGGCTCGACGAACGCGAGCTGGAGATCTTCCGCGCGCGGATCTTCGAGGCCTACGACGGGTTCGTGGCGAAGGTGGCCGCCGGTCGCGAGCTGGAGGAGTCGCGGGTGCGGGAGCTGGGTGAGGGACGCATCTGGATGGGTGA
>CAZVWL010000093.1:0-11050 GCA_964630845.1 uncultured Fibrobacteraceae bacterium
ACCGTGAACAGCCCGACCAGCGCGCGATCGGTCACGTAGCCGACCAGGTCGAGGTCGGGCGCGTCGATGAACGGCAGCGCGTCGATGCGCGCGACGAGGTCCTCGTACTGCTGGTAGCCGCCGACCTGCTGCAGGCTCGCCTGCACGATGGGGCGGTAGCGGCCGGTCAGGGCGGCCGCGGTGCGTTCGCGGAAGAAGTCGGTGGCGGCCGTCTGGTGGCCGTTCAGGATGCCCCAGACGTCCTGCAGCGTCATGCCGCGGACGGTCTCGACGAACAGGCCGGTGGCCTCGCGGGCGGCCAGCTCGGCGGCCCGGTTCATCGCCACCTCGAGCTGATCGACGTGCGCGCCGAGGCCCACGCGGCGCAGGCTGCCGGCGATATCGACCAGCGCGTCGGGCAGGGCGATGCGCAACAACGCGTCGCCCAGGTAGCCGTCCTGGGCGCTGGTGCGCGCCACCGTGCGCTCGGTGCCCACGGTGAGGGCCTCCTTGAGGCCGGCCGTGACCGTGCGTTCGTCCAGCGGCGCGGTGCCTCCGAGCACGCCGCCCAGGTCGAGATTCTGCATGCCGGCGCAGCCGACCAGGCAGGCCAGCGCGAGGGTCGTGGCGACGGCCAGGCTCCGGATCATCGTTGGCGTCCTTTCACGCGGGGTCGCCCCAGCGGGCGGGGTCCAGTTCGAGGTATTCGGCCAGCAGGGCGTACACGTCGGGGTACTCCTGACGCAGGTCACGGGAATACTCGAAGAACAGCTCGACCGCGGTCGCGAAGAACTCGGTCGGGCTCTCGGCGCTGTCGGCATCGAAGAGCACCTCGCGACCTCGCCGCAGCAGGCGCTTGTGCTTCTCGAAGGCGGGCTGGAAGGCGTCGGGCCAGCGGACGGCCAGCTCGGTCGTGGGCAGGATCGGCGTGCCGTCGGCCTCGCCGGTCTGGTCGTCGAGCTGGTGGGCGAACTCGTGCAGGACCACGTTGTAGCCGTCGCGCCGGGTTGACTCCTCGGCCGCGTCGCGCCAGCTGAGGACGACGACACCACGCTGCCACGACTCGCCCGCCCGCTCGTCGGGGCCCTCGTGCACGAGGCCGAACTCGTCGGGCTCGGGCTGGTCGACGACGAAGGTGTCCGGGTAGACCAGCACCGTGTCCAGGCCCGGGTAGTAGTCGGCGCCGCGGCGTAGTTGCAAGAGCGCGGCCTGACCGGCGATCGCCAGCTGCATGGCGGCCGTCAGCACGAGGCCGCCGGCTCCTTCCCAGTGCTTCTCGGCGAGCAGCACCTGCACGATGCCCTCGTGGCGCGGGCGCAGGGCCGCCGGCAACTGGGCCGTCAACGGCGCGGCGTCGTGCATCACGGCGCGCTGGGCGTCGCTCAGCGGCGTGACGAGCAGGCGGCGGCGGCGGCGACCACGCAGGAAGAACACGTCGCAAGACCTCGGTTGAGCGCCAGGATTCACGGTCGAGCGACCACATCTTGCCTCCTTCGGCGCAACCTGGCAACATGCGACCCGGCGGGTCCGGACCTTGCCCCAGGGCCGGGGATCCTCCCGGACCCCGAGCGACGGAGCGCACCCACGCGATGAAGCAACACGAGCACGTCCACCTGCTGCACGGCCGCCTCCTGCGCCTGCGCCTCAGCCGCAACCAGCGCGCGCGCCACCTGAAGGTCTCGGTGTGCCGGCGCCAGGGCGCGGTGGTCACCATGCCCCGCTGGGCGACCCAGCGTGACGTGGAGGCCATGCTGGCCGAGGCCGCCGACTGGCTCGCCGCCCAGGCCACCCGCCACGACGTCTGGGACGGTCCCCGCCGGCAGAGCTGGGCCACCGGCAGCGAGTTGCCCCTGCTCGACGGCCGGCTGCGTCTGGACATCCGGCCGCTGCCGCCGGAGGTGACCCGCAGCCGGGCCACGCTCGTCGGCGACGAGCTGCGCCTGGAGCTGTCGGTCAGCGAATGCCTCGACCCGCGACCGGCGCTGCGCCGCTGGGTGCGCGCGTTCGCCGGCCAGCACCTGCGCGCCCGCACCGCCGCGCTCGGCACGCCCCTGGGGTTGCTGCCGCGGCGGATCATGGTGGGCGAGCGCACCAGCCGCTGGGGCAGCTGCTCGAGCCGCGGCACGATCTCCTACTGCTACCGTCTGGTGCTGGCGCCGTCGGCGGTCGTCGATGCGGTGGTGGTCCACGAGCTGTGCCACCTCGTGCAGCTGGACCACGGGCACCGCTGGCACGCGCTGGTCACCCGGGCGTATCCCGAGCACGACGCCTGCATGGACTGGCTGCGGGAGCACGGGCTGGAGCTGGATCTCTAGCGCCGCGGCGGCGAGCGGTCAGCGTGAGCCTTGCTTCTGGGCGAGCAACTCGGCGGCGTGGATCAGGTCGCGCGGACCGCCCACCACCGGCAACGACGGCATGACGCCCACGCGCAGGTTCTCCTGGCGGGCCGTGGCCAGCGTGCGCGAGAGCACGGCGCCCGTGCCCCAGGGGATGCCGGCGAAGAGCGCCGGCGTGGGGGCCACCAGGCCGATGAGGTAGTAACCGCCCGTCAGGTTGGGGCCGACCACGCAGTCGGCGTGGTCGAGCGCGAAGAAGGCGCGCGCCATCTGCACGGCGTCGAGGTCGGGGCAATCGGTGCCGGCCAGCACCACGCGGTCGGCGCCGCGGCTGAAGGCGCGCACGGCGGCCACGGCCATGCGGGCGCCCTGGCTGCCGCCGCTCTGCGCGTCGTACGCGAGGTCTTCGCCCAACCAGGCGCGGTACTCGCCGATGGTGGCGCCGTCGGCCGCGATGAAGATGCGGCGACCCCGCCCGGTGGCGCGCCACCGCCTTGCCGCCGCCACGGTGTGCTCGGTGAGCTTGCGGTGCAGGCGCAAGGCGCCGTCGGCGCCCAGCGTCGGCACGAAGCGGGCCTTGGTCTGGCCAGGCTCCGGATAGCTCGCGAGCAGGACCAAATGGTCGGTCATGGGCGCTCCTGGGCAAGCCGACTGCACGGACTGATGCAACCGTACCCTGGAATCTAGCACGTCCGGGTCCGGTCGTGGGAAAAATTATCGATTAGGAGGTAGCGTGGCCACGGGCTTGGCAGCGGACACCGCCGGTGGCATCATGGCAGCGGCCCGGTCACCCAGAACAAGAAGGACGGATCATGACCAGCACCGATCTCCGTTATGCCCGCGACAAGGTGCTTGCCTTGCTGCACGAGCACACCCGCGGCGATTCCCTGCGCCGCCACGCGTACGCCGTCGAAGCCGCCATGCGAGCGGCCGCCCGACGCCTCGGCGCCGACGAGACCTACTGGGGCGCGGTGGGCCTGATCCACGATTTCGATTACGAACGGTACCCCGACCTTGCGGACCACCCGTTCAAGGGTGCCGAGATCCTGCGCGGGCTCGGCTATCCCGAGCCGTTCGTGCGCACGGTGCTCTCGCACGCCAGCCACACCGGCGTGCCGCGCGAGGACGATTGCGCGCGCTGGCTCTTCGCCGTGGACGAGCTGTGCGGCTTCTGCATGGCCTGCGCCATGGTCACGCCCGAACGCAAGATCGCGCAGGTCGAGGTGCGGTCGGTCCGCAAGAAGCTGAAGAAGAAGGACTTCGCCGCCAAGGTGAGCCGCGAGGAGATCGCCGAAGGGGCCGCCGCGCTGGGACTGGAGCAGGATGAGGTGATCGCGCACGTGCTCGGGGCGCTGGTGGCCGTCGCGGACGACCTCGGGCTCTGACGGCGACCGGACGTTGGGCAAGAAATCCGGGGAGGTCTGTCGCCAGACCTCCCCGTCGATCCCATCCGTTGATCTGATGCTACTGAGTGACCACTTCCAGCGGGTAGTCGCGGGACATCGTGGCCTCGTTCCACTTGTTCTGGATGAGCTGGTCGTGGAACAGGTTGTTGACGCCGTAGGTCATGCTGTAGGCCTCGTAGCCGAGGATGTTCAGCAGCGCCGCCACTTGGCTCGAATGCTGGCCGGACCAGCAGTAGACCACGACCGGCTGATCGGTGGGCAGGTTGTTCAACATCTGATCGACGCCCAGGCTCTGGTACGGGGTGAACTGGAACGCGCCGGGAATATGGCCGGGAACGCCGCTGACGGCCACGTTCTCGCCCAGGTAATCCGCACGGCTGTGGTAGTTGACGATGAAGTAGTCGTCGAGGCCCGCGGCGGACATGGCGGTGAAGCTGATGCCCTTGAAGCCGCCGGCCAACATCGCGGCCACGCGGGTCGCGACGACCGTGCTCGGCGTGCCGTCGAGCACCGGGAAATCATGCGTGACCAGGTTCGGGTTCTGGTCGGTGGTCTCCGGAGTCGCGAGGTTGTTCGCGCAGTTGTTGGTCCAGCGGCTCGCCAGGGTGCTGTTCCACGAGCACATGCCCCAGCCCAGGCTGTAGACCGGCTCGTAGCCCATCAGCTGCATGGCGACCTTCGCGTGGCCGGCCGACTGACCGGTGTAGCACGTCAACACGTAGGGCTTGTCGCTGGGGATCGTCGTCTCGAGGTCGGTCAGCAGCGTGGCCAGCGTGCTATGGTAAGCGCCGGGAATGTGGCCGGCGTTGTAGTCGGCCACCGCGCGCACGTCGATCACGGTGTAAGCCGGCGGATTCTCCTGCAGACCGTTGTAAAGGGCGTCGACACCGATCACGCGCGGCGTGATCGTGTTGTCGTTGATGACGGCGGTGACCACCTCGGCCATGTGCTCGAACGCGGTCTGTCCCGGTGCCGCCGGGCCGTCGTCGTCATCGGAGCAGCCCCAGAGGGCCATCAGGGCGACCAGCATCAGGATCAGCCAACTCTTGCGCAGGATCATCGTCTACTCCTTGTCGTGGCCCCGTGGGCCAGGTCAACGTCGAACGGTCCGTCCGCTCTCCGTGATGGTGGCCGGGCGCGGGGCGCCCGGCCGTTTGCTCACCTTACTTCTTCGCCGGCCAATCGTTCGGGATGACGATGCCGATGTTCGCGTTGTAGATCGGCGATCCCGGCGTGCCGAGGTCGCCCGCCCGCAGCAAGACGCTGTCGGACTGGTGGCAACTGTAGCTGCAGCTCTGGCCCGAGACCGGCGCGGTCTGCGCCGTGCTCTTGCGCACGTTGTGCGGCGACGAGTACAGCCAGGTGGGCTTGTTCTCGAAGCCGGGCAGATCCAGGCCCCAGTTCGCGTACGTGTTCGGGTCGACGGCGGCATGGCGGACCACGGCGATGTCGTACTCGGCACGGTGCGGGCTGGGGTTGCGCGCGATCTTCAGCTCGATCGTGCTGGGGTCGATGTCGTAGCCGTGATCCCCGCCGATCGAATGATTGTGGCAGTTCGTGCAGTTCTTGTAAGGCTGCGAGTGGCAGGCCTGGCACTGCATGTTCGGCATCTCGACCGCCGGCACCGTCGGCCGGTGGCAGTGGCTGCAGGTGCTGCTGTCGGCCACGTGGTGGGCGTGGTGGACCATGGCCGCAGGCACCACGGTCTCGCTGCCCTGGTGGCAGGTCGAGCAGTTGCTGCTGGTGTCGACCACCACGTTGTCGGCGTGGCAATCCTCGCAGCGCGGCATGCCGGCCATTTCGTACCGGTGGTTGTAGGCCGTGCCGTCCCCGTGCATCTCGCTCTGGTCGTGGCAAGCCACGCAGTTCATGCCGCGGTTGAAGTGCGCATCCGGCTGACCGGTCAGGGTACCCTGGTAGTCGTCGCCGACGCGGGTGCCATGGCAGGCGGTGCACTGCTCGGTCATGTCCGGCGTACGGTAGAATCGGTGCGCGCTGAGGCTGATGCCGCCCTTGAGCATGAAGCCGCCGCCGACGCTCTTGGGCCGGGTGATGTGGCACTGGCTGCAGGTCGTGTGGCAACCGGCGCAGCGCGCGTCGAACCACTCCTGGTGGTCCTGCGTGAACATGCCGCCGCGCTCCTCGATCGCCGTGTAGTATCCCTGCTGCGTGGTGTGCAGGCTGTTGGCCGTCAAGGTCACGACATCGCTGTGGCAGCCGTCGCAGGCCGAGCGGATGCCGACGCCGTCGGTGCCGTCGTGGCAGGCGACGCAGCCGGAGGTGCCGAACTCGCTCGGATCGCTGACCATGCCCGCGTGCGCCTCGTCCATCGTCGTGAAGGTTCCGTCGGCCTGTCCGCCATGGCAATGCTGGCACGACAGCGCGTGGTGCAAGTCGCCGCTGTAGTTCGGCCCATGCACGCTCGCCAGGAAGGTGTTGCCGTTGTTACCGGTGATGATGACTTTTTGCCAAGCTTCCAGCTCGGGCACGCTGCCGCCTCAGCCATCGTCCTTGTTCGGCACGCGCGGCGTGTGTTTGGCCAATCCCAGGGCTTCCTTGAGCGAGGCTTCGCTCGAGTGGCAGCCGAGGCACGACTTGTCGGTGCCGCCCGGCCCGGCGATGTCGTTGGAGGTGTCGTTGTCGCACCCCCAGAGCACGATCGCCAGCGCCAGCAGCGGCAGCACGACCAGGATGGAGCGCTGCGTCATGGGTTCCTCCCGGAGTTGCCGGCCGTGTCCAGCGGCCCGGCCGGCCTGTTCTTGGTCAGTCCGCGAGCGATGATCTGTGAGGAGTTGAGGTAGATGTCCGCCGGTTTGAGGCCGCGAGGTTGCAGGGTTTCCCAGATGTTCAGGTTCAGGGCGCAGTCCATCACCATGCCCACGAAGCAGCGGCTGGTGAGGTTCGGCTCGACGCGCTCGACCTCGCCGGCGTCGATGCGCCGCTCCAGTTCGGCGCGCAGGAACTCGACGTACGGCAGCCGGATCTCCTGGAAGAGCACGGCGGCGACGTCGCCGCTCTCGAGGCTGTTGTTGAACATCAGCCGCATGAGGTCGGGATCGGCCTGGGTCAGGCCGATGATGTGGCTGGAGATCGCGGTCAACGCGTCGGCGATCGTGCCGCGGCCGGCGTGCTGGGCCAGGTAACCGGAGATGTCGTGGGCGGCGGCCTTGTGGCGGATGACCTCCTCGTAGAGGTCGAGCTTGCCGTCGAAGTGCCGGTAGATGGCGGCCTCGGTGATGTCGCAGGCGGCGGCGATCTGGCGGACCGAGGTGCCCGCGAAACCTTGCTGGGCGAACAGCGTGGCGGCGTGTTCGAGGATCTCTTGCCTGCGGTTTCCTGTACTGCTGCTGGTCGACACGGCCCGCCTCGCTATCAGTCGGTCAGCAAACGTTTACCAACTGGAAAACTATCGGCTGTTATCTGTCTGTCAACAACTGTTTTTTCAATGACAACAATAATGATCCTCATTGTCGAATTGACATGATGGGAGACGGAAACGGGAGACACGGCGGGGCGTATCCGGCAACAAGAAGCAGGCCCCACCACGAGGGCGGGGCCTGCGATTGCGGCCTGGTCCGGTGGGCGCGAGCCGTCCCGGACGGCCCGGTCAGAAGCGTCCGCTGAGGGCGACCGCGTAGAGATCCTGGATGTAGTCGTCCCAGCGGTTCTCGTCGAACTCGTTCCGCCGGTAGGTCAGCGAGGCCGCGAGGCGTTCGCTGGCCTGCCAGCGCAAGCGGACCATGGCGCGGTCGTGGTCGGCCTTCACCGCATTCAGGCGGGCCGACTCATGGCCGGTGTTCTCGTAGCGGATGCCTTCGTACATGCCCTCGAGCTGCAGGCAGCGCGTGAGCTGCAGCACGGCGCCGGGGATGAAGCGCAGGGTGGCGCCGTCGTAGTTGAAGGCGCCCATGCCGGCGGCGGGGTCGTCCACGCCCGTCAGCTCGTACGTCTCCTTGCCGTAGGTGACCATGCCGTAGACCGTCAGGCGCTTCTCGGCCAACCAGTTGAGGTTGGCGAACAGGCGGTTGGCCTGCCACGTGGTCTCCACGGTGCCGGGTTCGGTGCGCTCGAAGGTCTGGTCGCGGCCCTGGTAGCCGAGGTCCAGCATCAGGTCCGGGCGCAGGCGGGTCTGCACCGACGCATCCCAGCCCAGCCGGGTGCGCGTGTGGTCGCCAAGGAAGCCGTACCAGGGGTTGTTGGACGCGGTGTCCCAGGTGCGGTCCTGCTCGACGTCCTGGCTCGTCCACTGCAGGCCCAGCTTCAGGCGGGCCTGGCGGCTCAGCCGCGTGCGCGACTGCAGGGAGAAGTCGTGTCGGGTGGTTTCCTGGTCGAGGGTCTGCGTGTCGCCCTGGCTCCAGCTGCCGGGGCGGCCGTCCTCGGCCGTGATGTCTTCCTGGCTGGTCTTGGCGAAGCGGTACTGCAGGCGCACGCGCGTGTCCGGCAGGTCGGCGTTGTCGACCACCAGGCGGAAGTCCTGGCGGTCGCGGCTGCGGTCGGCCGCGTGCAGGATGCCCGTGCCCTCGTCGACGCGGATGTCCGACTGCTGCGACGAGAAGCGGGCCGAGGCCCGCACATGCGTCCTGGCCGCCAGCTTGGCCATCACGGCCAGCTGGCCGACCTGGGTCTCGGTGTCGCCATCGACGGCGGCGTTGCGGTTGGCAGCCCACGTCTCGGTGGCGATCAGCTCGAGGCGCGACAGGCCTCCGTGAGCCAGCACGCGCGTCGTGGGACTCAGCTCGTACGCGGCGGCCAGGCGGGCCTGGTAGAGGTTGCGCTCCTCGTCGTGGCCGTGCCGGCCGGCGTAGTCGCGCGTGCCGTCGCTACCCTGGTAGCTGAGCCGCAGTTCGGTGGCGAGCGCCCCGGTGCTGTGCGCGCCGGCGACCCAGACCTCGTACAGCTTGCTGTCGACGGTCTGCACCTGAGGGGCGGCCGCGCCGGTGGCGCCGCGCAGCAGGCTGGCCTTGCGGCCGTCGCGCGCGAGGTGGTTCACGCCGCCACGCACCTGCAGGGCGTCCGTGAGCTGGTAGCGCAGGGCCATCGACGCGCGCTGCCAGGCCAGGTGAGGGGTGAACGCGAGCGCCGGCGGCGCCGGCGGCAGCGGGAACGCGGGCGAACGCAGCTCGCTGTCGCGGTCCCAGTAGAGGTCATGGGCGTGGTAGCTCAGCTTCAGGCCGTAGACGCCGGGAGCGCCGGACAGGAGGGCGACGTTGCCCGCCAGGCCGCTGCTCTCGAGGTTGCCGCCGTGGCCGCGCAGCAGCAGCAGGTGGCTGGATTCGCTGCGCCGCTCGTAGCCGAACAGTCCCGAGCCGAAGCTCTTGCCCAGCAGCGATCCATGCTCGGCGGCCTGCGCCTGGTCGCCGTGGTCGTCGTTGATCATCGCCTCGGCCGTGGCGTGGTTCGCCTGGCCGATCTCGTCGCCGGTCGGTGCCCAGATGCGTTGCGCCTGCGCCGGCAGCTCGTCGGCCGCCGCCACGCACGCCAACCCGAGGGCCAGGACCAGCGCGGTCGTCGTCAAGGTCGTCTTCATGACCCGGCCTCCTTTACTGGTCCCGGAAACTGGGGGACACGTTCGAGCCGTGCACCTCGCGGTGGCAGTCGTAGCAACGCGCCTCGCCCGCGAGCAGGCCGCCGTGGTTCACGCCGCCGATCGCCCAGTTGTCCTGGGCCTGGAACGTGACCTCGAAGTGGCACTGCAAGCAGAGGCTGTTGCCGTCCTGGTTGAGCATCTTGTCGTGGTGCGAGCCGTGCGGGCGGTGGCAGCTGAGGCACTCCTCGCCGCTGACCGCGCCGTGCTCGAAGACGAACGGCCCGGCCATCTGCGGGTGGCAGCCGAGGCACGTCTGATTGACGCCGTCCCAGGCGGCGGGGTCGGGCCCCTTGTGCGGATCGTGGCAATCGTTGCAGGAGAGGTGGCCTTCGAGCACCCGGTGCCGCGACGGCAGGCGGAACTCGGCAGACACCGTGGCGTGGCACTGCAGGCAGAAGTCGGCCTGGTTGTGGAAATCCACCGCAGGGCGGGCCTTGGCGCCCCAGTGCACCTGGTCGCCGTGGCAGTCGGCGCAGCTGACGCCGGTGCCGGCGTGGGGGCTGTCCGCATAGTGCAGGTCCATCGCCACGTGGCACTGCGTGCAGAGCTGGGCCCGCTGGTCGCTGCCCAGGCTGTTGAGCATCGCGCCGGTCAGCACCCAGCCGTCGCCGCCGCCCTCGACGTGCAGGCTGCTCGGGCCGTGGCAGGCCTCGCAGCCGTGGACGTCGGTGCCGGGCACGCGCAGGCCCCGCTCGGGAGCGTGCGCCGAGTGCTTATAGGACGCGCCGATCGTGTCGTGACACATGGCGCAGTCCGCCGAGCCGACATACTGGGCGTCGGCCGGAACGTCGAAGTGCTTGAGGTGTTGCGCGCCGGCCAGGGCCTGCCCCGAGAGCAGGACCGCCAGGCAAACGACCAGGCCGATGAGAATCCGCATGAGTACCTCCATGGCGGAAGCCGTCCAGATGGGCACCGGCCCCAAACATAGCGGACAGATAGGGCAAACTTCAAACGCGGATTCGACAGATCCGGTTGATTTATTAACAACGAAAGTGGTCTGGTTTGCACGCTGCCGCCGTCCGCGGACGTCAGGGCGCGCCTGCAGCGCGATTCGCGGTTGTCGTCGTTCCGGGCGACCGTGTATACCCGAAGCCGGTCGATGAATCGCCGCCCCGGGCGGGATGCCCGCCGGCGGCGTTGTCGGCGGCGGCGATCGCCGAAAGGATCTCCTGCATGGACTGGTCGACCAACCGCCTCTGCCGCCTGCTCGGCACCCGGCTGCCCATCATCCAGGGCGGCATGGTGTACATGAGCGGCGCGCGCCTGGCCGCCGCCGTCTCCAGCGCGGGCGGCCTCGGCCTGCTCGGCGCCGGCAGCATGCGGCCCGATCTCTTCGTCGAGCAGCTGCACAAGTGCCGGGCGCTGACCGACCGTCCGTTCGGCGTCAACGTGCCGCTGCTCTACCCGCACAGCGGCGAGATCCTCGACCGTGCCTTGGCCGAGGGCGTGCGCCTGTTCGTGACCAGCGCTGGTTCGCCCCGGCGCGCGGTCGACAAGCTCAAGGCCCACGGCTGCACGGTGCTGCACGTGGTCGCCTCGCCGGCGCTGGCCCGCAAATGCGAGGAGGCCGGCTGCGACGCCGTGATCTGCGAGGGTTTCGAGGCGGGAGGGCACAACGGTCGCGAGGAGCTGACCACGCTGGTCCTGGCGCCGCAGTGCGTGGCCGCGGTAAGGATCCCGGTGGTTGCGGCGGGCGGCATCGCGACCGGCGCCCAGTGGGCCGCCTGCATGGCGTTGGGCTG
>CAZVWL010000094.1:0-10897 GCA_964630845.1 uncultured Fibrobacteraceae bacterium
CCCGCCGATCCCCCGAGCCTCTACCTCGGCGTGCGCCTGCCGCCGGTCACCAGCGACTTCGAAGCCGGCCCGGACGGCTACGTGGGCTACGGCGGGCTCTGGCAGCACGGCAACCCGCAGGCCAGCGGCATGGGACCTGGCCGCGCGTTCGACGGCAGCTTGTGCTGGGGCATCGGGCTGGACGGCGGCGGCTACCCCGACAACGCCGCGGCCGAACTCTGGAGCCGCACCTACACCGGCGGCCAGTTCACCGGCGAACGCCTCTACCTCAGCTTCCACTACTGGTGCGGCACCGAGGCGGGCTACGACGGCGTCAACGTGGTGCTGAACCCGGAAAGCGGCGGCCCCGTGCTCTACCCCCTCGGCGGCTACACCGATATCTTCCTCGGCGGCCTCGACTCGCAGCCGGGCTGGTCGGGCACCACCAGCGGCTGGCGGCCGGCGATCTTCGACCTCACCGACGTGCTCGACCAGCCCACGTGGCGGTTCGCCCTGCGCTTCGGCTCCGACGAGTGGGTGACCGACGCCGGCTTCCTGGTCGACGGCGTCACGCTGCACGCGGTCGACGTGGTGACCGCTGCGCCCGAGGACGCCGGCCCGCCGCCGGCACTCGGCGCGGCGCTCGTCGCCTGGCCCAACCCGTTCAACCCGCGCGTGACCCTGGCGTGGTCGTTGCCGCGGGATGGGCGCGCCGACCTGGACATCGTCGACCTGCGCGGGCGCGTGGTGCGTCAGGTGCTACTGGACGCGCCGGTCGCGGCCAGCGGGCAGGTGGTGTGGGACGGCGCGGATCGGCACGGTCGCGCCCTGCCCAGCGGGGTCTACCTGGCGCGGCTGCACACCGACGGCCAGACGACCGCGGTCATGCGGCTCACGTTGACGCGCTGACCGCGGGCGACAAGCTGGTAGCGAACAGGCGGGGCGGTCCTTGGCGGCCGCCCCGCGCCGCGTTCGCGCTCGACCCTATCGGCGGTCGTGGCTATACTGGATGGCCAATCGCGTTTCACCTGATCGGGAGGTCATCCGTGAGTCGATTCCACCGCCTGCTGCCGGCCTTGGCCCTGCTCGCCCTCGTGGCCGCCGCGGCCGCCGACGCCGCCACGCCCCGCCCCTTCTCGGTGCACGACATGCTCGCCATGCTGCGCATCAGCGACCCCCAGGTCTCGCCCGACGGCAAGACCGTGGTCTTCGTGGTGCGCGAGACCGACGTCGAGGGCAACCGCGGCCGCACCGACCTGTGGCTCGCCGACGTTGCCGGCAAGCAGCCCGCCCGTCCACTGACCCGCAGCGAGGCTGGTGAATGGAGCCCGCGCTGGTGCCGTGACGGCAAGGTGCACTTCCTGTCCAACCGGTCCGGCGGCGCGCAGATCTGGACGATCGACCCCGCCGGCGGCGAGGCCCAGATGCTCGTGCAGGCGCCCCTGGACGTGCGCGCGTTCATGCATGCGCCGGCGCTCGGCGGCTTGCTCGTCGCCATGGACGTGTACCCCGGCTTGACGGCGGCCGAGACGGTCGAGCGCGACCAGCAGCTCGCCGCCCGCAAGACCAGCGGCAAGACATACGACGAGCTGCTGTTCCGCCACTGGGACACCTGGGAGGACGGCAAGCGCAGCCACCTGTTCATCCTGCGCCTGGACGGCAGCCACGTGGACCTGATGCCCGACCTCGACGCCGACGTGCCCACCCGCCCCTGGGGCAGCATGGAAGAGGTGGCCGTGGCGCCGGACGGCAGCGAGGTGCTCTTCACGGCCAAGATCCTGCCCGGCAGCGAGCCGGCCTGGAGCACCGACTACAACGTCTACGCCGTGGCCAGCGACGGCTCCGGCCGCCTGCGCAACCTCTCGGCCGACAACCCGGCCTGGGACACGTCACCGCTGTTCTCGCCCGATGGCAAGACGTTGGCCTGGCTGGCGATGGACCACCCCGGTTTCGAGGCCGACCGCTTCCACATCCAGCTGCGCAGCTGGCCCGATCTGGGCAACCCGCGCCGCCTGGACCTCGTGCACGGCGGCCTGAAGCTCAGCCCCGGCCACCTGCTCTGGGACACGAACGGCCGCACCCTCTACATGACCGCGCCGTACCTCGGCCAGACGTCGGTCTTCTCCCTCGACGTGCGCCGCGGCTCGACGCGGCTCGTCGTGCGCGAGGGCAGCAACAGCAGCGTGACCTGGGCCGGCGACCGGCTGCTCTACCTCAAGCAGCACCTGCGCTCGCCCAACGAGATCCACACCGCGCGCAGCGACGGCCGCGATGAACGCCGCCTCACCGGCCTGAACGACGACAACCTCGCCGCCTGCCTGATGGGCGAGCCCGAGCAGTTCACGTTCCGTGGCTGGAACGACCACACCGTGCACGCCTACGTGGTCAAGCCCTACGACTGGACGCCCGAGGCGGCCGCCGCCGGCCGCAAGTGGCCCATCGCCTTCCTGGTTCACGGCGGTCCGCAGGGCTCGTTCGGCAACGACTTCCACTACCGCTGGAACCCCCAGGCCTACGTGGGCGCCGGGTTCACCACCGTGGCCGTCGACTTCCACGGCTCGGTGGGCTACGGCCAGGACTTCACCGACGCCATCAGCAAGCACTGGGGCGACCGTCCGCTGGAGGACCTCGAGAAGGGCCTCGCCGCGGCGCTCGCGCGCTACCCATGGATGGACGGCGACCGCGTCGTGGCCGCGGGCGCGAGCTACGGCGGCTACATGATCAACTGGATGCACGGTCAGCCCTTCGCGAAGAAGTTCCGCGCCTTCGTCTGCCACGACGGCAACCTGGACGAGCGCATGGCCTACTTCGACACCGAGGAGCTGTGGTTCCCCGAGTGGGAGAAGGGCGGCACGCCCTGGGACAACCCCGAGGGCTACAGCCTGTTCAACCCGATCGACCACGTGCAGAACTGGCACGTGCCGACGCTCGTGATCCACGGGGCGCTCGACTACCGCGTGGTCTATACCCAGGGCCTCAGCACCTTCACGGCGCTGCGGCGGCTGGGCGTGCCGGCGCGGCTGTTGTTCTTCCCGGACGAGAATCACTGGGTGCTCAAACCGCAGAACTCGATTCAGTGGCATGACGAGGTGATGAGCTGGATCACGCGGTGGACGCGGGAATGAACGACGGGAGGGGGCGCGCACGATCGGGTGACGATCAAGCTCGCGGCGCTTCGCTCAGGGGCTGGGTCGATTGACCCAGCCCTTTTGTTGCAGGACGTCTACAGCCAGGCCGATCTGACGAGGTGTGAACCGTCGCTTGCGCTCATTCCATCCATGCGTCCGCTGGATGACATCGCCTACCTCGGTGACGTTCTCACGCGTGACCACCCAGTGGACAGAAGACAGCAGTTCCAGGCCGTAAGGCGATTCAAAACCCTCGACCAGGCCAGCGACCGATTCCAATCGGGCGACCGTCGCCGGATGGCGACTCAGGACCTCTGCTGCCGATTGCATTGCTCGCGGCGCGACCTCCAGCGCTTTGCCAGGGTCATCACCTCCGTCAGCATAACCCTTGATCAGGTGGCCTTCGATGGCGGCCAGCACGTGCCGCAAGTTCTCAGCATAGGGACCGTACGGAGCACGCTGGAACCTCAGCCGTAGAGGTTCCCCCGCTTCCTGCATGAAGTACATCAGCTTATGGACTTCTAGCAGGGTGATGAACGGATCGAGATGACCGGCCAGGTATCGCTGCATCAATTCAACAAGAACGGCCCGACCTATCGTCATGCGCGGCGCCACAGGAGCACGAGCCTCGACGGTGACCTTCTGTGCTTCGATCGGCTCATAGACGGTCACGCGGACATCGGCAATCACCGACAGGGTTGACTCGATCCGGTCGCGAACATCGCTCCAGTTCAGTCCGCCCAGCCCGGAGCCCAACGGTGGGATCGCAAGCGACCGGATTCCGTGATGACGGATCACCGTCACAAGATGGTCAAGGCCGGCCTCGATATCCGCGAGGCTGCTCTTCTGGCGCCAGTGCCTCTTGGTAGGGAAATTGATGATGTACCGGGGCGGTGTCAATCGGTCGGTCTCGTGGATGAACATCTTGCCCGGCTTGACTTGCTCACGGCGACAGGCCTCTGCATAGGCGATGAAGTTCTCGGGAAACTTGTGCTTGAACTGCAGAGCGATTCCCCGCCCCATCACGCCGACACAGTTGACCGTGTTGACCAGGGCTTCCGCGTCGTCCTGAAGGATGTCACCTGTCTTGTACTCGATCATCGGGTCATCTTCCTAGTAGTACCAACCAGCCAAGACTTCGACCGGTGGACGATGATCCGCGGCCGCCAGCACTTTCCGAGACTGATCGGCGACCTGCTCGGAGAGTACACCAATCCGTTCAACCAGAGTCCAAGGAACTGCGTATTCAACCAGGAACTCTGCCTGTTTGCCTTCTTTCCTCGATTGCGGCACCCCGACGCCACTCCACTTCGACGACCGGACAGCCTCCCAGTCGATGTCTCCGAGATGAGCCAGGTCGCTACAGTCCTCGAAGTAACGCCCGCCGGCATTCGTCAACGTGAAGGCCCACCTTCTTCCGTTCCGATCCGCCCAGGCGACGACGTCTCGGAGGTTGTATTCCAGGTGGATGATCGAGGCCTGACCACCTTGGTAGCCAAGATCTGGGTCGTTGCCACGGTGGATCAAATATAGCATGACCGAGCGCGGGCAGAAATAGAACGGAACGCAATCTCCAACATGCAGATCCGGATGGCTTGCCAGCGTCAGCTCACGAAGACGCCGCAACTTGATCCGCTCCATCCCGATCGTCGTCCCTGTCTGTCGAATTATTGACATCCTGGCATCGCACCAAAGACAACCATCGGTGACGATCGACGGCAATCTGTCCACATGCACGATGTGGTAAAGCTTGAGTTGAGCTGGTACATCCTGAACCATAGCCCCATACTGCAGGAATCGTACGCCTCGGGCAACCGCTATCGCGCGTGCCGCTGCCCGTCGTTGGCGATACTGCTTAATCCGCCGGCGCGCATCGTCGCCGCAGCGGACGCTATCGTGACGCGACGCCCTGCAAGTACCGCCCGAGGTCCGTGTTGTCGAGGTAAGCCCCGCGCACCGGATCGCGTCCGGTCGCCAGCGCGACGAAGGCCGCGGCGCCGGCCCCGCGGGCGAAGAACGGCACCAGGGCGTTCGTGTGGTTGGCGCTGTCGATCGTGATCGCCGGCAGCCGACCGATGCCCCGGCCGGCGACCGGCGGCAGCGCCGTCCCGTCGGCCGGGCCGCAGAGGTGGCCGCATTCGTGGTCCGAGGTGACCACGAGCAGAGTGCGGTCCCAGGCGTGGCGGCGATCGAGCCAGCGCACGACCGCCGCCACGGCGTGGTCGAACTCCTGCTGCTCCTCGATCAGGCGACCGGGCTGGCGGTCGTGCGCCGCCCAGTCCACGGCGCCACCCTCGATCATCAGGCCGAAGCCGCCCGGGGCCTGGCCTAGCACGTTGAGCGCGGCGAGGGTCAGGTCGACGAGGTTGGGCAGGTCAGGGGTCAGCAGGGTGGCGTAGGGCACGGCCTCGGGGTCGCCGGGACGCTTGCTCTGCAAGGTGGTGTGCACGCGAGGCACGATGAGCAGGCGCCCGGGCGGAACTGCTGACGCCGCCGCAGCCAGGACCTCACCACGCGACTCGATCAACCGCCAAGGATCGGGCAGACCGTCGCGGTCAACGCCCGCACGGCCGTCACGCAGGGCGTGCCAGAGGTCGGGGCCGCCCACGTAACGGTAGTCCGCCGCGAGGCACGGTGCCCCGTCGTCGCCGTGCTCTGGATGCCCGGCCCCCGCGACGACCCGCAGCGGCGATTCGAGCAGGATCTTGCGCGCGATCTCCGGGTAGTCACCGCGCCGCGGGTGGCTGATCGCGAAGCCGGCCGGGGTCGCGTGCGCGAACTGGACGGTGGTCACCATGCCCGTGGCCCGGCCCGACGCCGCGAGCACCTCCACCAGGGTCACCAGCAGCTGGTCGTCGACGGTCACGTTCAGGCGGCCGTTGTGCGTCTTGACACCGGTGGTCATGGCGGTGATGGCGGCTGCGGAGTCGGTGGGGCGATCGCGCAGCCAGGCTACGTCTTGCCATGCCCGCTGCGGATCGTACTCGCCGCCCGCCGGGTGGGTGCTCATGGCCAGCGCGACCGGGAACTGCCAGTAGACCTGGCCGCGGGGCTGGCCCGTGGCGTGATGGCTGGCGGCCTCGACGTGGGCATAGCCGCAGCCGTCGGCGATCATGAGGATGATGTTGCGGGGGTGGTTGGATGGCTCGGACCGGGCGGGCGCGGTGAGGAGGGTCAGGGCCAGCACGAGTAGTGAGATGCGGCGCAGGACGGTGGCGATGGGCAACATGGCAAGGAACCTCCCGGGGCGGCGGGTCGCCGGAACGGTTCGATGATAGCGTGGGCATGTCAAGATGGCGTCAGGATTGTGTACTGTCGTAGCCCGGCCTTGTTCCCGCGACGGCGCCTTGGGAGAAACCGACGCCGTTCCCCCTACCTGATCAGCGCAACGCGCGACGTCCGCACCTCACCCCCCGCCTCGAGGCGAAGAAGATAAGTACCGCTCGGCAGCGCGGCGCCGGACTCGTCGCGGCCGTCCCACCGAACTTCGTGGCTTCCGGGCTCGTGTGACCAACCCGTCAATAGACAACGCACTCGGCGTCCTGCCACGTCGAAGATCTGGAGACTGAGCGGTCCATGCTTGGCGAATTCATAACGAATTGTTGTACTCGGGTTGAAAGGATTAGGAGCGACACATAACGTCGTGACCAGGCCATGAGGCAAGTCGACGTCCGTCAACTTCGCGAATTCGAACGCCCCTAGATCTGGAAACTCACCATGGTAATCCGCTGGCTCGAGATTTACGAACACATTCCCCTCCCAGACGAAATAGGGAGTGCCCGCATCGATGCAATCTGAATCAGACTCTAGGCGATAATTACCGAGGTGCCCATTTACGAATCGTGGATCGACGTCCAGGTTACCATCCAACCAGAACAGCGTGCCATTATTACCCACCAGTACATCCTCAGCCCCACCTTCAGCGTCCGAGTATGCAACAACGGCCACGGTCGACGGGGTCGGCGAATTGCCGAACATGATCTCCCTGCCGGCCGAGCCCCACAATATGGAATTGACTGAAGTCAGGCGAGACTGCACCAACCGAATCCCATGCGCCGGGTGATCGGCCATGGTGGACGCCAGCAGGCTGACCTCCCCGCCGCCCCAAACGTCTATTGCCGTATAGGCCGTATTAGAGTGCATCAGAACCCGCTCGAGGATGATCCTCGAACCCCACAGATTCACCGCACCGCCCGCGACGGACGCCGTATTACCTGTGATCACCGAATCACGAACGAATACCGAATCCGAGGCAGCCAAGGCTTCCAGGTGAATACCGCCGCCGGCGCCCGCGCTACAGCGTTCAATGCTGACGAACTCGATTAGCGGGCTCCCACCGTAAACAACAGCGATGCCCCCGCCGTAAGCACTGGCCCAGGTACCGGGCGAACAGTCCTTGATCACCATATTCCGAATGGTCGGACTGGCCAAGTAACAGAATATTCCGCCGCCGAAGTTCCAACCTTGAAGTGTGCCGCGACCTTGAGCGATGGTGAAGCCGCAAATAACGCTCGATCGCTCCTCCCCGTCACGAAAACATACCGGACTGTAGTTTTCCTGGGAGCCGTCGATCACCGTCTTCGCAATAGACCCCGGGTGCCCAGTATGGATGTACTCCGATGCAACCAGAATTCCTTTACCATGAAATCGAATCGCCTCGTAATAGGTACCTGGTTCGACGAGGACGGTGTCGCCGACCGCGGCCGCATTGATGCCAGCCTGAATGGTCGTCGCATCCCCAGAACCATCTGGTCGAATGCGCCATACCGACGCTTGCGCAGTTGATGCGACCAGAAAAAAAGTAACGAGTAGCACTCCAGTTCTCATGTCACGTCCCCCATTTCGCAGTTCAGCGGCATATCGCCATGGTTGCAGACCCGAAGAACTGATCAACTATTCTGCGAATTTTACCGGGCCCACCTGCACTCTTCGTCTATCTATTTTGCTAGCACGACCTTCTGTACCGTTCTCGCCTCGCCGGTAAAGACCTCCACGAAATAAACACCCGAAGAGACGGTTTCACCCAACCGGTTACGGCCGTCCCACTGCAGCAACACATTACCATTCATCTCGTCTCCATCGACAAGTGTCCGGATCCGACGGCCGCGTGCGTCGACTATCTCTACTCTAACCATTTTTGGCGCGTCGACTGGGAACATTATCGATAATATCGGGTTGAAGGGATTCGGGCTACAAGTCAGAACACTATCGCGAGCGACGGTCCTCCGAACTCCGCTAAGGGGAACGCCCAGTACCCGACAACCTAATGGAGCATCCGCAGGCGCGCACGGGTACCATCCTACGAAATTCTGGCCGCTGCTGTCGTAGATTTTGTAGACAAACGTGAACACATCGCAACCATACGCGGTCACCGTGCTGTCATGGACACAATTGTACGGTGTGCCGAAGTTCGGGTTAGCGCCGGAGATTCCGCTCAACGTATAGAACAGAGGATTCCTCATCACTCCCCATGCCTTAGGGGAGGTCTGAAATTCAGGATTGAAGTCGAAATGTTTGGTCACTTTGTAGGCTATTACATTTCGTTCACCCGCATATGGCCCGGTCTTGAACGTATATTGGACCATACCAGTAAATGCTTGGCCCGAGCCGCCCGCCCCTGAATACTCGAAAATGTTACCCTCATCAAACGCAGTAATGGCGTTGCCAACGTTTAAACAACCATAACCATACTTCTCGTGCCAGGTGAGGGGGTTACCATCGCTACCTTCGTCCTGTTCGTCGCGACTTGAGAGTTTCAGAATGTTTTCATAGTCTTCCGGGCGAAGGTTGTTGCCGATGTAACTGCGCAATAGAGCCAGAGCACCGGCGACATGAGGTGCCGCAGCGGACGTACCGTTATAGTATATAATGTAGTCATCAATAAAGTCGTCATCGCCTATAGTACTAGTAGACGGGCATTTCCATCCAGGGGCGAGCAGATCAATGCCCCGCCCGTAGAATGACGAGAAGCCACAGTCGGCATCATTGTCGCAGTAGAGCCCGTCAGTGCCAAAGGCTCCGACCGCAGTCACCCAACTGAAGTCTAGGCACGCAGGCGAACGGAAACGATCGTGAGGTACCTGGGCTGTTTGGCCTTTTCCGCACACGAAGTTTACATTCTGCGTATTAGCATACTTTATTGCCTCTCTTAGGGTTTCGGAATAGCACTCGAATGTCCAGGAGGCACTTAGTACATCGCAGTTCAGAACTTCGGGACCTGACGCGCGCTGAATTGCCTTTGCAAGCACACCCATGTTCCACTGGCCGGTGATCTCGACCGAGACTAAACTGCAACCAGAATTACTACCATCGCCGCCCACCACGCCCGCGATACCTTGGCCATTGTTCGTGATAGCACACGGGATACCGGCAGAATTTGTAGAATGCTCGCGGTAGGATCCCGAAAGATTAGTCTCGACAACATGGAGAGATCCCTGGTAATACCGCCGACCATCGGCGACTACCAAATCCGCGTGACCGTCCCATATTCCGTCTTCTACGACCCCGAGTTTGATGGCCGAAGCGCCAGGAGAACCGGCCCATGCATCAGTGATTCCAATTCCGTAATTCGGATGGTGGAGATTCCACTGGGAACTCCAGTCAGGATCGTTTGTATCGTTCGGGAAGGATGTTGTAACAATTTTGCGCGAGTATATGTGCTCTGCAGTGTTATGGCTCTCAAGAATCCAATTGGGTTCGGCGTATAGGACGCCATCAAGTTCGTTTAAGCTACCGCAGATCGCTGGAATGTCCGCGTCAAGGAGCAGGTAGATGCAGAAACAGAAGTTGATAGATTGATCCGAATCCTCGGCTTCGGCATCGGTGTTCGCCATTTCGAATACTCGGGTGACATTCAGCGCTCCATGCGCTCTCAGAATGTCTCTGATCGGCGCACTAAGGATGCACTCTACGCCCTCGACGGTAACCGTGCCACGGGGAAAATTGACTACGCTCGGCAGGAATCCGACGAGCAGTTGATTCGGCACAAAGGCAAAACCCTTGCTGCTGCAATCAACATCGTCGAAAATGTTTCCCCGTTCGTCGCGTAGTTCAACGGCGCCAGTTGTTGCCGCGATTAATGAGAACGCCTGCAGATAAGCCGCGATTATGAGCCAGAGTTTTCTCATTTCGTCTCTCCTATCATTTACGTTAAATTTAAAACTATAAAGATCTTAAGATAAAGGAATTTGAAATGCAATACATAAACTGTAACAAGCCCTAACGAGACCGGCGTGTGGATTGGACTCGGTTCTCCAGCACCACCCGATACCGCACCTCCCCACTCCGCAACCGCGCCACCGCCTCGTTGACCTCCCCCATCGGAAACCGCTCCACCACCGGCCTGATCCCATGCCGCGCCGCGAACTCGAGCATCGTGGCGATCGCCGCCGGACTGCCCACCGGCGAGCCCGACACCGCCCGCTGCCCGCCGATCAGACCGAAGGCGCCGAGGTCCATCGGCGCCAGCGTCGCCCCCACGACGTGCAGCCGACCCTTCGGCGCCAGCGCCGCCAGGTAAGCGTTCCAGTCGAGCTTGACGTTGACCGTCGAGATGATCAGGTCGAAGCGGCCCGCCTCGGCGGTCAGCGCCGCCGGGTCGCGCGAGTCCACCGCGCGGTGGGCGCCCATCTGCATGGCTTCGTCATGCTTGGCCGCGCTCGAGGTGAACGCCGTCACCTCGCAGCCCCAGGCCCGCAGGAACATCAAGGCCAGGTGGCCCAGGCCGCCGATGCCGATGACGCCCGCGCGCGCCGTCGGGCTCAGGTTGTGCTGCAGCAGCGGCGCGAACA
>CAZVWL010000095.1:0-10877 GCA_964630845.1 uncultured Fibrobacteraceae bacterium
GCTTGCCGCCGCGCCGACCTGCCCGGCCCCTTGCTCGTGACCGAGTCGATCGCGGCCGGCGCCGTGCCGCGGCAGCCGGTCACCGCGGGCCGTTGCGCGCGCATCATGACCGGCGCGCCGATCCCCGCGGGCGCCGATTGCGTGGTGCCCTTCGAGCAGGCCGAGGAACTCGCCGACCAACGGATGCGCTGCACCGTGGCCTCACCCAAGACGAACATCTGCCGGCAGGGCGAGGACATCAGGCAGGGCGACGTCGTGCTGGAGCGCGGCGCCTGGCTGGGCGCGCCGCAGGTGGCGGTACTCGCGTCGGTGGGGTGCGCCTCGGTGACCGTGGCCCGCCGACCGCGGGTCGTGATCATGGCGACCGGCGACGAACTGGTCGCCTGCGACGCCGCGCCCGGCCCCGGTCAGATCCGCAACTCCAACGGACCGCAGCTCGCCGTGCAGGTGGCCGCGGCCGGCGGCCTGCCGATCATGACGGCGCCCGTGTCAGACGCGGAAGGCGCGCTGCGCGAGGCGATCGCCGCGGCGCTGACGGCCGGCGAGGTCGTGCTGTTGTCGGGCGGCGTGTCGGCCGGCGACTTCGACCTGGTGCCCGCGGCGATGCGCGCCTGCGGCCTGGAGATCCTGTTCGACAGCATCGCGGTGAAACCGGGTCGGCCGACGACCTTCGCCGTTCGCGACGGTTCCTGGTGCTTGGGCCTGCCCGGCAACCCGGTCTCCACGCTCCTGCAGTGCGAGCTGCTCGTGCGGCCGCTCTTGGCCGCGTTGATGGGCGCCGACCCCGCCGTCCGCACCGTGGCCGCGCGGCTCGGCGAGGTCGTCACGCGGCGGGGCGCGGCGCGGCAGGCCCTGTTGCCGGTGCGTCTGGATCGCGAGGGAATCGCGTGGCCGGTCGCTTATCACGGTTCCGCGCACATCCACGCCTTCTGCCGCGCCGATGGGTTCATCGTGGTGCCGGCCGGCGTCACGCATCTGGACAAGGGAGCGCTGGTCCATGTACGACCGGTTCCAGCGGCGCATTGACTACCTGCGCATCAGCGTGACCGACCGCTGCAACCTGCGCTGCACGTACTGCATGCCGGCCGGCGGCATCGCGCTGCGGCGGCACGAGGACATGCTCTCGTTCGAGGAGATCGAGGCGTTCACGCGCGCGGCCGTGGCGCTTGGCGTCCGGCGCGTGCGGTTGACCGGCGGCGAGCCGCTGGTGCGGCGCGGCATCGTGTCGCTGGTGGGCATGCTGGCGATGATCGACGGCCTCGACGACCTCGCCCTGACGACCAACGGCATCCTGCTCGGTCCCATGGCCGCCGATCTGAAGGCGGCGGGCCTGCGGCGGGTGAACGTGAGCCTCGACGCGCTGGACCCGGCGCGCTTCGCCGCGATCACGCGCGGCGGCGACGTACGGCTGGTGGTCGCCGGCGTGCACGCCGCGCTCGCCTGCGGCCTGCTGCCGGTGAAGCTGAATTGCGTGGTGCGTGAGTGTCCCGATGAGCCGGACGCGCAGGACGTGGCCGCGTTCGGACGCGAACTGGGCTGCGAGGTGCGGTTCGTGCGGGAGATGGACCTCGAGTCGGGACGATTCGCGCGCGTGATCGGTGGGGAGGGTGGCGATTGCCCGCGGTGCAACCGGTTGCGCCTGACCAGCGACGGGAAGCTGCGGCCGTGCCTGTTCAGCGACCTGTCCTACGACGTCCGCGCCCTCGGCGCCGCGGAAGCGCTTCGCCTGGCGGTCGCCGCCAAACCCGCCGCCGGCGGCCGCACGCGCGGCTCGATGCACACGATCGGAGGCTGAGATGGACCGCTTGACCCACCTCGACGACGAAGGCCGCGCCCGCATGGTCGACGTCGGCACGAAGCCGCCGCTGCGCCGGACGGCCAGGGCCCGTGGGCACATCACGCTCGGCGCGGCGACCCGGGCCCTGATCGCCGAGGGCACGGTCAAGAAGGGTGACGTGCTCGGCGTGGCCGAGCTGGCCGGCGTGATGGCGGCCAAGCGCACCGACGCGCTCATCCCGCTGTGCCACGGCCTGGCCCTGGACCACGTGCACGTGGTGGCCACGCTGGTCGACGACGGCGTCGAGGTCCTCGGCGAGGCGGCCTGCACCGGGCCCACCGGCGTGGAGATGGAGGCGCTGACGGCGGTGTCGGTCGCGCTCCTGACGGTCTACGACATGTGCAAGGCGGTCGACCGCGCGATGGTCATCGGCCCGATCGAGCTGCTGGAGAAGCGCAAGGAGCAGCCGGCGTGAACCGCGGGGCGCTGTCGGTTTGGTCCGGTACGCCGGCCGAGACGGTCGGCGAGGTGGCGGCGGTCAACCTGTCGGTCGAGAAGGGCGTGGTCAAGACGCCGGTCGACCGCGCCGTGATCGACGACCGCGGCCTGGTGGGCGACGCGCACGCCGGCGCCTGGCACCGGCAGGTGAGCCTGCTGGCGGCCGAGAGCATCACGCGCTTCGGCGAGCAGGCCGGGCGCTCGTTCTCGCCGGGCGAGTTCGCCGAGAACATCACGACGCGGGGGATCGACCTGCGCGCGGTGTCGTTGCTCGACCGGTTCCGGATCGGGGCGGCGGAGCTGGAGGTCACGCAGCTGGGCAAGCGCTGCCACGGCGACGGCTGCGCGATCTTCCAGGCCGTGGGGCGCTGCGTGATGCCCAAGGAGGGGCTGTTCTGCCGCGTGCTCGCCGGTGGTCCGGTGGCGCCGGGCGACCGTCTGGTGCACGCGCCGCGCGCGCTGCGCTGCCTGGTGGTCACGCTGAGCGACCGCGCCAGCCGGGGCGAGTACGAGGACCGCAGCGGCCCGCGGGCCCAGGCGTTGCTGGCCGAGCACTTTGCCGCCACGCGCTGGCGGCTCGCCGTGCGCGGCGTGGTGCTCCCGGACGACGCGGCGGCGCTGCGCGCGTTGCTCGAGGCCGAGACCGGACCCGACGGTTGCGACATCATCGTGACCACCGGCGGCACCGGCATCGGGCCACGGGACGTGACGCCGGAGGTGGTGACGGCCGTCGCCGACCGGGTGATCCCCGGGATCATGGAGGCGGCGCGCGTCCGGTTCGGGGCGACGCATCCGTCGGCCTTGCTCAGCCGCTCGGTGGCGGCGGTGCGTGGTCACACGCTGATCTATGCCTTGCCGGGCAGCGTACGGGCGGTCGAGGAGTACCTCGCGGAGGTGCTGCGGACGGTCGAGCATGCGGTCTGCATGCTGCATGGGATCGACGCGCACTAGACAGAGCGCCCGTCCTGTGGGCCGGTGAACGACACGTCGACCACCCGGCGCATCACCGCCTCCTCGACCTCGAAGAACTCCTCGCGCCGGAACCGGAACGCGCGGGCGATCAGGTTCGATGGAAAGACCTCCACGCGCGTGTTCAGCTCGCGCACGTTCGCGTTGAAGTAGCGGCGGGCGCGCTGGATACGGTCCTCGGCGGTCGTCAGCTGCTCCTGCAGGGCGAGGAAGTGTTCGCTCGCCTTCAGCTCCGGGTAGGCCTCGGCCACCGCGAACAGCTGCCGGACGCCGTCGACCAGGCGCTTCTCGTCGGCGGCCTGGCTGCCGGGACCGCCCTGGGAGGCCTGGGCGCGGCTCCGTGCCTCGGCCACGCGCGCGAACAGGTCGCGCTCGTGGGCCGCGTAACCCTTGACGGTTTCCACGAGATTGGGGATCAGCTCGTACCGGCGCTTCAGCTCGGTGTCGATGTTCGACCACGACTCGCGCACGTGCTGGCGGATCCTGACCAGGTGGTTGTAGTTCAGCGCGATCCACAGCAAGACCGCGACGGCGGCGACGATGATGACGGTGGTGGCGCTCAAGGCTTGCCTCCCCGGAGCTGGGCCAGGACATCGGCCGGGATCAGGTCGAGCATGCGGCGGGCGATCTTCAGGTCCTCGTGAGCCTTGCCGGCCTCGAGCGCGCCGGGCCGCCAGACGGCGATCTCGGCGAAGCCGAAGGCGATGGTCACCGGCGGCAAGGTCATCAGATAGTCGATCGTGCCGGCGTGGATGACGTCGTAGGCCCACTTGCGGTCCGCCGAGGAGACGTGGAAGCGGCGGCTGAACTCGGCCGACTCGAAGTTGATGTCTTGCTGGCCGAAGAAGTCGCCGATGCGGTCGCCGAGGTGCTCGCGCCGGATGGCCAAGGGAATGACCGGCGTGCCGGTGTCGATCAGCACGACGCCGTACCGGTGGCGCCGACGGTTCTTGCCCGAGCCGGTGTTGTACCGGTAGTCGAGGCAGCGCACGCGGCGGCCGTCGACCGTGCCTTCGAGGTGCAGTGCGGTGTGCCGGCTGTCGCCCCGCTCGAAGAGCTTGAACGCGGGGAATTCGCGCTCCCAGCCGCGGGTGGTGGCCTCGTTCAACGCGAGCCCCTGGCTCTTGGCCCAGGAGCGCAGCAGGCGCCGGCGCTTGCGATCCGCGCGGAACGAGAAGACGGCGACGACCACGCCGAAGGCGAGGAAGAGCAGGATGAAGGCGGGGTGTAGCTGGCCTTCGGTGGTGACGAGGGCCGTGACGATGGGCGCGATGTCGGCCGTGCTTGCGGCGGGGTCGGGCATGGGTGGTCGTGATCTTTCGGTTCGTGGGCGTGGCTGGTTGTCGACGGTGACGATGCGGCATGCGGGCGCGGTCGTCCAGCGTAACGTGGTCGGGGCGTCGAATACGGTGGCAGAGCGCATCGCGGGCATGGTACAATCAACGCCCGTCAACAACCCGATCCGCCGGAGGGACGATCGTGGACCGTGCCGCATGCTGCCGTTTCTGCTGCCTGTTGTTCTGCCTGATGTCTTGCCTGGTGTTCGTGGGGGCGTCGACGCCCGTGGCGACCGCCCAGGTCCTGCCGCCCCGCCAGGTCGACCACCTGACGATCACCAACGACGAGCTGGCCGGCGAGTTCGAGCGCCTGGCGGCGTTCCGCGAGGCGGAGGGCATGCGGACCGCCGTGGTCAGCGTGGCCTGGATCGAGGCCAGCGTCGAGGCTGGCCTCGACCTGCAGACCACCATCCGCTCGTTCATCCGCGCCGCCCACGACGAGTGGGGGGTGCGCTTCGTGCTGCTTGGGGGCGGCCCGTCGGTGGTCCCGGTGCGTTATGCGCGCAGCACTTACTATCCGTTCGGCGGCCATACCGATATCCCCGCCGACCTGTACTACGCCGCGCTGGACGGCGACTGGGACGCCAACGGCAACGGTCTGTACGGCGAGCCGTTCATCAACGCCGGCAATCCGGGCGATGATGCAGACCTCGAGCCCGACGTGTCGCTCGGCCGTGCCCCGGTCGAGACCGTGGCCGAGGCGGCGCGGTTCGTCGACGGGACCCTGGCGACCGAGGCGCGGGCGAACGAGATCCTCGCGGACATGCTGCTCATGGCCAGCGTGGTGTTCCCGACCAACTGGCAACCGGGTGATCCGATTTCTTTGAACGGCGCCATGTACACGCACCAGATCGCGACGTTCGTGGAGGCGTCCCCCGTCGGAGCGTCGACGCTGCGCCTGTACCAGCATGCGGGCGATCTGCCGTATGACGGGCCGCTCGATCTTGCGAGCGCGCTCGCGGCGCTCAACGGCGGCGGGCATGGCGTGGTGTACTTCGCGGGCCTCGCGTCGTCGACCAGCTTGCGGATCGCGACCGAGAACCTTGGCTTCTATCACGCCGGCATCATGCAGAACGCCCCCAACTACCACATCATGATCGGCATGTACAACGAAGTCGCGCGCTTCGACATCCCGTGCCTGGCGACCGTGTTCATGACCTCGCCGAACGGCGGCGCGGCGGCGTTCGTCGGCTCGTCCGTGGCAGCGTTCCCGCAGGCTACGCACCGGCTGAACCTGGTCTTCGTCGAGGAGGTCTACGGCGCGACGCCGATCCGCATCGGCGAGGCCGTCGACCACATGCGCACCCGCTACCTCGACGAAACCCACAACAACACCGTCACGCGCTGGACCGTGCTCAGCCAGGTGTTGCTGGGCGACCCCGCCCTACGGCTCGGGCCGGTGCCGCCCTACGGCGGCACGGTGGCGGCGCCGCCGACGGCCGTGGCGACGCGCCTGTTGCCGGCTGCGCCCAATCCGTTCAACCCCACCACGACGCTGGCCTACGAGCTGGCGCAGGCCGGGCCGGTGCGGCTGGAGGTGTACGGGGTCGACGGGCGACGGGTGGCGACGCTGATCAGCGGCGAGCGGTCGGCCGGGCGGCACGAGGCGATCTGGCGAGGGACGGACGACGCGGGGCGCGCGGTCAGTTCGGGGGTCTACCTCGCGCGGCTGCGCCATGCCGGCGGGGTCGACACGCAGCGGCTCGTGCTCGTGCGCTAGCCTCCGTGCGCTAACCTCCGTGCGCTAGCCTCCGTGCGCGAGGTGGAAGACGCTCACCCTGGCGCCTGCCGGCAGCAGGTGGTGGGGGTAGTCGTGTTCGGCCACGAGGTGGTCGTCGACTGTCACCGTGATCAGGGCGTACGAGTAGCCCATCGTGTCGAGCAGGTCCTGCACGGTCATGCCCTCGCGCCAGGCGATGTGGTCGCGGTCGTTGACGATCAGGTGGGCCATGGCGGCGGCGCTTTCGGGGCTGGCGGGACGGTGGTCTCGGTCCTCGAAAGGTAAACCGGGCGGCGGGGAATGCAAGACGGGCCCAGGGGCTGACGGACGGCCCCCGGGCCCGTGTCATCGGGTTTGTCAGCGGCGGCAGACCACGGTCGCCGGCGCGAGGTAGATGCGCTCGAAGACGCCGTTGGCGCCGCGGTCGTGCAGTGTGGCGACGGGTGCGCCGCGCGCGGTCACCTCGAGCACGACGGTGTGGCGGTTGGCGCGGTACCAGCGGCCCTCGAGCGGGCCACGGTGGCCGATGGTGCGAGCGTGACGCTCGAGCATGCGCACGGTGTCTCGGCCGAGCAGGTGCCGCAGCTCGTAGCGCTGCAGCGGCTGGCGCGACCAGTAGGGCCGTGAGGTGCCGACCATCACGCGCACCGGCCCGATGTCGGCCGCCAGCCAGCCGATCGCGCGTGGCTGGGGGTGAACGACGCGGACCGGCAGATCACCGGCGATGACGGCCACGCCGACGCGCCCGTCGCGGTACTCCACCCGCGCAGCGGTCTTGGCCTCGACGGACACGACGCTGATCAGCAGGAGCGTGGCGGCCACGCCCAGCGTCTGGTGCATCAGGTGCCTCTTCATCTCCCGCTCCTTTCGTCTTCAGGGTCGCGCCGCCTGCCTGGTCGGCGGGGGCCCGGCTGGTTTCGTGATGGCCGAGCTTACCCCCGGTGTAAGCACCTGGTGTGCCAGGAGCCGTGCCGAGTTTATATGTGGTTATTTTGCAGAGGTTTGTGAGGGTGAAGGGGCGGGCCCAGCGCGTCATCGGCCTCGACGCGACCCAATGGCTGTGTCCTCTTGCTGGGACAGATTACCGAAGGGTGGATTCCGTGAGCGAGAGGGGCGAGCGGCGCCACCATATATGGCGGTGGACATCAAGCCGGCAACGTTGCAGACGCGAGGAAATGGCGGCTTCTGAATTTGACGTTTGACCCAAGAAAGTTGGCAACGTTGCCAACTTTCTTTGGTCAAAACTTAAAAACTATCACGCTACCGGGATAATTAGCTGCTCGCGAGGCAAGCGATCGCCTCGTTCGCCTGCATCGCCGCCACCATCGTCACGCGGGCGGCGCAGAGGCCCTCGGCCATGTCCGACGTGAAGTCGCCGCACATGATGATCCGGCCGGAGCGGCGCACCGTGATCGCATCGGTGTGGCCGAGGCCCGACAAGCCGCTTGCGGCGACCACCCACCGATCGGGGAACGCCGCGCACCAGGCCTCGAGCAGCCAGCGCTTCGCCTCGGCGCGGTCGAACGCCTCGACCAGGAGGTCGGCGCCGACGAGGGCGGCCACGTCGCGCGGGCCGATGCGCCGTGCCCACAGTTCGAGGCCGACCGCGGGGTTGATGCGCCGCAGGTGGTCGGCCAGCGCCTCGACCTTCAGGCGGTCGATGTCGTCGAGGAAATAGTGCTGCCGGTTTAGGTTCGACGGCTCGACGATGTCATGATCGATCAGGATCAGATGGCCGACGCCGCCGCGCACCAGGGCCACGGCGGCGTTCGAGCCCAGCCCGCCGCACCCGGCGACGGCCACGGTCCGCTGCTGCAGCAGGGCCGTCGCGCCGGGTACGTTGCGGGCGAAGATGTCCATCAGTCCTTCCAGGCGTCCTCGATGAGGGCGACGACCTCGGGCAGGTCGATGCCCAGCTCGCGCAGGCGCTCGCGGGTGGGCACGCCGTCGCGCGTCCAGCCCCGCCGGTCGTAGGCCGCGTCGACGACCTTGTTGTACTGCGCCACTCGATGCTCGCGCAGGAGCGCCATCTTCTCCAAGGTGCTCTTGCCGGCGATGTCGACCCCGACGACCTCGACGAGCTGCTTGTCGTACCGCTCCTGGCGCGACTCGTACTCCTTGACCGTCACCGGGCCGACCGCGCGGTACGGGGGCATGTCGTGCGCGCGGGTGCCCTTGCCGAACGTGTAGCTGAGGATGCGCTGCAGGTTGTGCACGCGGGCCGACTGCTCGAGCATCGTCTTCTCGTTCAGCGGGATGCCGGTCATGCCCTCGAAGAACTTCTGGAAGTTCTCGACGTGCTCGGGGATCTTCGCGGCTTCCTGCGGGCGGTACTTCTTGTTGTCGGCGGGCACCACGTCGTTCCAGATGAGCTTGCAGAGGCCCATCAGGCCAAACCAGGTGCGGAACAGCGGGAAGTAGAAGAGCGCCTCGGCCTTGTCCTCGAAGGAGGGCAGCTGGTTGTTGACCATGTCCATGAAGATGAGCCAGGCCTCGTCGTGCTGGGGGCCCTTGACGGCCATGGCGTAGCCGGCCTGCTGCGCGAGAGATTCCTTCGAGACGTACTCCGAGTACTCGAGGCCTTTGACCTCCATGCCGATGTCCTGCAGGAAGTCGGCCGGAGCGCCGTACTCGCGCACCCACTTGTCCTTGAGCCAGCGGATGCCCTTGCCCACGTCCACGCCGAAGCCCTCCCCGCGGGCCATCTCGTGCAGCAGCTCGAGCGATTCCGTGGTGGCGCCGAAGCGCAACTCCTTGCCGCCGGTGTGCGCGGTCGTGATGATGCCGGCCTCGAAGCACTCCATCACGAACGCGACCGTGGTGGCGAACGAGATGGTGTCGATGCCGTAGGTGTCGCAGTAGAAGTTGTACTCGGCGAGGAACTCGGCGTCGAAGCAGCCCATGTTCGCCGCGCCGGCTGCGGTCTCGTACTCGGGGCCGTCGACCACGACCTTGTCGCCCTTGTACGGGCCGGTGCGCAGTTCGAAGCCGTCGATCGTCTTGGCGCAGGCCATGGAGCAGCCGGCCCAGCAGCCGTCCGGAAGGTTCTGCGTGAAGAAGTCGCGGCGCAGGCGCTTGGAGTCGATCTGCGGCGTGTCCACGTGCTTGCCGTACTGGTAGTTGTGCACGGGCAAGAGGTCGTAGGCGTCCATGACGTCGACGATGTTCGCCGTGCCGACCTCGCGCATGCGGCACTGCGACTTGTCGAGCGTGGCCATCTCGGCGTTGATCTTCATGCCGTGCCTGCGGATCAGCATGGGGTCGACCGGGCCGTTGAGGTCGTCGACGATCTGGATCGCGCCGGTCGGGCAGACGTGCGCGCAGGACGTGCAGCCGATGCAATGCGGGTCGACCTCGTCGTAAGGCATGGTGAGGTGACGCTTGATGCCGCGGCCGGCGAAGTCGAGGATGCGCTCCTGCACGAACTCCTCGCAGGCCTTCACGCAGTGGCCGCAGAGGATGCAGGCGGTGGGGCTCTCGTCGGTCAGCTCGCTGCGGAAGCGGGCGCCGTCGGTGACGCCGCAGCGGGCGGCCACGTCCTGGATCACCGGCACCTGCGGCCAGCGGCCGAGGTACATCTCGGCCAGCAGCTTGCGGTGCTGCAGGACACGCGGCGAGTGCGTCTCGACCTTGAGCGCGTCGCGCACCGGGTAGTTGCAGGCGGTCACCAGGCGCTTCTTGCCCCGTACTTCCACCTCGCAGACGCAGAGGCGGCAGGTGCCGGTCGGCGTGAGGTCCTTGTGGTGGCAGAGCGTCGGGATGTCGATCGCCAGCTGCTTGAGGGCGGGCAGCAGGAAGCTGTCGGGGACCACCTGGACGGCCTGGCCGTTGACGGTGATCTCGATGCGGGCGAGGGTGGCGGGCTTGGCGCTCATCACTTCACCTCCACGGCGTCGAACTTGCAGACCTCGAAGCAGATGCCACACTTGATGCAGAGGTCCTGGTCGATCGTGTGCAGCGCCTTGTTCTCGCCGGAGATGGCGCCGGTCGGGCAGGGCTTGCGGCAGGCGCCGCAGCCGGGGCAGGTCTCGAGGATCGTGTACTTGATGAGGTCCTTGCAGACCCCGGCGGGGCAGCGGTGCTCGTCGATGTGGGCCAGGTATTCTTCCTTGAAGTACTTGAGCGTGCTGAGCACCGGGTTGGGCGCGGAGCCGCCCAGCTGGCAGAGGCTGGTCTCGGCCACCGTCGCCGACAGCTCCTCGAGGAAGGCGAGGTCGTCCCGGTGGCCTTCGCCGCGGCAGATGCGGTTCAGGGTCGTGCTCAGCGCCTTGAGGCCCTCGCGGCAGGGGGCGCACTTGCCGCACGACTCGTCCATCAGGAAGTCGATGAAGTAGCGGGCGACGTCGACCATGCAGGCGCGGTCGTCCATGACGATCATGCCGCCGGAGCCCATCATCGAGCCGGCCTCGGTCAACGAATCGAAGTCGACCGGCATGTCCAGCAGCGAGGCGGGCAGGCAGCCGCCCGAGGGGCCGCCGGTCTGCACCGCCTTGAAGGGGCGGCCGTCGGGGATGCCGCCGCCGATGTCCTCGATGATCTCGCGCAGCGTGATGCCCATGGGCACCTCCACCAGGCC